>NZ_JBJXVK010000016.1:0-112820 GCF_046159765.1 Pectobacterium artocarpous
TATTGAATCGCAACAATATAGGGATTGATAAGGAAGCATAAAAAAGGAAAGGTGGTGCCGGACTCGCACCCGCAATATATATTAATAGTATAATTATATTGATATTTTTTCATATAAACCTCATTTATACCAACGGATATACCATCATTTTATTATATGGCTTATGAAAAAATCAATTAAAAACAATAATTTGTTGTCATTGCATTCTAACTATGTGACTTTAAATGATTTTTTTATGACAACATCATATTGTCATTATATTTTGTTGTTTTTTTTAATTTAAACAATTGGTTATGAGTTAAATATGTTGTCTTTTGTTGTTTGGAGGGATTGTCATGAATGGCATTGAAAACAGTTTTACTTATTCATACTGTTTAACGCATTAAGCGTCTGCGAATCACATACTTTATCTGGCCTTTTTTATTTATTGGTTTTGTCTAATTGATCATGGTGTTAAAAATATTATTTATTCATGCTTGACAGGTGATATATAGAGATCTATAAAAAATGAAGATACAAAAAAAGCCAGATTTAAGATCTGACTTTTTAAGGACTAAAAAAGTTTTCGCTGACTTTTTTAAGTCTTGTAATCAGTTAAACAGGAACGTGATTACAAATATAAATAAAGTATTATCTAATCAACTTATATTTGTCAAATCTAAATCCCAACTTTTTACAAGTCTTTTAAATACCATTTCCAGAATCCTTTTTAATCCTCAAAAGCAATAACGTTAAAACCTGCTTGTATCAGGTGTAAGAATGAAGGTTCCTCAAGTGATTGGCGATTCTTATGTTATTGTGGCAGTGCCGGGTGATACGTAGCTGCCAACCTGAATCGCAATACCTAAAGTCTTTTAGAACATTAGTATAGCTTCTTTAGTAAAACGAGAAGTGTTTTAAAATAACAATGGTATTGTTTGCGTGGGTCGTGGGGGAAGTATCAGAATGGAAACGTTCTGAATATTTTCAAGACGCAATGAGCATCTTCTGTCTTTCCATTTTTGGCGTGGGGGGTAGGGGGGGAATGCTTAAAGAAAAACTAAGTTTTCCTGACGGAAAACTACTACGACTGAAAGTCGCCATCTAAAACCCCAGAACCTAAGCGGATAAAATTCTAGTAGTACTAGTAAAAAAAATTAAATAAAAAAAGAATATGAAAAACCAGAACAGAAAAATATAAAATAGTAAGGTGCCATTTCATGAGGCACCAATAAAAAATAAGTTAAACTAGATCTGTAAAGAATAAAAAATCCCACCGCAATAATTGCTTAAAAAATAAAAGAAATACATATTTGTATCCTGCTATATTTTTTTATTGAAAAAATCAGCAAGAGAATAAAATTTCTCGCTTCTCTTTTTAGCCATTGACTCTATGACGTGTAGCGTCATTAAACAATCGCTTAACGCTCTATGTGGTGTGATGTTAGTAAAATCAAAGTCAAATCTTCTTGCCGCTACTTCTAATCTTTGCCATTTATAATCATTAAAGTAATAGCTATACTCATTATAATAATACGCATAATCAAGCATTGCGCATTCAATATTAAGATCAGGACATTTGAAACCCCAATCGAAAAACTCGGATACGTCATTCGCTCTTAATGATTGCTGTAAGCATTCAAGATCAAACGCAGCATTGTATATGACAAGATTTTTATAATCTGAAAAAATAGTTGTTAGCTCATCCATATACAAGGATAACTCTTTTTCATCCTTTAGCATCTCCATAGATA
Organism: Pectobacterium artocarpous; assembly: GCF_046159765.1. NCBI lineage: Bacteria > Pseudomonadati > Pseudomonadota > Gammaproteobacteria > Enterobacterales > Pectobacteriaceae > Pectobacterium > Pectobacterium artocarpous. The sequence continues at coordinate 1,734 of NZ_JBJXVK010000016.1, forward strand.
TATGGTGAATAGCTTCAGCGGTAGGTGTTATTTTTTCCTCTTTAGGTTTTATCTTGTGATTGAACAAAACAGAACCTTCATTATTAATTATTGCGAGTTCTATTACTTCACCATATAGATCAGTTGTTTCTGCATCTAAAATAATACATCCTTCATCAAATATTTTTTTATACTTTTCTGATATCTCATTTATATTTAATGTGTCTATCATTTTGATCGTCCTCTTTTGGTTTATGTTTAGGTTGTTGTGATAGCATCTTTTTATGTTCCTGTTCAGCTTTAAGCATCATTTCTTTTTTATTGTTTAGCTCAATACCGCGTTTATTTACATCATCAAAAAACTTCTGCAGCTTCGTATATTCATCTTCCTTGCGTTCTTCTGGTATAGGTTGGATATTATCCTCAACTAAATAATCATTATCTAAATGTCTAGCAAAATAACCGCCTTTGCCACCACCTATTTTGTCTGCCTTTTCTATCTTCCTTATTCTTTTATTTAGCTTCTTACCAATAGATTTTTTCTTGTGCTCGTTATACATTATTTGAATGTTTAATATTAACTTACCAAAAGGACTATATTTGAGATCTATTATCTCTCCCCCTTTATCAGCAGTTTTTAAAACTGCTTCTGGGGCGGGGCGTGTTTTCTCAATAGTAGTTTTTGTTTTGGATTTTGATTTTATTTTTTTAGGAGTAAAGTTATTTAAAACTATCTCTTGTGGTAAAGACAAAACACTCCTTTTAGTCTCTTCAGCAATAATGAGCTGCAGATCTCTTCTGTCTTGTTGTGCTTCACGTAAAGCCTTGCCTTCTTCTGTATCTAACTTACTACGCCAAATACGCTGTATTGCTGGTCTGTCAAGACTTACAGCACGGGATAAAGCTTCTGCTTTTGCTTCCGCAGTGGTAGCTATTTCAAATTGTTCGATAGCTTCATCACGTTGCGCTGATAGTGTTCTGTGGTCAATCCTGACCTGATGATCAAGCTTTGCCAGATGAGTATTAGCTGTATCAGCCCAGCCTTTCCTCAACCCTTCAAGAAAATCATCATCGTTCCATGTTCTGCCTATAACGATCTTTTTTGCGAACTCTAATCCTGATTTATCAAGTTCTCTTGTAGTGGTCATCAAATGGGCATGAAAATTATTAGTATCATCTATATGAATGGCGTAGTTTACAATCATACCTTTGCTTGTCATATGGTTTTTAATGTAATCTTCAATCAAGTTTTTATTTTGTTCTGGTGTTAGCTCATTTGGTAAAGCAATAATAAAAGACCGCGCCAAACGACTATTGGATCTATTTTCCTTTTTTTCAACTTCATTCCATAAATAAGACGGGTCAGAAAATTTTTCATCGGCCTTATCTGGAAGGATAACACCAGATTTATATACATCTTCGTTGCTATGACCATAACGCCATTTTGAGCCATCACGGCTATTATCAAGATCAATACGATTAATATATGCCGCATGAGCCACAGCATTATTTAAACGTTTTGTTCTTGCTACAACCTTACATTGAAAACTATATATAGCCATATGAGTAAACCTTTTTTCTTTTGATTTTGACCTTAGCCCCGCAGGGACCACTACAAACTTTAGTTTGTGTAAGTGGGCATTGCTTTTTTATTTTTCGCCTCGCTTTCGCTTGGCTTAAAATAAGCAATGTCGCTTTCCTTATGTTTATTTAATAACACAAAGAAAGCCTTTTGACAAATGCACTAAAATATATTACTGAATAATAACAAAACAAAAAAGGAACTGACGATGTTTATTATTGGTGCATTGATGATGTGTTTTTTTATGGTATTTATTTTTTGGGTTGGTGCTTCATGTATTGAAAAGAAAAATCATAGCGATGATATAAAAGTAGCTGGGCGTCATTTCGACAAAATGACAAAGCAGGCTATTTCTAACGCCAGAAAGAAGGGCTTTAAAGTATGAGTGGGAATATGGAAAAAATAGAAGATAGAGTTTTATACCATCAAAAACAACTTGCTTTGTTGAAGCAAAAAAAGAAGCAGGCTGTTGCTAGAAATAAAAAATCAGAAAGGAAGGAAAGAGCTAACAAACTTATAAAATTAGGTGCTTCAGTAGCTAAAGTCCTAAATATGGATTATCGAGAGATTGACGATAATTTATCTAAGATTATTGGTTTGTTAGAAATTACTAAACAGTATATTGATGATTCTAGAACATTAAAAAAAGGCGAAAGTATATTAATTTCATGGAAGGAGGAGGATAAATGATTTTTATGTAAATGCGTCATGAACTTAAAACTTGTTTTGAGTTTATGACGCGTTGAGCAAGTCCCTAAAGTTTTAGGGGCGCGGTAGCCATAAGATATTAAAGTATAATTTAAATTATATTATCGCTTTAATATTTTTAATTACCTTATCTCCTAATTGTCGAGTGTTCATCTTAGAACCAGCACTGTTGATAGGGCTTACACTTAATTCTTTTGCTATTTTTATTAAAGTTGGTTTTGTTATTTTTTCGGATATTCCATCGGTCAATACTTCAATAGTACCATTTTCATATTGTCTTATTATATGATTTTTGTAGTAAACTTCCTCTCTGATTTCCATTTCAGATAGTGGTTTTATTTCTCTTGTTTTTGATGATTTTATTGCATTTTTGTCTCTTATCTTATTGCCTAATGGGTAAAGCAGTTTTTTACCATTTGTATCTCTTAATAATGGTAGTAGTTCTTCTTTTTTAGAGTCTACTAATATGTTTATTTCTAAATCTGTAGTGTTTATTTCTAAAATTACTATCCTATCAACATATGATAATGTTGATTTTGTAAATGATACGTGATTACTTGTAGTTATCGTTTTTACTGATATTCTCTCCCCCTCTGAACTAATTACATCATACCCATGCTGGTTATTTTCTAAAGCCATTTGGCCATATGTATACATAGCTGTATACAATTCACCAATCCTTCCCGTTAAATGGCTAAGTTCTTGGGCAGAAACACCCCATGATAATTCTTGTTGCAGCCATTCTAAAGATTTTCCTAATGATTGAATAATTTGGAATTGTGATAATGACATATTTTATTTCCTTATTTTTATTTTATTCAGTATCCGGTCATCCGTGGCTTTTCCGACTACTTATTTTATGGGCAAACTCAAATGGTCTAACCATATCGTCTTTGTTGGCATCAAGATAATCAGACCACCACTGTAACATCAGCCTTCTCTCATCCAGATGTTCGGCAAGATGGATGTAAGCAGCGCGAACGTTGTTACGCTCCTGATGGCTCATCTGGCGTTCAACAGCATCTTTTGACCATAAGCCTGACTCAATCAAGGCACTACAGGCCATAGAACGGAAACCGTGACCACAAACTTCTGTTTTGGTGTCATAGCCCATTTTTCGTAAAGCGTTGTTGATCGTGTTTTCACTCATAGGCTTATCTGCATAGTGATCGCCCGTAAAAATAATTTTCGGATCTTTGCTGAGATTCTGGATCTCTTTCAGAATAGAGACGGCTTGTCGGCTCAATGGGACGAGATGAGGCGTTTTCATCTTGGAGCCACGGCTGGAGTGTTTCACTCCCAGAAGCTCCTCACGCTCTGCAGGAATGGTCCACAACGCATTTTTGAAATCAATTTCTGACCAGCGGGCAAAACGTAGTTCGCTGGAACGAACGAAAGTTAGCAAAGTTAGCTTAACAGCAAGACGGGTAAGCGGTCTTCCTCTGTAGCTCTCAACGCGGCTGAGAAGCTCTGTAATGCGTTCAAAAGGAAGAGCAGGACGATGAACCCTTTTTGCTGTTGCAATGGCTCCAGCTAAATCCTGAGCAGGATTACTCTCGATAAGACTGTTATGGACAGCATATCGCATGATTGCGGTGATACGTTGTTGTAGACGGGCTGCAATTTCGAGATGACCTGATTTTTCAGTCATCTTGATTGGCTGAAGCAGGTCACGGGTTTTGAGGTCAGTAATGTTTCGTTTACCAATGACAGGGAACACATGATTGGTCAGGCTGTTCATCACCCTTTCAGCATGTGTTTCTGACCATTTGATGTTGCTTGCATGCCAGTCTCTGGCAACTGCTTCAAAAGCCAGTGTGCCGCTTTGTTCAACTTTATCAGATTTTTTCTTTTCAGATGGGTCAATACCAGCAGCAATTAATCTTCTGGCATCATCACGGCGGTGACGTGCGTCGGCAAGTGATACAGCGGGGTAAACCCCCAGAGCCAGTAGCTTTTGCTTTCCTGCAAAGCGATATTGCAGACGCCAGTACTTGGACCCATTCGGATGAATCAGAAGATGCATGCCGCTGCTGTCTGTGAGCTTTACAGGCTTATCGGCGGGTTTGGCATTTCTTACTTTGACATCAGTGAGAGCCATCATTCACCCCCTCTTTTGATGGTACAAATCGTATCGAACTAAAGATACCAACGAATATACCATCAAATGATGACGCTTGCCGATGAAAGTCAGATAGCGGTGGGAGAAGGGCTGGAGTCAATAATATGTTGACTTTAAAAGAAAAAATGGACGTCGATTGACGTCCATTTATAGAATAGTGGTGCCCGGACTCGGAATCGAACCAAGGACACGAGGATTTTCAATCCTCTGCTCTACCGACTGAGCTATCCGGGCAACGGGGCGCATTAAACCGTATTGGCTGCACGGCGTCAACGGGTTTATCAACGAAAGCGCGGAAAACCCTGCTGACTGCCGACTTTTCAGCCAAAATACGGGCTTTATCGCATTTTGTGCCTGAAGTCAGGTGAGTGCGCCGTTTTTGCGACACAGTGCAAAACGTAACACATCTTCTGCCAGCCGCTGAGCGGTGGCGATACTGGCGGCCTGATGCTTGACCAGCAGGTTGCTCAGGCAGCCTTCCAGAATCAATTCCATCTGCTGTGCCACCATTTCTGGATCGTCGGTTTCCAGTTCTTCCAGCAAATCGTGGGTGTACTGGTAAGACGCCAGTTTTTGCTGTTCGGCAATCTGATGGATGGGGTGATTGATATCAGGGAAGAAGCTGCACGCCGCAATAAACAAGCAGCCCGGATAGCGCTGTTTGTTCACCGATTCATACAGCACTTGATAGCGTGCTAGTAGCTTCTGCTCAATGGTTTTCTCGTTGTCCAATAGCAGTTGGCGCCGCCAGGTATCGACCTGCTGGCTATGGTGACGCAGGCTGTCGTACAACAGCGCTTCCCGATCCGGCCAGAATGGCGTCAGTTCTTCTACCGGAACCCCGAGCCTCTCCGCCAGCATATCCAGCGTCGTCATGGCAAAACCGTGCTGCTCCAGTAGCGTAAGCGCATGTTCAAGAACGTCTTCCCGTTGCATTAGGTCTCCTCCAGAAGCACAACAAGCGAATTGAAAGTGTCGTTTATGGGCTGAACTTCTGCAAATGTTCCTGAAATTGTTCAGCATTCATAAAACCGGTGACGCGCGAGCCGGGGATCTCTTTCCCCTGTGCGTCAAAAAACACGATGGTCGGCAGGCCTAAAACCTGTAGCTTTTTCAGCAGCGCATTTTGTTCTTCGCGATTGGCGGTGACATCCGCCTGTAGTAGGGTGATGCGCGATAAATGGCTTTGCACTGCGGGGGCGCTGAAGGTGTATTTCTCAAACTCTTTGCAGGCTACGCACCAGTCTGCGTAAAGATCGAGCATAACAGGCTGAGTGCTCTTTGCCTGCGCGCTGTTGAGATCGGCAATATTGGCGACAGGGGTGAAGTTCAGTGCCGATGTGTGGGGTTGCGCCACGCCCGTTGGAGGGAATACCCAGTCTTGTAGCGGTTTGGCGCTGATTACTACGCCTGCCAGCAGCAGTAGCTGCACGCCGCGCATCCAGCCTTTACTGCTGCGCAGCGTCAGCATGAACGCCCAGCCGAAGAAGGCGATACCCAGCGCGCTCCACAGGCGGATTCCCCAGATTTCCCCCAGAATGCGTTCCAGCAGGAAGACGGGCAGTGCCAGAATGATGAAGCCAAACGCTTCCTTAACGTACTGCATCCACGGGCCGCTGCGTGGCAGCAGTTTATTGCCAAACAGCGTGACCAGAATGAGCGGTAAGCCTATGCCCAGCGCGTAGAGGTAGAGTGTGCCGCTGCCTGCCAGCATATTGCCGCTCTGGGCGATGTAAAGCAGGATGGCGCTGAGCGGCGCCGTAGTGCAGGGAGAGCAAATCAGCCCTGCCAGTGCGCCCATGAAGAAGACCCCCGTGACAGAACCGCCCTGCTGACGGTTGCTCCACTCTGTCAGCCGGGTTTGTACCGATGACGGGAGCTGGAGCGTATACAGACCAAACATTGACAGCGCCAGCGCAGCAAACATCACCGACAAGCCAATCAGAATATAAGGATGTTGGAGCGCTGCCTGAAAGCGTAATCCGGCGGCAGCGACAGCCAGCCCGAGCAGCGTGTAGGTCAGCGCCATGCCTTGAACATAAGTCATTGACAGCAGCAGCGTGCGGCGCGGCGTCAGCTGTTCTTTTCTGCCCAGCACCAGACTGGCAATCAGCGGGTACATTGGCAGGACGCAGGGAGTAAAGGCAACGCCAATACCAATCAACAGCGCCCACCACGGTGAGAATGGCATCGGCGTGCTCTGCGGTGGTGCGCTTTGGCTTGATGGGGTATTGAGCGGTGCATCCGTACCTGCGTTAGTCAGCACCTGACTGAGAGGAACGACGTGCGTTTCCGGCGGATAACAGAAACCTGCATCGGCGCAGCCTTGATAGGTGACTTTAACCGTCGCGCCGTTTTCAGCCCGTTCAATTGGAACCGCTAGCGCCAATCGATCCCGAAAAATAAAGACCTGACCGAAGAATTCGTCGTTATGGCTTTCGCCCTGTGGCAGTTCCACCTTGTCGAGCGTGGCGTCGTTTCCTTCGATCTTGATTTGCGCGCGGTACAGGTAGTAATCGGGATGGATGTCCCAGCGCAGATTGAGCCGGTTCCCCTGCTGCTGAAACTCAAAGGCGAAAGCGTCATCGACTGGCAGAAAGCGCGATGTCGTGCTGTTGCCAAATAGCTTCTGCTCGAAAGAAGAGGCGGCCACACTGGGTGTGCCAAAAGCCGTCCATAACAGGAAAATCAGCGTAAAGATGCGTTGAGCCATGTCAGATAATCGCTATCGCCCCCGGATACCGGCAGAACTAACAGCTCCGGCGTATCATAAGGGTGTTGTTGTTTCAGATGAGTCAGCAGCGCTTGCTGATGTGAGGTGTCGCTTTTTATCAGCATTTGTACTTCTGATTGCTGTTCGAGCTTGCCTTCCCAGTAATAGAGCGAACGTGCGCCAGGTAGCAGGGTGACGCAGGCGGCAAGCCGCATTTCCAGCAGCGAATGAGCAAGCTGTTGCGCACAGGCGTCGTCAGGTGCGGTACATAATATGACGACGGCAGCGCAAAGCGGGCGGTTAGACATCATATCCTCCGTGTCAGATGAACAAAATCCCAGACAACCAGAGCCACACTATACCTCGCTTTATTTGTGTGAGGAAATGATGCGGATCGACGGGCCAAGTCGATCCACGAAGGTCTGTCTGAAGGGGAATCTTTAGATCAGGATGCTGCCGAGGATAAAGCCAAATATTACCGACAGCGTAATCGCCATCACGCCCGGAATCAGGAAGGAGTGGTTAAACACAAACTTACCGATGCGCGTTGAGCCCGTGTCGTCCATCTCCACTGCCGCCAGCAGGGTAGGATAGGTCGGCAGAACGAACAGGGCGGAAACGGCGGAAAAAGATGCCACAGCCGTGACCGGAGACACGCCCAACAGCAGCGCAGCAGGCATCAGCGCTTTTGCCGTTGCTGCCTGGGAATAAAGCAGCGTGGCGGCGAAGAACAGCACAACGGCCAGCATCCACGGGTAGCTTTGCAGCAGCGCACCTGCGGTGTCCTGAATATCGGAAATGTGTGCTTTAACAAAGGTATCGCCCAGCCAGGCAACGCCCATCACGCAGATACAGGCACTCATACCAGACTTAAACGTGCTGGCGGAAAGGATGCGCGCGGTGTCGATTTTGCAGGTGATACAAATCAGCGTGGCGATGGTCAGCATAAAGACCACAATGGCTTCGTTACGCGGCAGAACCGGGTTCTGAATCAGCCCGACGGTGCCGCTGATTGCGGTAGCATACAGCACCACAGCGACGATACCGATCAGAAACAGCATCACGGACAGCTTGGCACCGGGTTTGATCTCATGCTGGCTATTCCCGCGCAGCGTAGTTTCGCCTTTTCTCAGACGTTCCTGATAAATCGGATCGTCTTTCAATTCTTTACCCAGAAAGTTGGTCACAATCGCCGTCAGCAGGATAGCTGCCAGCGTGGTAGGAATACAAATACCTAACAGCAGCAGATAGCTGACCCCGTGCGGCTCAAGAATACCGGCGACAAACACCACTGCCGCAGAGATTGGCGATGCGGTAATGGCGATTTGCGAGGCAACGACGGCAATCGAAAGCGGGCGAGAAGGGCGAATCCCCTGCTCCTTGGCAACTTCGGCGATAACAGGCAGGGTGGAAAACGCGGTGTGCCCGGTTCCAGCCAGAATCGTCATGAAGTAGGTGACCAGCGGTGCAAGAAAGGTGACGTATTTCGGATGCTTACGCAGCAGTTTCTCCGCCAGACTGACCAGATAATCCATTCCGCCCGCCACCTGCATGGCGGCAATGGCGGCGATAACGGCCATGATAATTTCAATGACATCAAAAGGAATGACGCCGGGCTTTATCTGAAACCCCAGCGTAAGAATAAGCACTCCCAGGCCACCGGCGAAACCAATGCCGATGCCTCCCAGTCGTGCCCCCAAATAGATGGCGAGCAGAACGATAAACAACTCAAGACCAAGCATGACTATGCTCCTTAATTAATAATAAAAATTTCATAACTTATTCTTATGCCTGTGGGCGGCAAAAAATAAAGGCACGCGGTTCTTCGTGAACGGACGTGCCTGCTGGAATTAGATGTCGGTGTTAGGGCAGCTCGTTTTCATCGGTATAGCGTTTAGCTTTGTACGCCGGGTGCATCAGGTTCTGGATGGACAAAATGTCATCCAGCTCGGCTTCGGTCAGCAGGCCGCGCTCCAGTACGACATCGCGCACGCTTTTCCCCGTTTCCGCGCAGATTCTGCCGACGATATCGCCGTTGTGGTGGCCGATGAACGGGTTCAGGTACGTCACAATGCCGATGGAGTTAAAGACATAGGCTTCGCACACGCTTTTATTCGCGGTGATGCCGTTAACGCATTTCTCCAGCAGGTTGTAGCAGGCATTGGTGAGAATGTGGGTCGATTCAAACATTACCTGGCCGATGACCGGTTCCATCACGTTTAACTGCAATTGCCCGGCCTCCGATGCCATGGTGACGCAGGTGTCGTTACCGATGACCTTGAAGCACACCTGATTGACGACTTCCGGCACGACAGGGTTAACCTTGGCGGGCATGATCGAGGAACCCGCCTGTAGCTCCGGTAGGTTGATTTCATTCAGTCCCGCACGGGGGCCAGAAGAGAGCAAACGAAGATCATTACAGATCTTCGACAGCTTCACGGCCAGACGCTTCAGCGAACTGTGTACCATCACATAGGCGCCGCAGTCTGATGTCGCTTCGATCAAATCCTCTGCTGGCACGCACGGCAGGCCGCTGACTTCCGCCAGACGATGCACCGCCAATTGCTGATAACCGTCTGGCGTATTCAGACGCGTACCGATCGCGGTAGCCCCCAGATTGACTTCAAGCAGCAGTTCCGCCGTGCGCAGCAGGTTTTTGATTTCTTCCTGCAACAGCACGTTAAACGCATGAAACTCCTGGCCGAGCGTCATTGGCACCGCGTCCTGCAACTGGGTTCGCCCCATTTTTAGCACGTCTTCAAATTCTTTGGCTTTATGCTCGAAGCCATCGCTCAGCTTCGCTATCGCCTGCGTCAGCTTCAGTATGGACACGTAGACCGCGATACGAAATCCGGTGGGGTAGGCATCATTGGTGGACTGGCATTTGTTCAAATGATCGTTGGGGCTTAGATACTGGTATTTGCCTTTCTGGTGACCCATCAGTTCCAGACCAATATTGGCTAATACTTCGTTGGTATTCATATTGACCGACGTGCCAGCGCCCCCCTGATAGACATCTACCGGAAACTGATCCATGCATTTTCCGTTATTCAGCACTTCATCACAGGCACGGATGATGATGTCGGCGATTTTTTTCGGGATAGTTTGCAGTTCTCTGTTCGCCAACGCCGCAGCTTTCTTCACCATGACCATGCCGCGCACGAACTCGGGGATGTCGCTGATTTTATTGTTACTGATGTAGAAATTTTCGATGGCGCGCAGCGTATGAATGCCATAATACGCGTCTGCGGGAACTTCTCGGGTGCCTAACAGGTCTTCTTCAATACGGATGTTTTCTGACATGAGAGTGCCTATCCTGTTGTGCGACTAGTGATATGACTAGACGTTGTGGGCTGGTGTATTTCTCGGATAAACCGCCTTATCTCGGCAATAGTCTTGGGATGTTTGACCAACCATATATCCATTGCCGTGAGGATATGTCGTTACGACAGCGAAAAACAGGTGTTTAGATCACTATACTGGCGTTCTCTACTGCTACGGTAAATGAACTGTGACTGTAGTCACGAGTCACGATGTTAGAACCATAATCGTGTGGCGGCGGCTTGAAGATGCGCAAAGCTGCCCCCATTTTAGTAAATTACGATGTGCCGGATCGCAGAGCAGGGCGCGCATTTTGCCTAATCCATTGGTAGTAAAGTCGATGGGCAGTAACGCGTACAGGGTTTTCAATCGCGATGGGCTTAACACGTTCTTATTAACGCATGTTTTTATTAAAACAGTACGCGTAAAAACACACAGGAGAACCGGGTGCGCTGGTTACCGTTATTACTTATTTTTCTTTTGGCTTACATCGAGATATCGCTGTTTATTCAGGTGGCTGAAGTGCTGGGCGTCGCCATGACCCTGCTGCTGGTGGTCTTCACGTCCTGCGTGGGGGTCTCGCTGGTGCGCAATCAGGGGATGAAAACGCTGGTGCAGATGCAGCAGAAAATGGCAGCAGGTGAAAGCCCGGCAGCTGAAATGGTTAAAAGCGTGTCACTGGTGCTGGCGGGCTTCCTGCTTCTGATTCCGGGTTTCCTGACTGACTTTCTGGGGTTGCTGCTTCTGCTGCCACCGGTGCAAAAAAGCCTGACACTCAAACTGATGCCTCACCTGCATATCTGGCGTTCTGGCCCCGGCACGGCGTCGTCTTCTGGCGGTAACACCTTTGAAGGGGAATACCAGCGCAAGGATGGTGGGAGAGCAAATATTGAACATCGTGACGATCGTGATGACCGTTAACGTCACGATGAACTGAAAAACAGATAAGGATTATCATACTGATAATCCTTGTTTTTTTTCTGCCGTCAGCGGCAAGTGGCCGTCTAACGCAAAAAAAATGCATTTTCTCTCTTGAAGGGCGGTGAAACGTCCCCATTTAGAACACCACAAGGCCAATGATGGAAAGCATAAGCAAGACATCGTCGGCGTTTATCCTAAACCGATATGGACTTTCTCAAAGGAGAGCTATCAATGAATATTCGTCCATTGCATGACCGCGTGATCGTCAAGCGCAAAGAAGTCGAGTCAAAATCTGCTGGCGGTATCGTACTGACTGGTTCCGCTGCTGGTAAATCTACCCGCGGTGAAGTTCTGGCCGTAGGTCACGGACGTATCCTGGAAAATGGCGAAGTGAAGCCGCTGGATGTGAAAGTTGGCGACATCGTTATTTTCAATGATGGCTATGGCGTGAAGGCAGAGAAGATCGATAACGAAGAAGTGTTGATCATGTCTGAAAGCGACATTCTGGCAATTGTTGAAGCGTAACTGCGCGTAATCATCTGAACTGAACGAATTTAAGGGAAATACACCATGGCAGCTAAAGACGTAAAATTCGGTAATGACGCTCGCGTAAAAATGCTGCGCGGCGTAAATGTACTGGCTGATGCAGTGAAGGTTACCTTGGGTCCGAAAGGCCGTAACGTAGTTTTGGATAAATCCTTCGGTGCACCGACCATTACTAAAGACGGCGTATCTGTTGCGCGTGAAATCGAGCTGGAAGACAAGTTTGAGAACATGGGCGCGCAGATGGTGAAAGAAGTTGCCTCTAAAGCGAATGACGCAGCAGGTGACGGCACCACGACCGCAACCGTATTGGCGCAGGCTATCATCACTGAAGGCCTGAAAGCTGTTGCTGCGGGCATGAACCCGATGGATCTGAAGCGCGGTATCGATAAAGCCGTTATCGCCGCAGTTGAAGAGTTGAAAGCACTGTCTGTACCGTGCTCTGACTCTAAAGCGATTGCTCAGGTTGGTACCATCTCTGCTAACTCCGACGAAACCGTAGGCAAAATGATTGCCGAAGCGATGGACAAAGTGGGTAAAGAAGGCGTTATCACCGTTGAAGAAGGTACCGGCCTGCAAGATGAGCTGGACGTGGTTGAAGGTATGCAGTTCGACCGTGGCTACCTGTCTCCGTACTTCATCAACAAGCCAGAAACCGGTGCGGTAGAACTGGAAAGCCCGTTCATCCTGCTGGCTGACAAAAAAATCTCCAACATCCGTGAAATGCTGCCAGTACTGGAAGCCGTAGCGAAAGCGGGCAAACCGCTGGTTATCGTTGCTGAAGATGTTGAAGGCGAAGCACTGGCAACGCTGGTGGTTAACACCATGCGCGGTATCGTGAAAGTGGCTGCGGTGAAAGCACCGGGCTTCGGCGACCGTCGTAAAGCGATGCTCCAAGATATCGCGACGCTGACTGGCGGTACGGTTATCTCTGAAGAGATCGGTCTGGAGCTGGAAAAAGCAACGCTGGAAGATCTGGGTCAGGCAAAACGCGTTGTCATCAACAAAGACACCACAACTATCATCGATGGTACGGGTGAAGAAGCGGCGATTCAGGGCCGTGTTGCTCAGATCCGTCAGCAGGTTGAAGAAGCGACGTCTGATTACGACCGTGAAAAACTGCAAGAGCGAGTGGCTAAACTGGCTGGCGGCGTAGCCGTTATCAAAGTGGGCGCAGCAACTGAAGTTGAAATGAAAGAGAAGAAAGCACGCGTTGAAGATGCTTTGGCTGCGACTCGCGCCGCGGTAGAAGAAGGCGTGGTGGCTGGTGGTGGCGTGGCGCTGGTTCGCGTTGCGGCTAAGCTGGCTTCTCTGTCTGCTCAGAACGAAGACCAGAACGTGGGTATCAAAGTTGCGCTGCGTGCGATGGAAGCGCCTCTGCGTCAGATCGTTTCCAACGCGGGTGAAGAGCCATCTGTGGTGGCGAACACCGTTAAAGCGGGCGAAGGTAATTACGGTTACAACGCGGCAACGGAAGAATACGGCAACATGATCGACTTCGGTATCCTGGATCCAACTAAGGTAACCCGTTCTGCATTGCAATACGCGGCTTCCGTTGCGGGTCTGATGATCACCACCGAATGTATGGTAACCGACCTGCCGAAAAGCGATGCGCCTGACTTAGGTGCTGCTGGCGGTATGGGCGGCATGGGTGGTATGGGCGGCATGATGTAATCTGACGTCATTGTCGCCGGCAGCCGTTTTCCGGCGACAAGGGTCAGGTTACAGAAGCGCGTCTTTCCTGTTTTTTAAAGAGCACTATCCGGTCGTGATACCGGGTGGTGCTTTTTTTTTATGCGCTTCGTTTCTATTTAATCAATTCAATGTTAATCAATTCAATGAATTACTGGGGTGAGCGTTTTTGCGTTTGCCGATTACCTGATAAATGAGTAAAGGGGCACCGCTATGGGTGTTACGCATCCCGCTGCATTGCCGAAATGTTGCCACATCGGGGATGAATTGGTTTATAGCGTGTTACCAGAGAGGCATTCTGCGCTACAATAGGGACGCTTACTTTATTTACGAATGCTTTTATCTACAAAGTAACCCTGTCCGGGAGTAGGGAAATGTCTGACGATGCGTCAACGCTTCTGCGCACCATATCCTGGTTTACTGAACCCCCTTCGGTATTGCCTGAGCACATTGGTAACTGGCTGATGGAAACCCGTTCCATGACGCAGCGGCTGGAAAAATATTGTGCCCAACTGCGGGTTACGCTTTGTCGTGAGGGATTCATTACGCCACAAATGCTGGGCGAAGAGCGCGAACAGCTACCGTATAGTGAGTGCTACTGGCTACGTGAAGTCGTGCTGTATGGTGACGATCGCCCCTGGCTTTTTGGCCGAACGATTGTCACGCAACAGACGCTTGAGGGGGCAGGTGCAGCGTTGACGAAAATAGGCAACCAGCCGTTAGGTCGTTATCTGTTTGGGCAAAAATCGCTGACGCGTGACTACATTCATACCGGATGCTGCGAAGGTTTATGGGCGCGGCGTTCCCGCTTGTGCCTTTCGGGTCATCCGTTACTGTTGACTGAGCTTTTCTTACCGGAATCACCGGTTTATTACACACCGGGTGATGAAGGTTGGCAGGTAATTTGAGGAGATAAATCCTTGGAAAGAAGTGTTACAGCAGGGAAATGGCTGGCTTATTGTCGCTTGATGCGGATTGATAAACCGATAGGTTCTCTGTTGCTGCTGTGGCCAACGCTATGGGCGCTGTGGCTGGCGGGTGGGGGAGCACCCGCACCGTGGACGCTCTTTGTGTTTGTCGCCGGGGTGTTCTTAATGCGTGCGGCGGGCTGCGTCATCAATGATTATGCCGATCGCCATTTTGATGGTCATGTAAAACGCACGGCTTCTCGTCCATTGCCTAGCGGTGAAGTGAGCGAGCAATCTGCCAAAGTGTTGTTTGTCGTTCTGGTCTTGCTGGCGTTTGGTCTGGTACTGACGCTGAATACGATGACGATCTGGCTGTCCGTGGCAGGGCTGGGGCTGGCATGGGTTTATCCGTTTATGAAACGGGTCAGCCATCTTCCTCAGTTTGTGCTGGGCGCGGCGTTTGGCTGGTCGATTCCGATGGCGTATGCTGCGGTGAGTGAAAGCCTGCCTGCGACCTGCTGGATGATGTTTCTGGCGTATATCTGCTGGACGGGTGCCTACGATACCCAATATGCGATGGTGGATCGCGATGACGACCTGAAGATCGGGGTGAAATCCACCGCGATCCTATTTGGCCGCTTTGACAATCTCATCATCGGATTATTGCAGTTTAGCATGCTGGCGCTGCTGCTGATTTTAGGAAAGATCAGCGGATTGGGAACCCCCTACTACATTTCGCTTCTGGTGGCTGGTGGGATGTTTGTCTATCAGCAAATACTCACAGCCGGTCGCGAGCGCGATGCCTGTTTTAAGGCGTTCCACAATAATAAATATGCGGGAATGGCGATATTTATTGGTGTGCTGTTTGGCCTGTAAGCTGAACATCAGAAGTAAAAAAGCAGCGATTTCTCGCTGCTTTTTTTATGGCTGAATATCTCGATGTGTTTGCAACGCTAAGCACATCTGCGGCTTGATGGCGGCGTATTATCCGCCATTTTCCAGCCTGACTATTCCAGTGTTGTCTCTTCCACTGCCTGACTATCGGCTTCCATTTCAGTAGATGAGCTGGCGCTTTCAATAGTCAAACGCACTTCCGGGTTGATCAGATCGCCGAGAATGTTGTAGATCGCTACGATATCGCCTTGCGCCGCTTCCGCGCTGTCGGTGATATACCCTTCTGTCCGTAAGGTGGCGACCAACGTTGAGAACACGGCTTTATCAAAGAACTCAGGGGCGTTGATACCGTGCAGGACGGACAGGCGTTGCGCCATATTCCGGCTCTCTTTCTCCAGCGTGCCGCGGTTGATTTCTGGATTTGCACACAGTAAAGACAGGGTAATCGCATAGCGTTGCAGCGTTTCACGCACGCCTGCTGACAGCAATTGCAGTGTGCGGATACGTGGCGGGTTGATAGCTAGTTCACCGTCACGGCTGCATAGCAACTGCTGTCGAACCAATTCATTAGCTAATGTTTCGAGCACGCCCGCTAACTGTTCTTTGGAATAGTGCAGGAACAGTTCGGATTGCAGCAGCGGATAGATCAGTGCGATCTGTCGCACGACGTCGGCAAGCGTAATCCGGCGATGATGGATGACGATGCTGGCGATCAGCGACGGTAAGACCAACAGATGCTGGATGTTATTGCGATAGTACGTCATCAGAACGGCCTGCTCGCGCGGCAGGATGATGATATCGCCAATACTGTCCTTCTCGACTTCGAACTTGTTCATGCTCAGCGCATGTTCCAACAGTTCATCCGCTGTCTTTTTGGGAACCGTAATATCCTTGTGGTAAGGAACCTGGCGCAGCAGTTGTAGATAGCAATCCAGCTGTTCTTGCATTTGTTCGCGCGTCAACGAGCGCTGGCGCGATGCCAGCAAGGCCGTCGAACACAGGTTCATCGCGTTTGCTGCCGCAGAATTATTGATGCGTACCATGATATCCATAGAGATATCCTGCACCGTCGGCGTGAGCCAGCTTGGGCGCTGTGCTTCGATGGGATCAATCGCATCACGCCATTGCGGAACATGCTGGTTCAGGTAGGTGGTCAGCGGGAGCGGTTCGCCGAAGTTCACATAACCCTGGCCCAAATTGCGTAGTTTGCGTAAACCACGCACCATCTGCATAAAGCCTTCTTTTTCCTTCACCGCGCCGCGCAGCTCTTTCGCATAGGTGCCGACTTCCATCACATGCTCGTAACCGACATAAATCGGCACCAGCGTGATAGGGCGCGTGCCGCCTCTGAGCATGGCCTGAATGGTCATGGCTAGCGTACCGGTTTTAGGTTCCAACAGACGACCCGTGCGCGAACGTCCACCTTCCATAAAGTATTCCACCGAATAGCCGCGGGCAAACAATTCACCCAGATATTCACGGAAAATCGTGGAATACAGCTTGTTGCCCTTGAAGGTACGACGAATGAAGAAAGCGCCAAGACGACGGAAGATCGGGCCTGCGGGCCAGAAATTAAGATTGATGCCTGCGGCGATGTGCGGCGGCACTAAGCCCTGATGGTACAGGACGTAGGACAACAACAGATAGTCCATATGGCTGCGGTGGCAGGGCACATAGACGATACCGTGACCATCCTGCGCCAACTGGCGAACGCGTTCGGCGTTATGGACGTTGATCCCCTGATAAAGGCGGTTCCACGTCCAGCTTAAAACGCGATCCGACAGACGCACGGCCTCGTAGGAAAAGTCAGCGGCGATTTCTTCCATCAGCGCAATCGCGTTCTGCTGCGCTTTTTCATGGGAAATCTTCTTACTGCGTGCTTCATCGTCTACGGCTTTCTTGATCGCTTTGGAATCCAGCAGCTTATTAAACAGCTCCTGACGTACCGGCAAGCGCGGGCCAACTGCCGCCAAACGTTGGCGGGAGAAGTGCATACGCGCGACACGCGCCAGTTTGTGGGCTATGGTTTTGTCAGTGCCATGCTCGGTCGCCATATAGCGCAGCGACACTGGGCTGGAGAAGCGGACAAAACTGTCACGCCCTAACCACAGGACGGCAAAGAATTTCTCAATGCCGTTTAGCAATCGCAGATGCGGTGTGGCCTGAGAGTGGCCTTCCCGACCTGGAGAGCGCCCAAACATCACGGAAACTGGCACCATCTGCACGTCTAAATCTGGATTGGCGCGATGCAGATCCAAGTAATCGTGGAACAGTTTGACAGATTTCTGTTTGGGAACGTAATAGCGGAAAACGCGCGGCCCGTCATTAATAAAGACATGGCTAGGGAGTTCGACGCCATTGAATTCGAGCGATTGCGAGGGATCGGGCAAGCCCAATGCCAGGCATTTCGCACGTAGCGTCAAGAGATCCGCCTGAGAGTTGTAAGGCAGAACATAGAGTATAGGACGTGAGGGATCTAACCCCAGCTCGGTCACTGGATCTGCGGGAATAACTTTGCTTTTAACCAGCAGTTTCAGCGGAATATTCAATAAGTTATAGTAAATTTTACGCCAGCCTGACATAACAACTTGGAGCCTCTTGTTAGCAATGCGCCGCAAGGATACCAGAAACTGCAGCGGAGATCTGTGGTGATGAGACAACACAGGCGAGTTAAAATGCGAACTATTTTGCATAAATAGCGGAGGATAAATGAATAAAGCAACGGGGATGACCCGGATTATTAAGGCAACCGGTTATTCTCTTAAGGGACTACAGCAGGCGTGGCAGCATGAGGTGGCCTTTCGTCAGGAAACCATATTGACGATTGTCGGCGTGGTTATTGCGTGTTTGCTGCGGGTTACGCTGGTTGAGAAGCTGCTGCTGATCGGGTCTGTGGTATTGATTATGCTATTTGAGCTGGCTAACAGCGCCATTGAAGCCGTTGTTGATCGCATTGGCCCTGAGCACCACGAATTATCTGGTCGGGCGAAAGATATCGGATCGGCGGCTGTTTTTGTTGCCATCTTGTTAGCTGCTGTCGTGTGGGGCAGCATCCTCTGGCAACATTTTGCCTGACGGTACGCATAAATGAATAAAAGTCAGAGGCTTTGTCTATATCTTCATTCCCAATTGTGGCTTACCTGTATATACTCACAGCAAGACTGTATAAACAACCAGGGGGCGGAATGAAAGTATTAACAGCAAGGCAGCAGCAGGTTTATGACCTGATCCGCGATCATATTGCGCAGACCGGAATGCCGCCAACGCGTGCGGAAATTGCTCAACAACTGGGATTTCGCTCTCCCAATGCGGCTGAAGAACATCTAAAAGCGCTGGCGCGTAAAGGCGTGATTGAAATTGTCTCAGGCGCTTCTCGCGGTATTCGTCTGCTGATGGAAGAAGAAGCGGGTATTCCTCTGGTTGGTCGTGTGGCCGCAGGTGAGCCTCTGCTGGCACAGGAACATATTGAATGTCACTATCAGGTTGACCCTGCTATGTTCAAACCCTGCGCAGATTTTTTGCTGCGGGTGAGCGGCATGTCGATGAAAAATATCGGTATATTGGATGGTGATTTGCTGGCCGTACATAAAACGGAAGATGTGCGCAACGGTCAGATTGTCGTGGCACGCATTGAAGATGAAGTGACGGTAAAACGCCTGAAAAAGCAAGGTAATATGGTGCACCTTCTCGCTGAAAATGAAGAGTTTGCCCCGATTGTTGTCGACCTGAGTGAGCAAAGTTTTTCTATAGAAGGCTTAGCGGTTGGCGTCATTCGCAACAGCGACTGGAGCTGACGGTTCACAGAGATGCACTGCTCATCTGTCCAGTTCAGTGCATCGCGTTCTGCGTGTTAATCGCTTCATGTGTTAAGTGCTCCATGTGTTAATCTGCTAGCAGTATACATTTAGTTACATTTCACGTGAGTTTTCTCCAGCTCTTCTTACCGCCTGTTTTTTCACTGCTTTCTACCGCGTATTTCTTTTCTGTGTGCTCATACTAGTTACAGATTCCTTGTTTTTTATTTTAAGTGAAATATTCGGCTATAATTTTTATTAAGGTAAGCATTTTTATCTTAAGTGATCATTTTGTGATTGATCATTAGCCAGCACATTTAGGTTAGCCCGGTAATCAAGGGAGACAGTGGCGAAGAAAACGATGATGATTCACACGATGATGCTGCTTACTGAATTAACCTATTTATCTGACACTGGCGCCTACGTCGGTAGTCACGATTCCTTGATGCGCAATACACCTAAGGTACGGAGATTCTTATGAATAAAGACCAAGCCAGCGGTAACTGGAAACAGTTTAAAGGTAAAGCGAAAGAGCAATGGGGCAAATTAACGGATGACGACCTGACGGTCATCGAAGGTAAACGTGACCAACTGGTGGGGAGAATCCAAGAGCGTTACGGGTACGAAAAAGAAGCGGCAGAGAAAGAAGTGAAACACTGGGAAGAGCACCACAAATATCACTGGTAGCGAACGCGATACTTATCCGCAGAAAGGGACGATAGCCCTCGAGGCTATCGTTTTTTGTATCTAGAAAACCCTTGCCACACGGGAGGTTCCATCAATGAGCGCTAACGTTTTTTAATCGGAACCGTATGGTCGTGATCGCAATGATCCGGCTGATTGCACGCTGCCACTTCCTGACAGCCGCCACACAGCCCGTGAGCTTCCACAACGCTGTGGCGTAGCGTAAATCCCGACTGCTGTGCCAGGCTACGTAATATTTCTTCCACACCTTCGGTTTGACGTTCCGTGACCTGCCCGCAGCGGTCGCAGATGAACAGAGCCGACGTATGGCTGTGGTCTTCGATATGGTGGCACAGCACGTAGCTGTTGTTTGATTCGACTCGATGAATGAAGCCTTGTTCCAGCAGAAAATCCAGCGCGCGATAGACGGTCGGCGGTTTCGCCTGAGGCTCGGAAACGCGCAGCAGATCCAGCAGGTCATAAGCGCTGATAGCACCGGACTGCTGTGCCATAAGGCGTAAGACCTCTAACCGCTGCGGCGTGAGACGCACGGCGCGCTGCTGACAAATCTGTTCAGCCTGGGCAAGAAGTTTGTCCTGTTTGGTTGAATCCATTGTCATATCATCCTGACGCATTGAGGAACAAGACGGATATCTTACCACGACTGAATAAAAACGCCGAACTGGCAGCGTTTTCCTGCGAAAACAACGAACAGGGAGACTACACGACCAGATCGATGAGCAACGCCCGTAACGGTGCTTCTGCTTGTAGCGTCAACGTGGTTTCTTCTTTGATGAAGGCTCCGTCGCCGCAGTGTAAAGCTTCACTGTGCTGGTCGCCTTTTACCACCATTGAACCATGGATCAACTGAAGGTATGCCTGATTCCCCTGTAGCGCGATCGTGCTTTGCTCATTCTGCTGGAGATCAACATGATGGATCCAAACCTGCTGGCGCAGTTGCAGGCTGTTCTGTTCACCTTCTGGCGAAGCAAGCAGAGTATGACTTGATGAATCCAATTCCATACGCTGTAATGGACTGTTCTCACGGCTCTGGCAGGCGTTCAGCCACAATTGCATACGCGTCAGAGCCTTACTGGCGTTGATATTATGTTCGCTATAGCTGACGTTCGACTGAGTCGCGAGCAACAGAACATCGCCAGCTTTGGCCTGAACGTGGCGGCCGTTGCTGTCGCGGTATTCAGCTTCGCCATGAAGAATAATGTTCAGAATATCAACCTGTGGGTAGGTGCGTGGCTGGAATGATGCCCCCGGCGCTAATACTTCCTGATTGAGCACGCGCAGAGAAGCGTAGCCCAGCAATTGTGGGTCAAAATAGTGACCAAAAGAGAAGGTGTAGCGTGCCTGCAACCAGCCATAGTCGGCTTGGCCGCATTGCCCCGCTGCTCTTCGTGTGATCATAATTTTTATCCCCCCAGATAATTATTTATTAAACCGATAGTAATTGTGTAGACGTTGGATTGTTAGCTAGTTAATCTGGTGGGTATATTCAAAATTCCTGAATGAGTACCAAGATGGCGAAAGAACGAGCATTGACGCTGGAAGCCTTGAGGGTGATGGATGCGATCGATCGTCGTGGCAGCTTTGCCGCTGCGGCAGACGAGTTGGGTAGGGTGCCTTCGGCGCTGAGCTATACCATGCAGAAACTGGAAGAAGAGCTAGATGTGGTGTTGTTCGATCGTTCCGGGCATCGTACTAAATTCACGAATGTCGGGCGCATGCTGCTGGAACGCGGACGTATCCTGCTGGAAGCTGCGGATAAGCTCACGACAGATGCTGAAGCACTGGCGCGAGGTTGGGAAACGCACCTGACGATTGTCACTGAAGCGCTTATTCCGACTCAGCGGCTTTTTCCATTAATCGATAAGCTGGCGCTTAAAGCGAATACGCAAGTATCAATTTTGACGGAAGTGCTGGCGGGGGCGTGGGAACGTCTTGAGCAAGGGCGTGCCGATATCGTGATTGCGCCGGACATGCATTTTCGTGCGTCTTCCGAAATGAATACCCGCAAACTGTACACGATGAATAACGTGTATGTCGCCAGCCCTGAACACCCCATTCATCAGGAACCTGAGCCGCTGTCGGATGCCACTCGTGTGAAATATCGCGGGATTGCGGTGGCGGATACTGCACGCGAACGTCCGGTGCTGACCGTGCAATTGCTCGACAAACAGCAGCGTCTGACGGTGAGCTCGCTGGATGATAAGCGGCGTGCGCTGTTGGCTGGCTTAGGCGTCGCGACAATACCTTATCCGATGGTGGCGCAAGATATTGCCGAAGGGCGTTTGCTGGTTATTGGGCCGGAACATCAGATGGAAAGCCAGATTATTATGGCGTGGCGGCGAGACAGCATGGGCGAGGCGAAATCCTGGTTCCTGCGTGAAATTCCAAAACTGCTTAACCAGCCCTGAGTCCCCACTTTTCTACGGCAAGGTGTCGCTCTACACCTTGCCTTCACTTTATCGCTAATCGACAACATCTCAGTATAAACTGACAAACGTCTTATCACGGTGGTGAGGCTGGTTCAGATCTTGCTCTGGGCCCAGCGAAATCACGCCATGCGGATTAATCGTGCCGTGGCTACGATAGTAGTGGTGACGAATATGCGCCATATCGACGGTATCGGCGATGCCAGGCATCTGATAAATATCACGCAGAAAACCGAACAGATTGGGATAATCGCTCAGGCGATATTTATCGCATTTAAAATGCGTGTTATACACAGGATCGAAACGGATCAGCGTCGTCCACAGGCGCAGATCGGCTTCGGTTAACCGATCACTGGTCAGATAGCGCTGTTTTGCCAGAATAGTTTCCAGATCGGATAACGCGGCAAAAACGGTCGTTGCTGATTCATCATAGGCCGACTGGCTGGTTGCAAAACCGGCTTTATAAACGCCGTTGTTGACCTTGTCGTAAATCCAGCCGTTCAACTCATCAATCCGAGCGCGCAGCGCTTCTGGGTAATAGTCCCCTGCGTTTGCGCCCATGCCATCAAACGCGCTATTCAACATGCGGATGATATCAGCGGATTCGTTACTGACAATGGTGTGCTGCTCGGTGTCCCATAGGACTGGCACGGTCACGCGGCCACTGTAGTCCGGTTTGGCATGCAGGTAGAGTTGGTAGAGGAATTCATGCTGATAGAGCGAGTCTCCCGTCGCGCCGTCAAAGTCAGTGCCGAACGTCCAGCCGTGATCGAGCATTAGCGGATGAACCACCGAAACCGTGATGTGATTCTCTAATCCCTTCAACTGCCGCATAAGCAGCGTGCGGTGCGCCCACGGGCAGGCGAGCGAAACATAGAGATGATAACGACCGGACTGGGCAGGAAAGCCACCGTTGCCTGTGGGGCCGGGGGCACCATTGGGCGTGACCCAGTTGCGGAATGCGGATTCTGAACGCTTGAAGTGGCCGCCGGTAGATTTGGTTTCATACCAGGTATCGTGCCATACGCCGTCAACCAGTTGTCCCATAAATCCTCCCGTTCGTGTGTGATGATAAAACGACGGCAAGCCTTTTATGCTTGCCGTCTAATTTGTGATTCGACTATTAAGTGTAGTACAGGCCGGAAAAGGCTCGTCTTACCACTTTTTGCCCAGCAGGCGGTCGATGCTGAATGCGCCTGGGCCCGTTACCGCCAACAGTAGGTAGCCACCAGCGATGGTCAGGTTTTTCATGAACATCATTTGGTTCATGCCTTCCGCAAAGTTAGTGTGGAAAATCAGTGCGGTCAGCAGCGTAAAGCCCGCGGTGAACAGTGCAACGGTACGCGTCAACAGGCCGAACAGCACCGCCAGACCACCACCCAGTTCCAGCAGAATTGTCAGCGGCAGCAGGAAGGCCGGTACGCCCATCGCCTGCATGTATTGTTGTGTGCCCGCATAGGCATCACCCAACTTACCGTAACCTGCAACGATAAACAGAATCGGCATTAAGATACGTGCAACCAGCAGTACTGTGCTTTCTAAATTTTTCATCATCTCTCCAATTGATTTTGTTGTGGGCTATATCGCCCTGTTGTGTTTGTTGTGGCAGGTATGGTCTGGAAACATGGCCTGCCATCAGGTTATGGGCAGATAATATAGAGAGATGATTTAGGCTACCAGCGAGTATAATTGTTGCTTTATTTCAGAAAAATTGATGTTCAGTTAATGATGCAAGAACGCGCTGCAATGGCGTGAGCGCGTTAGACAAAATTGAAGTGAAAAATGGCGTATAGAAAAAGCAGATCGCCGATGTGACAGGCAGGATTACGGACGTGGGTCAAACGTTTTGCGGACAAGCCTGAATGTCCCCCATAGCCCGACAAGACGGCGTCCCCAGCGAATCATACGACTGGGATGGCGCACGCCATAGATCGCTACGAGGCTGGAACCAACGATCCAGTATTTGCGCCACTGCATCAGACTTTGCCAGCCGCGATCGTAACGGGCGGTGGTATCCAGCCAGTTTTTCTTACCTGCCGATAAATCCAGCCGCTGCTGCTGTATCTTGCGCAGTAGCTGGGCTTTTTCTCTGTCTCGCTGCTGACGCTGGCTCATTTAGGATCGTCCTCCAGCAGCGATCTGTCCGTTGCCAGCTCCTTACGCGTTGCTTTGAGCAGGGTAGAACGACGCACCTTCAGGAGTGTCCAGATGCCACCTATCAGGGCTAGTCCAAGCAAGGTGGCGGTGATACACCCCAGTGCAAAGAGACGATATTGCGGGTCAATGCCCCAGATGAGCAGCGCAATCAGACTCATAATGCCAAAAGCGGAAAAAAGCAGCGTAAGACCGACCATAATCAGCAACTGAATCAGATTGGCTTTTTCTTCCTCTAATTCAATTACGGCGAGTCGAACACGGCTTTCCACCATACTGACAATAATGGAAATGATGCGCTGAGCAGAAGCCATGACCCCGCTTGCGGGGCCTTGTTTTGATTTATCTGTCATAGCAATCCGCTAATTAGCGACGAGACAGCAGGACGCCAAGCACGACGCCGACAGCGGCACCGATGCCGACACCGGTCCACGGGTTTTGGCGCACATAGTCGTCCGCAGATTCAACGGCTTCTTTGGTGTGGGAAGCGATACGTTCACCAGTATCGCTTAGGCGGTTACGGGTTTCTTTCAGCGCGTTTTCTGCTTTATTCCGCAGCTTGTCGAGTTCCGCTTTAGATTTATCGCTGGAGGTACTTAATACTTCTTCCAGCGTATCCGCCAGTGATTTCAATTCGGCGCGTAGGTACTCAGAATTTTGATCTTTAGCCATATTAATAACCCTTCATGTTTTAAACCTGAGAATTAACTATAGCTGAAGCTGAAATTTATGCCGCCCAAAATGGGTACGGACAATTCTGATAACCCGCTGTAAATTTTAGTGATTTGCTTTTTGAGTATAAAATAAACAATAGCTGTGTATTTTATAAGGATATGTAGTGATGGGTTATTGCGATGCGGCACGTTCCGCTGCGCGTAATTCCTGCTCGGCTTCAGCCAGCTTTCTTTCGCGTTTGAGGATCTTCTCGGCGCCATCCCCTTTTTGCCGGCTTTCGTTCAGCTCCTGCTGGCGTTCCGCGACGTCTTTACGCTTTTCTGCAATCGCTTCCTGACGTTTCTCTGCCAGCCCGGCATCCGTACAGTGGGTTTTCACGCTGTCCAGCGCTTTTTCTAACCCATTGATACGATTCTGATTGCCGTGCTTACGCGCTTCATCGATTTGGCGCTGGATATCCTGCGCTTTCTGCTGACAGGTTTCCACCGGATTGGTGGTATTAGCCAACGCGTGACCGGAAAGCAGGACAGATACTGCAAGAATAGATGGAGATAATTTCATCTTTGTCACCCCAGTTTGGATTGTTTCTGTGTCAGTTTCTGCTGCCAGAACGATGTCGGGGTTGTCGCCTGTTTCGCGGTAATGGTGACTTTAGGCAGTGACAAACGCAGGACATCTCTGGCTGCGATACTCTGTTCTGGCGAGGCAAGACGAACGATCAGGCTACCTTGGTCTGGCGTAATGCTTTTGATCGCAATCCCTTTTTCATTTAGACGCTGATACACGTAAAAGCCATCTGGCAATGCGGCTCCATCATAAGGCTTGATGTGCAGCATTGCATCGTTTTGGGAATGACGCAGCGACTGGGACTGCGTCAAGGCGATGATTGGCAAAGCAAGCAATATCAGTGTGCGGCCAACTTTCCTGGCTGTAGGTTTAGGGAATAACCAACGGATTGACACGGTCAGCTCCCTTTTTCTGCGTTATTTGTTTTCGTGTCACGTTTTTTACGCCACAGGACAAAGAGCGATCCAAACAGTCCGATAAACAGCAGCGCCAGCGGCAGTAGCATCAGGCAGAACATCAGTTCGTCTTCATATTTCAGAAAGACCGTGGTTTTCCCTAAGGCGAAGCCCAGCGTAACCAGAATAAACACCCACAGGAACCCGCTCATCCAGTTGAAGAACTGAAAGCGTGCGTTATTCAGGCCTGACAAGCCTGCGATGGTGGGTAATAACGTTCTGACAAAAGCCAGAAAGCGGCCAACTAATAGTGCGGACAGACCATGACGGTGGAAGAGCTGGTGGGCGCGCTGGTGATAGTGCGCGGGCAAATGCGAGAGCCAGCCCTGAACCACTCCTGTATTGCCAAGCCATCTCCCCTGAATGTAGCTGGCCCAGCAGCCGAGGCTGGCGGCCGTCGTCAGGAGAAATAGGGTAAAAGGGTAATTCATTGTGCCTTTGGCGACGAGGACACCGACCAAAATGAGCAGGCTATCGCCGGGCAGGAAAGCGGCGGGGAGCAGGCCATTTTCCAGAAAGATAATCAGAAACAGCAAGATGTAGATGGTCCATACCAACTTGGGATCGGCTAAAATATCGAAATCCTGATGCCAGAGTGCGTTTAACAGTTCTTTGATTAATTCCATCCGGTATTCCTAATACTGCTGTTGCATTTTAGCCTTGGCGACAATCACGCTTCTGGACATGATAAGAGTGAATACAGTGTTATCAGGGCGCAGGATTATGATTTTTTTATGATCTCTGTTTTGTTCTGCCTGATAGTGACGCTGATGTCTGACTTGATGCTCGTTTTTCGTTGCGAACCCGATAAACAGGCGGGTAGGGATTGTTTGGTCTTGGCTGACTTTACATCCAAAGCGACGGATTAAGCGTAAGAAAGACGCGTTAACTGTAACAAAATAGGTGTTGCTGAGACAGGAAAATATTACGACAACTAAGGTGTTTTAGGGGGATTTTTCGAGGAATAGTGGGGATTTCTGCCATATTTTACACTCGCTGACAGAAATCAACGTTTTCTGACTTTTTCGCACCTGTTCAAACGGTTTCTCGTCGTCTGAGAACGGTTACCCCTCGTTCACAAACAAGGGGCAAAATCGCTTTTAAGACTTACCGGCGTGTATCTGGTCGAGGTGAACGACCGGGTTTTCGGCGAACATATAGCGATCGACGTTAAACTCGAAATCATCCGTCGTAGCACGGAACAGCATCTGTTTGGTGTTTTCCAGATGTTGCCACATGGCCAGCTTGGCAGCGTAAGGATCTTTGCGAATCAGCGCTTTAAGGATGCGATCGTGCTCTTCGCACCAGCTTTCGATCGACTTGTCGTCAATGTGTTCATGCAGTTTGCGCCAGTAAGGATTGTGGATCCGTTGGCTCCACATTTTTTCGACGATGGTCGCCATGGCGGAGTTTTGTGTTGCCAGCGCGACCTGCACGTGGAATTTGAGATCCCACTGAGAATCACGAAAGCGATCTTCCTGACGCGCGTACTCCTGAATTTCCATCAGTTGGATGATGTCCTGACGGGTTACCTGCGTGGCGGCAAATTCAGCAATGTTGCTTTCAATGAGTTGGCGTGCCTGCAATAGCTCAAATGGGCCAGCGGCGACGAATTCAATATCGCCGCTATTAATGAATGGGTTCTTCTGCTGGTTGGAAATAACGTGAATGCCAGAACCCTTGCGTACTTCAACGTACCCTTCGACTTCCAGCATAATAATCGCTTCGCGCACCACGGTGCGGCTGACATTCATTTCTTCAGAAATATAGCGTTCCGCCGGTAATTTTTGGCCAACCTGATACATACCGCTTTCGATGCGCTGTTTTAATTCTGCGGCTAACTGCTGGTATAGCCGTCGGGGTTCAGTGAGTGCCATGATGATGTCTACTCTAGAGAGATGATGGTCCATGTGCCACGTTAGGGCCTGAGTGTCTATCTCGTTAATCTTTGAGGGATGATTTGTTATACCACTTAATCATAGCAGCAACCAATGTTGCGGTCACAGTTATCACAGTGTGTTATTGCGGGGGGAGGTGATTCACCCGGTATCCGATCATACCGGATGAGTCAGGATAATACAGGGATTATCAGTGCTGGTTGGCTTCTTTCTATGTTTCATCTGCGGTGACCACTTCATTACGGCCAAATAGGTCGGATGACAAGGGTAATCAGCGCGCCGGACAGCGACTGGTGCGCGAAACCACCGACACACAATAGCGCGATGGCGATGTAAGGGCTGGAGAACAGACCGATCATTCCCGGTGCAATCATCAGTATCGCCCCCATCGTCACCACCAGCTAACGGGAAACGATCAGGTTCACTTTGAAATATTTCTGGAACAGCATCGGCAGGTGGTTACCCAGAATGCAGCCGATATCGGCGAACAGCATTGGCATCCAGGCGAACATGGCGATTTCTTTCAGATTAAAGCCGTAGGCTTTAAACATGAATAGCGGGATCCACGCGTTGAACGTTCCCCAGGCGGGTTCAGCCAGAAAGCGTGGCAGGGCGATGCCCCAGAATTGACGGTTACGCAGGATTTGCCATGCTGACATTTTCTTTGCGTTATTGGTTTGGTGCTGCGCTTCCTGCCCGCTAAGAATATAGTCGCGCTCTTCATCGCTACGTTTTTTCTGATCTTTAGGATGTTTATAGAAAACGAGCCAGCAGATGGCCCACACCATGCTCAGCGCACCGGTAATGATAAAGGCCATTTCCCAACTGTTCGCCAGCGCGGTACCCATACAGAAGACGGCCCACAGAATGGCAAACATCGCATAGCCGATTTTAGTCCCCAGCAGATCCAGTACATAACCAGCGATGGGTTGCATAATGGTATAACAAGCTGAGTAGGCTGCAACGATGTAAGAATATTGCTGTGTGGTGATATGCAATTGATCCTGTAGCGTCGGGGCGGCGACAGAAATTGCATTACGCGTCAGGTATCCCAGTACTGTTCCAGTGGTCACCAGGCCGATCATGCGCCATTGTAATCATTTGATTTTACGTATTTAACTTTCTCTTTGAGTCAATAAAAACACAGTGTGGCTCTTGAGTAGCCTCACGGTGTGAAGTGTCTTGTAATGTGGTACGACACGTTTTGTTGTTGTTCTGAACAGGAAAACCCTTTTCTTTGTGAGATAGCGATTGAATCCCTGCTTAAGGCAGCGCCATAATAATTTGTCATACATCTTTTAAGGGTTGAGTGATATCAAAAAACCATTATTTTTTATGTTGAATAAAGAATTTCTCGCTGAAATCGAGAGGGATAAACGGTTTTAAGCGACAGGTGCTGAGTTATTGTACTGATTGTTACATTTTTGCGATCATGACCTCACAAATACTGTGAGATGTCGCGCATAATTGGTGTGATATCTTTTAACGGTTAACTAATTTGGTGCACAAGAAGCACGGTAAGGAAGAAAACATGCCCCAGTTTCTGAGTGAAGATTTTCTGTTAGACAGTGAATTTGCCCGTCGTCTTTATCATGAGTATGCCGTCGACCAGCCGATATTTGACTACCATTGCCATCTTCCGCCTGAGCAGATCGCCGAAAACTACCGCTTTAGAAATTTGTATGACATCTGGTTGAAAGGCGATCACTACAAGTGGCGTGCAATGCGCACTAACGGCGTGCCTGAGCGTTTGTGTACGGGCGATGCCAGCGACTGGGAAAAA
Organism: Pectobacterium artocarpous; assembly: GCF_046159765.1. Lineage (NCBI taxonomy): Bacteria > Pseudomonadati > Pseudomonadota > Gammaproteobacteria > Enterobacterales > Pectobacteriaceae > Pectobacterium > Pectobacterium artocarpous. Next base: position 31,574 of record NZ_JBJXVK010000016.1, read on the forward strand.
TTTGAAGCGTGGGCCGCTACCGTGCCGCACACCATCGGCAACCCGCTTTATCACTGGACACACCTGGAACTGCGTCGTCCGTTCAGCGTCACTGGTACGCTGCTCTCGCCGAGCACGGCAAAAGACATTTGGGATCGCTGTAATGCCATGCTGGAGCGTGATGACTTTACCGCGCGTGGCATCATGCAGCAGATGAACGTGAAAATGGTTGGTACGACGGACGATCCGATTGACGATCTGCGCCACCATAAAACCGTTGCTCAGGATTCAAGCTTCTCTATCAAAGTGCTGCCGAGCTGGCGCCCGGACAAAGCGTTCAACATTGAACTGGCAACCTTCAACGACTATATGGCGAAACTGGGTGAAGTCTCTGACACCGACATTCGTCGTTTCAGAGATCTGCAAACGGCACTGACCCAGCGTCTGGATCACTTTGCGGCACACGGCTGTAAAGTGTCTGACCATGCGCTGGATGTCGTGATGTTTGCCGAAGCGGATGAGTCAACGCTGGACAGTATTCTGGCGCGTCGTCTTTCAGGCGACACGCTGAGCGAGCATGAAGTGGCACAGTTCAAGACCGGTGTTCTGGTCTGGCTGGGGGCGGAGTATGCTCGTCGCGGCTGGGTTCAGCAGTACCACATTGGCGCACTGCGTAACAATAACCTGCGTCAGTTCAAACTGCTGGGGCCGGATGTGGGCTTCGACTCCATCAACGACCGTCCGCTGGCTCAGGAACTGTCGCGCCTGCTCAGTAAGCAGAATGAAGAAAACCTGCTGCCGAAAACCATCCTTTACTGCCTGAACCCGCGCGATAACGAAGTGCTCGGCACGATGATCGGCAATTTCCAGGGGGAAGGGATGCCGGGCAAGATGCAGTTCGGTTCCGGCTGGTGGTTTAACGATCAGAAAGATGGCATGCAACGTCAGATGACCCAGCTCGCGCAGCTTGGTTTGCTGAGCCGCTTCGTCGGCATGCTGACCGATAGCCGCAGCTTCCTGTCTTATACCCGTCATGAATATTTCCGCCGCATCCTGTGCCAGATGATTGGCCGCTGGGTGGAAGATGGCGAAGCGCCAGCCGATCTGCCTTTGCTGGGCGAAATGGTGAAAAACATCAGTTTCGATAACGCTAAAAACTATTTTGCTATCGAGCTGTAATTCCACGGCGTCGTCAGGTGTGAATTACGCGAGGGGCGCGGCAGTAAGATTCCCAAGGGGGCTTACGCCGCGGTTCTCGATGTCTCGGTCTTTTGTCTTAAGGTAGCCTGTTAATGCAAACGTTAAATCGTCGTAACTTCCCCGGCCGTCAACACCCGGATCGTGTTATCCAGTTTGGTGAAGGTAATTTCCTGCGCGCTTTCGTCGACTGGCAGTTGGATTTACTGAATGAGCACACCGATCTGGATGCGGGCATTGTCGTTGTTCGCCCGATCGATTCCGACTTCCCGCCCGCGCTGGACACTCAGGATGGGCTGTACACCACCATTATCCGTGGTCTGAACGAACAGGGCGAGGCCGTTCGCGAACCGCGTCTGATCCGTTCGGTAAACCGTGAAATTAATGTGTACCGTCAGTTCGATGAGTATCTGGCACTGGCGCACGATCCAAATATTCGCTTTGTTTTCTCCAATACCACCGAAGCGGGTATCAGTTATCACGCAGATGATCGCTTGAGCGATGCACCGCCTGTCAGCTTCCCGGCGAAATTAACCCGTCTGCTGTATGAGCGCTTCTGTCATTTTGACGGCGCGGCGGATAAAGGCTGGGTGTTGCTGCCGTGCGAACTGATTGATTACAACGGCGTGGCGCTGAAAGAGCTGGTATTGCGCTACGCGGCACAGTGGGAACTGACGCCAACCTTTACCGCCTGGCTGAACGATCACAACACGTTCTGCTCGACGTTGGTAGACCGTATTGTGACGGGTTACCCGCGTGCCGAAGTGGAAGCGCTAGAGCAGGAAATGGGCTACAAGGATACCTTCTGGGATACGGCGGAACACTTCTACCTGTTCGTGATTCAGGGGCCACAGTGGTTGGCGGAAGAATTGCGTCTGAACAAGCTGGATCTGAACGTTCGTATCGTTGATGACATTAAGCCCTATAAAGAACGTAAAGTGGCGATTCTCAACGGCGCCCATACTGCGCTGGTGCCGGTAGCATTCCTCGCTGGTTTGGATACCGTTGGCGAATCGATGAATGATGCCCTGATTGGCAAATTCGTAGAAAAGACCATTGCCGAAGAGATTGTGCCGGTATTGGATTTGCCGCATGACGAACTGACGTCGTTTGCTCAGGCTGTATTAAGTCGCTTCCGTAACCCGTTCATTCAGCATCAACTGTTATCTATCTCGCTGAATGGCATGACCAAATTCCGCACCCGCATTCTGCCGCAACTGCTGACCTACCGTGAGCGTCACGGCGAACTGCCTGCTCGCTTGACGTTTGCGCTAGCGGCCTTGATTGCATTCTATCGCGGTGAGCGCAGCGGTGAAGGTGATGCGTTGCAAACCTATCCGTTGCAGGACGATGCACACTGGCTGGAACGTTATTCCACGCTGTGGGCGGGCGTAAAAGAAAACACCGTCAGCCTGGCTGAACTGGTGAATGTCGTACTGCGTGATGCCGATCACTGGGGACAGGATTTAACACAGGTTCCTGGCCTGGCGGCGCAGGTGACTGAACAGTTACAAACCATTGTTGAGCGCGGCATGCGCGCAACTGTGGAAGGGTATTGCTAATTAGCAAGAAGGGTTATCCATGCAAAGTATTATAAAAATTCATTCTCTGGACAATGTGGCTGTCGCCTTGCGTGATGTCGAGCAAGGCGAAACGGTGTTGGTGGATAGCCATACGGTGACACTTCAGCAACCTGTCGTGCGCGGGCATAAGTTCGCGCTGGAAACCATCGCACCGGGAGAAATGATTACCAAGTATGGCCTGCCAATCGGCCATGCGCTGGTGTCTATTGCTCCCGGAGAACACATCCATTCCCAGAATGCGAAAACCAATCTGAGCGATCTGGATGACTATCAGTACCAGCCTGAATTTCTCGAACTGCCACCGCAGATGGGCGATCGGGATGTACAGCTCTATCGTCGTCAAAACGGCGATGTCGGTATCCGTAATGAGCTGTGGATCCTGCCAACCGTCGGTTGCGTGAACGGAATTGCGCGTCAGATTCAGCAGCGTTTCCTGAAAGAAACCAATGATGCGGAAGGGATTGACGGTGTTTATCTGTTTAGTCATACCTTCGGCTGCTCACAACTCGGTCAGGATCACGAAAACACCCGCACGATGCTGCAAAACATGGTGCGTCATCCGAATGCGGGGGCGGTACTGGTGATCGGGCTGGGATGTGAAAACAATCAGGTTGATGCGTTCCGCACTACACTGGGCGATTTTGATTCCGATCGCGTAACGTTCATGGTGTGCCAGCAGCAGGACGATGAAGTCGAGGCTGGTCTGGAACGTCTGCATATGCTGTATGAGGCGATGCGCCATGACAAACGCGAACCGGGTAAGCTGAGCGAGCTGAAGTTTGGTCTGGAATGCGGTGGTTCTGATGGGCTGTCTGGGATTACGGCCAACCCGCTGTTAGGCCGTTTCTCCGACTATCTGATCGCCAACGGCGGCACCACCGTGCTGACCGAAGTACCGGAAATGTTTGGTGCGGAACGTATTCTGATGAGCCGCTGCCGTGATGAAGCCACGTTTGAGAAAACCGTGCACATGGTGAATGACTTCAAACAGTACTTTATCGCGCATGACCAGCCGATTTACGAGAACCCATCGCCGGGTAACAAAGCGGGGGGGATCACCACGTTGGAAGAGAAATCACTGGGCTGTACGCAAAAAGCCGGACAGAGCAAGGTGGTTGATGTTCTGAAATATGGTGAGCGCTTACATACTCCGGGGCTCAACCTGCTCAGTGCTCCGGGGAATGATGCTGTCGCAACCAGCGCGCTGGCGGGGGCCGGTTGCCATATGGTGCTATTCAGTACCGGACGCGGCACGCCTTACGGCGGCTTCGTACCTACCGTAAAACTGGCGACCAACAGTGAGCTGGCGAAGAAGAAACCGCATTGGATTGATTTCGATGCGGGACGTCTGATCCATGACATGCCGATGGATGAACTACTGAGCCAGTTCGTCGAGCTGATTGTCGAGATTGCTGACGGCAAGCAGACGAAGAATGAAGTGAACGACTTCCGCGAATTAGCCATATTTAAGAGCGGCGTAACGTTGTAAATCTTATTAATTCCAATAAAATAAAACAGAATTTCATTTTTATGGTGGGCCGTTTTTTTTCGCAGCAACGTGTAGAGGCAGGGATCATGACACAATATTGGATTGCCCAGTCTGTTGGTGTACTGGCGTTTCTGGTCGGCATCACCATGTTTTTCAACCGTAACGATCAAAAATTCAAAATACAGCTCTCGGCATACAGCGCCGTCATTGGTCTGCATTTCTTCCTGATGGGGGCAAATGCGGCAGGTGCCAGCGCATTACTGAACTCGGCACGTACGCTAATTTCACTGAAAACACACAACATCCTCATGATGTTTGTCTTTATCTCACTGACGCTGCTCTTTGGTTTATCGGGCATGCAACATGCGATGGAACTGCTGCCGATAGCGGGCACGGTTGCCAGTACCTGGGCGCTGTTCCGCACCTCTGGGCTGACGACGCGCTGCGTGATGTGGTGCTCAACCGCTTGCTGGGTTGCGCATAATATCTGGCTGGGATCGATTGGCGGATCGCTAATCGAAGGCAGTTTCCTGCTGATGAACGGCTTTAACATCATCCGCTTCTGGCGTATGCAGCAACGCGGCATCGATCCTTTCAGCGTAGAGAAGAAAGCGTAATTTCAGGTGTTTCCCGTCACGTTAACGCCGCTCGTTTTTAAACGAGCGGCCTGATAATCAATCCTAATCGGTTACAGCAGATTCAAACGCTCTTTTTCCTCGAGCTTGGCGTCTTCCGCGTGACATACCGCAGCGATGAACATCACGTCCGTCGAGGAGTTGACGGCGGTTTCAGCGGAATCCTGCAAGACGCCGATAATGAAGCCAACCGCAACCACCTGCATGGCGATATCGTTAGAGATACCAAACATGCTGCACGCCAGTGGAATCAGTAACAACGATCCCCCCGCCACGCCCGATGCGCCACAGGCGCACAGTGATGCGACGACGCTGAGCAGTAGGGCGGTCGGCACGTCAACCTGAATACCCAACGTATGTACCGCGGCCAGCGTCAGCACCGTGATGGTAATTGCGGCGCCCGCCATATTGATGGTGGCACCTAGCGGGATGGCTACCGAGTACGTGTCTTCATCCAGATTCAGCTTACGACACAGCTCCATATTCACCGGAATGTTAGCGGCGGAACTGCGAGTGAAGAATGCCGTCACACCGCTTTCGCGCAAGCAGCGCAGCACCAGCGGATAAGGGTTGCTGCGAATTTTCCAGTAAACGATCAGTGGGTTGATCACCAGTGCGACCAGCAACATACCGCCAATCAGCACCATCAGTAGATGGGCATAGCCCCACAGTGCGCTGAAGCCCGTTTCCGCCAGCGTTGAGGCGACCAGACCGAAAATACCCAGCGGTGCGAAACGAATGACCACGCGCACAATCATGGTGACCGCATTGGATGCATCCGTAATCATGCTCTTGGTACTGTCCGAACCGTGACGAAACGCAATGCCCAGCCCCACAGCCCAAACCAGAATGCCAATATAGTTCGCATTCAGCAGAGCATGAATGGGGTTAGCGATGATGCTCATCAATAGCCCTTCCAGCACGTCGACAATCCCTGACGGTGGCGTGATGTCCGTGGCCTGCGCGTTAAGTGCCAGCGTGGAAGGAAAAAGAACGCTTAGCACAACGGCAATCAGCGCCGCAGAGAAGGTTCCGATGAGATAGAGAAACAGAATCGGGCGGATGTTGGTTTTCTGCCCCTGTTGGTGGTTGGCGATAGACGCCATAACCAGCACTAATACCAGAATGGGGGCGACAGCTTTCAGGGCACCGACGAACAGCGTCCCCAATAAACCCGCAGCCAACGCGGCCTGCGTGGACAGCGAAGCCAGAATAATACCGGCTGCAAGCCCGAGAAGGATTTGCTGAACCAGGCTGCCCCGGGTGATGTAGTGCAAAAAACGAGATTGTTGAGTTTCCATAATTTTGATGGCGTAGCCGTTCCACTAAGTAGTTGTCTGTACGGATGTGGCACCTCTGAGATGCGTCGGGTGATTTTTTCTTTTCGTAACCAAGTGTGTTTGCACGCGTCAGTATATGAAAATTTGTTTCTGAGAAAAGCAATGATGTGATTTTTTATGACGGACATCCTTGTCCGTCACCCTACGGGCCGTTGCTACGCAACGTTGAAAAACGCTCCCGACGTTTTTTTATGACGGACATCCTTATCCGTTACCCTATGATTTAATGAGTAAGACGCTCTCCACACGGCGGGAACCGTGCGGAGAGAAGGGGAAAGGATTAACGCTCGGCGCGTTTGTTCACCCAGACGTTGATCAGCATGGTGATGACCAGAATGCTGGCGACAACGCCCAGAGATATCGCTACCGGAATATGGAAAATGTCGATGAGCATCATCTTGGCACCAATGAAGATCAGGATGACAGCCAGACCATATTTCAACAGTGAGAAGCGCTCAGCCACGCCAGCCAGCAGGAAGTACATCGCACGCAGACCCAAAATGGCGAACAGGTTCGACGTCAATACGATAAAGGGATCGGTCGTGACGGCGAAAATCGCAGGAATACTGTCGACGGCGAAAATTACGTCGCTGATTTCAACCATAATCAGCACCAGAAACAGCGGCGTGGCATACAGGATGCCGTTACGACGGACGAAGAACTTTTCGTTCTCGATGCTATCCGTCATACGCAAACGGCTACGCAGCCAGCGTACTAGCGGTTTGTCGCCGATCGCCCCGTCATCTTCTTTCGCCAGCGCCATTTTAAGGCCGGTGAACAACAGGAACGCGCCGAATACGTAGAGCAGCCACTGGAATTGCGTGACCAGCCAACTGCCGCCAAACACCATCAGCGTTCTGAGAACGATGGCGCCTAACACGCCGTAAATCAGCACGCGACGCTGGTATTGTGGGGGAACGGCGAAGTAACCGAACAGCATCAGCCAGACGAAGACGTTATCAACGGCGAGGGCTTTTTCGATCAAATAACCGGTCAGGAAGGCCAGCGACTGGGCGTTGGCAACCTCACGACCCATCGTGCTGTCCAGATACCACCAGAAACCGGCGTTAAACAGCAGAGAAAGCGTGACCCAAATGATAGACCAGACGGCAGCCTGTTTGAACGTCATTACCGTCGACCCTTTGCGCCCTTGATAGAGCAGGTCGATGGCCAGCATCACTATAACAATGGCAGCAAAGCTGCCCCATAACCATGGCGTGCCGATGGTGTGCATAGCAAGATCCTTAAATAGAAACAAAAACGGCCAACATCGGAAGGACGCTGGCCGCTTGTTATTAAAGCTGCAAATGCACCTCGCCTTCCGGCAAGGTCTCACTTACAACATTAATGAAGCTGTTTCATTAAGAATGAAATTTTCATCAAAGTTGCCCAGTAACCGGATGCGGAACGCATCGTAATGACGATTAGCTGGCGGAAAAGTTACTCCCCTTTGCCTGACAGAAGATAGGTGAAAAGATGATCCTGGTCAAATAATTATCGCGTTATTCACTCTGCGTTTTCTGGTGTGGCGGCATCGGCAGGGAACATGATGCCGGTTTGGCGGCGAATTTCCGTCAGCAGACCTGCGACTGTACGTGAGCGTGCCAGTTCCGCATGGTTGATGTCGTGGTTGCTTACCAGCGTCGCAAAGACATCCGCTTCGTACAGCATACTGTTGATATGCTGCGGCTGACTGAGATCCAACTGTTTGCCCTGTTGTGGGATGAATTTGACGTTATGGCATTCGGAGACTTTCTCAATCACCAGTGAGCCGTCTTCCCCTTGGATTTCACTGGGTATCGCGGAGTGGCTGACTTTGGAATGGATGATGGTCACATCGAAGTCACCGTAATTCAGGATGACGCTGCCATGTGCGTCTACGCCGCTTTCCAATAGCGTCGCGCTAGCCTGCGTAGTGCACGGTTCTCCCCACAGCGCCACGGCGAACGCTAAGCAGTAGTAGCCGATATCCATGATGGAACCGTTGGAGAAGGCTGGGTTGAACGTGTTCGGGTTCTCGCCAGCCAAATAGCGCGGGTAACGTGAAGAATACTGGCAGTAATTCAGCACCACTTTACGCAGTCTGCCGACTTTCGGCAGCGCTTGCTGTATCAGGCTAAAATTGGGCAGGCTGGCGGTTTTGAACGCTTCAAACAGCACAACCTGATTTTCTCTGGCGCAGGCTATCATCTGTTCGACTTCATAGCGGTTGGACGCCAGCGGTTTTTCACAGATAACGTGCTTGCCGTGGCTCAGGAAGAGCAGTGCCTGTTCGCAATGCAGCGCATTGGGGCTTGCCAGATACACGGCGTCGATAAGGTCAGATTTCGCCATAGCCTCCAGGGAATCAAAGCGCGTATCCACCATGTAATCGGCCTGAAACGGCTGTGCTTTTTCTGCCGTGCGTGAATAGATGGCGGTGAGCTTCAGCTTGCCGGTTTCGTGGGCGGCATCAACAAACTGACGGGTGATCCAACTGGTTCCTACAATAGCGAAGCGAATCATAAGCGTTTGGTATCCTGAAGGCATGGGGGATGACTATGGAGATTATCACGGTGAAATGACAAGGCAACGTCAATCATTTCCTGTTCCGGCAGAGAAAAGCATTTACTGACGGGCTGTTTTAAGGGATAAACAGCGCAAATTTTATGATGCAGGAGAGGCTAATGAGCCAACTCGAATTGGAAACGTGCAACCTGACGTTGGTGCGTTACCCTCAGGTCGCTGAAAACTCGGCGCTACAGGCGTGGGATGCCGCAGATGAATACCTTTGCGTGAGCTAGCCACGATGGAAATCGCGCCGGGGCCGCGCCTGATTTTCAATGATACGTTTGGTGCGCTGGCCTGTGGTTTGCAGGCACAGTCGCCCGTCAGTATTAGCGACTCTTACCTCAGCCAACTGGCAACGCGGCACAATCTGGAACTGAACGGTTACGATGCCGATACGGTAACGCTGTTGGATAGCATGGCGGAGCTGCCCGCTGCGCCTGCACTGGTGGTGATTAAAATTCCCAAAACGATCGCGCTGTTGGAACAACAATTGAGAATGTTGCGTAAGGTCGTTACGCCACAAACACGCATCATCGCCGGCGCGAAAGCGAAGGATATTCACACCTCTACGCTACAACTGTTTGAGCGTGTGATGGGGCCGACGAAAACCTCGCTGGCTTGGAAAAAGGCGCGTCTAGTTCACTGTGAATGGGCGGACTTGAAAGTCAGTGAGCAGTCACTTACTACTGAGTGGGAGCTGGATGGTTACGGCTATCGTATTCAAAACCATGCTAACGTGTATTCGCGTAATGGGTTGGATATCGGCGCGCGTTTCTTTATGCAGCATTTGCCGGAACAACTAGACGGTAAGATTGTCGATCTTGGCTGTGGTAACGGCGTGATTGGGCTGGCGGCGCTGAAAGCCAACCCGGAAGCCACTGTTGGTTTCTTTGATGAATCCTATATGGCGGTGGCATCGAGCCAGATGAACGTTGAGGTCAACTGCCCGCAGGATGTCGAGCGCTGTAGTTTCGTGGTGAATAACGGATTGGCACGCGTTAAGCGCGATACGTTACAGGCGGTGCTGTGCAACCCGCCATTCCACCAGCAACATGCAGTGACAGATGAAATTGCCTGGCAAATGTTTATGGATGCCCGTCGCTGCCTTCAGGTTGGTGGTGAACTGCGCATCGTAGGTAATCGCCATCTGGATTATTTCCACAAGCTGAAGCGTCTGTTCGGCAACGGTGAAACTGTCGCCAGCAACACCAAATTTGTCATACTGCGTGCGGTGAAAACGGGGACGTCCCGCTAAACCTGCCTGATATCGATTATAGTGTTAATGCCAGCCGGGTGGCCTGATCGATCGCCCGGCGAGCATCCAATTCCTGCGCCACGTCGGCGCCGCCAATCAGGTGAACGTGACACCCGGCAGCCATTAAAGGCTCGTAAAGGGCACGATTAGGCTCCTGACCTGCGCAAATAATGATGTTATCCACTGGCAGACAGCGCATTTTCTGGTCGTGGATAATATGCAGCCCTTCATCATTAATATGGTGATATTCCACGCCGCCCAACAGCGTGACGCCGTGGCGCAGCAGCGTGGTGCGGTGTATCCAACCTGTCGTTTTTCCGAGATTTTCTCCGGGCTTGCCTGCCTTTCGCTGTAATAACGTAATGTCCCGCTGGTGGGGAAGCTCGCCGGATTGCTGGGGCAGCAGGCCGCCCCGGTGCTGCAACTGTGTATCAATGCCCCATTCCGCATAAAAATCACGGTGTTCCGCTGGCGAATCATGAGTATTAAGACGATGTTTCTCGTGAGGTAGGCGGCTATCGCCAAGAAGGCTGTTATCGCTAAGAAGATAGTGTGCAGTATCAAAACCGATGCCGCCAGCCCCGATAATGGCGACCCGCTTACCGACCGGTTTTTTGTCGCGCAGTACCTCCAGATAGCTCAACACGCTAGGGTGATCGATACCTGTAATCGCGGGAATACGCGGCACGATGCCACAGGCCAGAATCACGTCATCAAAACTGAGTAAGTCGGTAGGGGACGCCTGCGTACTCAGGCGCAGCGTGACGCCGAGCAGCTCGATCTGTCGACGGTAGTAGCGTAGCGTTTCATAAAATTCGGCTTTGCCGGGGATCTGTTTGGCAATATTGAACTGTCCGCCGATATAAGAAGAGGCTTCAAACAGCGTAACCTGATGGCCGCGTGCGGCGGCGTTGACGGCAAAGGCCATACCGGCAGGCCCTGCGCCGACCACCGCAAAGTGTTTACCCGCTCTGGCGGGCAGGATCGGTAGCTCAGTTTCGTGACAGGCACGTGGGTTGACGAGACAGGACGTGACCTTACCAGCAAAAATCTGATCGAGGCAGGCCTGATTGCAGCCGATGCAGGTATTGATTTCATTGCTGCGCCCCGACTGCGCTTTTGCCACCAGATCGGCATCGGCGAGAAAAGGGCGAGCCATCGACACCATGTCAGCACAGCCTTCGGCCAGCAGTTGTTCCGCCACGCCGGGATCGTTGATGCGGTTGGTGGTAATCAGCGGTATGCGGACTTTCCCCATCAGTTTCTTCGTCACCCAGCCGAATGCGCCGCGTGGCACCAGCGTGGCGATAGTCGGAATGCGTGCTTCATGCCAGCCGATGCCAGTATTGATGAGGGTGGCGCCAGCCTGCTCAATCCCCTGCGCCAACTGCACAATTTCCTGCCAACTTGAGCCTTCTTCTATCAGGTCGAGCATGGATAAACGGTAAATCAGGATGAAGTCTGGCCCTGTTCGTTCCCGCACGGCGCGAACGATCTCAAGCGCGAAGCGGCTACGGTGCTGAAAATCGCCGCCCCATTTGTCATCGCGGCGGTTGGTGTGCGTGACCAGAAACTGGTTAATCAGGTAGCCTTCCGACCCCATAATTTCCACGCCATCGTAACCCGCTTGCTGCGCCAGCGCGGCACAATGGGCAAAGTCGTCGATGGTTTTTACAATATCCTGCGTACTCATTTCCCGTGGCGCAAAGCGGTTAATCGGTGCCTGAATGGCCGATGGCGCGACCGGATCGGGCTGATAGCTATAGCGTCCGGCGTGGAGAATTTGCAGGGCGATCTTCCCACCGGCGTCGTGTACCGCCTGCGTCAGAACCTGATGATGCGCGAGCTGTGCCTCGTCATGCAGGGTCGCACCACCTTTGGCAACGGCACCTTTCGCGTTTGGCGCAATGCCGCCTGTGACAATCAGGCCAACGCCGCCCTGCGCTCGCTCGCGGTAAAATGCCGCCAGTCTTTCGGTGCCGTCCGGGTGTTCTTCCAAACCAGTATGCATGGATCCCATCACCACGCGGTTCTTTAACGTCGTGAAGCCAAGATCGAGCGGGGAAAGCAGCGTGGGATAGGCCGTCATTGCACTCTCCGGTGAGGTTAACTGGTCTGATGAGTTGATGTATTCAATCTAGCGGTAATTGAGTGAGTTGTGAAATTTATGTTTATTTATTGTGATTGATGTCATTGCTCATCATAGGGGGAAGCGTGCGCAGGCATGGGATCGAACGCCGGAGTATTTGTTGTCGGGGGCGTGTGACATTATAATCCGCGGGTTTATCGGGCAAAGGTATCGTTATGCGGTTGGAAGAGTTGGAATATCGTCTGGATAGCGCACTTCGTGCGTTAGAGCAAAGCGTTCAACGTCAGCAGCAGACGTGGCGGCAAGAATATCAGTCCCTCCAGCAACAGTTGGTTCAGGCGAAAGAGCGTGATGCGTATCTTTGTTCGCAGATTGAACGGCTCTCTGCGCAGTTGAACGCGGTAGATAGTTCGCCGGAACGAAATCCGCTGATTCAGAAAATGAAGGCCATTCATGCCCACCTTGATGCATTGGCACAAGAAGCCAGCGCCTTCAGACGTTCACTTCGGTAATCACACCGCTGACACTTTCGGTGAGTAATGTGTGGTGCGGTAAAACGAATCAATATCGTGCGGCGGTGTTAATGGAATACTTCCGCTTCCTTACACAATTCCTCCTTATTCTCCATAATTGCCTCAAATGTGGAGCCGACACTTGCAGAGATTTACCCTTGCTCTAATTAACTGAAATTGTCGAGTCTATACTTTGTTTCGTAACACGGCACTCGCCGTTGACAAGTCAATTCAGAGAGAGGAATGAAATATGCGTAAACTCACGGCAATGCTGGTTGCTTCTTCTTTGGCATTGGGCGCGGTAGGTATCGCGCATGCTAATGAAGCACCGAAAGGGCCAGGCCCGGAACACAAGATGATGATGAAAGAGGGACGTGAGCACCGCGGCATGATGGGGCCGGATGCGATGTTTAGGGAGCTGAATTTGACGGAAGCGCAGAAGCAGCAAATTAGAGACATCATGAAAGCGTCCCACGAGAAAATGCACAACGCGATGAAGGATGACCGTCGTGAGATGCATAGTCTGATCGCATCAGAGACGTTTGATGCCGCAAAAGCACAGGCGCAGTTGGATAAAGTGGACGCGGCCCACAAGGCCAGAATGCTTAACGGGCTGGAAACCAAAAACAAAATTTACAACATTCTGACGCCAGAGCAGAAAAAGCAGTACAACGACAACTTTGAAAAGCGGCTGACCCAACCGCCAAGACCTGACGGCAAGCCCGTTCCTGCGGAATAACGTGTTCGCACGATAGTGCGTCCGTATGCAAAGCCCGTCAGTAAGACCACCGGATTGACGTATTACCTCATAGGTAATGCTTCGGCCCGGTGGTTTTGTATTTATTTTTCCCTCTACCATCGTGTCGTGAGTCGGGAAATGATTAATGCTATCCTCGCACGGAAAAAGCAGGCGGTGTCATTGGACAGTGGGCGGTAAAGGACAGATGAATAACGATTTGACGTTAAAAACTAGAAAATTCATGCTGTTTCTGTTCTTAACCACATTGATAGTGAGCTGTCTGGGATTTCGGTTTCGAGTGCTGGATGAACTGTCATTATTTTGGCCTGCCAATATTCTGGTTTTTTGCCTCATGATGAGTTTCAGGGCTAGAAAAGGGACGATAAAAGACAAAACACGCTCTATCTGCACGAGTTTTTTGGTGAGTTATGCAGCGATGCTGTTGGCGGCGCTGCTGATGGATAATAACTCTCCGTTAAAAACCAAGGTGTTGTTATGTTTGTGCAATATGGTTTTTGTGGTGACGGCCTGGTGCGCCTTTTGCCTGATATGTCGGCTGAGCGGCACGTGGTCGGCATTTGAAAAATTCAGCAAATATTACGTCTATATTATTTTCGCTTCGACGTTTGTTGGCGCGTTCTCATCCGGTATGGCGTATGGGTTTTATGCGTATGTCTACGATACGGGGAACCGCTACGCCGAGTTTATGGACTGGTTCAGTGAGCAACTGGGGACCGGTATTATCCTCGCGTTCTTTTTCCTGCGGAGTAAGGATATCCTGCGAGCGCTACGGAATATTCCGAGCTGTCCGAAGCACGTCAGAGAGAATATTTTTCCCTTTCTGGTCTTTATTATTTTCTTATTAGTGAGCCTGTTTTTTCTGGATGCCAGCCTGATTACGCTGTCCGTTATTCCTCTCACGCTGTGCGCGTTCAATTACTCTTTCCCGACCATGTCGCTGCTTTGTGCGATTACGGGCGTCATACTGAATTATCTCTACATTAATCAGGTCGGTATACTCATCAATTCAAATTCCGAAGCGTACATTAACTCGTTTCTTACCACGGCACGACTGAACATTGCGATGCTCATTATGGCGATGTTAAGTGTTTCTCATTTTGTCTCAATGAACCGGCGACTGATTAAAATTATTGAAAGCGGTAGCCGGAAGGATGCGCTCACCAATACTTTCAATCGTCGGGCGTTTCTCAGCATGTTGAATGGGAAGCAGAATGCACTGGAGTATAAGAAAAAGCGCCAATTAACGCTGCTATTTCTGGATATCGACTATTTTAAGCAGGTCAACGATACCTACGGCCATGCCTGCGGTGATGAACTGATCGCCAGCTTTGCCCGTATGCTGAGCGCAAATATTCGGCCGAGTGACATTCTTTGCCGCTGGGGTGGCGAAGAGTTTGTCATTGCGGCTTATGACCTGACAGCGGAGCAATCTGAAGCGATGGCCGAAACGCTGCGGCATCTTACGGAATCCACGGCGTTGACGCTGCCGGATGGGCGGAAAATCCATTTTACGACCAGCATTGGTGTTGCCATGTTTGCCCAGTATGACGGGGGCAATATTTATGATGCTATCGGTCTGGCGGACGAGCAACTGTATAAAGCGAAGGCGCAGGGGCGTAATCGCGTTTGCATTCGTTTGGTTGAGTAGGACTGAATCTTCCCTTGACCTTCCCCTTACTGGAACGTCTAGCCTCAAAAAGTCCTATGACTGATTGAGAGGTTGTGATGAAGAAAGTCCATTTATTATTAACGGCGACCTTGCTGGTTCCGGTTCTCTCGTTTGCGGCCGACAGCGCACATAGTGGCCATGGTACGACAAACGACGCATCGCCTTCCCAACAGGCGTATATGAAAGGGATGGATGCGATGCATACTGAGATGATGGAAGGGATGCAGGCTAGCGATCCTGATATTGCCTTTGCCAAAGGGATGATTGCACACCATCGTGGCGCGATTGATATGGCAAAAACGGAACTGCAATATGGCAAAGATCCAGAATTACGGAAGCTGGCGGAAGACATTATTACAGCCCAGCAGCCGGAGATTGACCAAATGGAAGCCTGGCTGAAGAAGCAGGGCAAGCAGTAACGTTGCCGATGGCGCTTCTTTTGAGAGGCGCCATTCCGTTTTACGGTGCCGTAGGTTAGGCGGCTTCACCTGATGGGTAAAAATTTAGTGACTGTTTTCACAGAATAAAACGTAGAGATAGCTTTCTCTGCGTGAACTTGTTAGAAAACAGGAAAGGACGTCACCAGAAGCTTCTGGGCGAGACCTGGATAAAACAGCGTATACAGTACGCTGTTTTATCCAGGTTTTTTTTTGCTTATTTTCTAGCTGGCCAGCGGACAACAAGCGGGGATGACGTGTATCAGGCAGTTGCAGCCATTGACGAAACGGGAAGTCATTATGAATAGCAAAGTGCTCGCTGAAAATATTCTGAGGTTGGTCGGAGGGGAGACGAACGTTTCTACTCTGGTGCATTGTGCAACACGCTTGCGCTTTAAGATTGTTGATCACGGTAAGGTGGATGTGGCTGCGCTTGAGGCGCAGGAAGACGTCATTACGGTGATCAATGCATCAGGGCAATTGCAGGTGGTGATTGGGAACCGGGTGCCGGAGGTTTATCGCGCCTTTGGCCCGATTTCCACACTGTTGGAGGACGGAGACGGGAAACGCCAGACGGCGGAAAGTGAACAATCAACCTCGGCTATGGGACGGTTGATCGATCTGGTTGCTGGGATCTTTACCCCGTTATTGGGGGCGATGGCGGCAGCGGGGGTGCTGAAAGGGGCGCTGTCCATCGTGCTTGCAGTCGGGTGGCTCAATGCTAAGGAAAGCACCTATGTCATCTTGCATGCGGCGTCTGACAGCCTGTTCTACTTCCTGCCGATGCTGCTGGCGATTACCGCCGCGCGTAAATTTGAAACCAACATTTTTGTGGCGGTGTCGGTGGCTGGCGCGCTGGTTTATCCGACGATTCAGGGGCTGTTTGATGCGGGTCAGCCAGTGACGTTCTTCGGTCTGCCCGTTGTGATGATGAAGTACACCTCTTCGGTGATCCCGATTATCTTCAGCGTATGGCTGATGTCGTATATCGAGCGTTTCCTTAATCGCCATATTCACGAAAGCGTGCGTAATATCCTGACGCCGTTCTTCCTGCTGGTGCTGATGGTGCCGCTCACGCTGATGACCATCGGGCCGATTGGTATTTCGGCCAGTAAGCTGATTGCATCGGTGTTCGTCAGCATCTATGAATTCAACCCGATTATTGCGGGTGCGTTGATGGCGGCGTCATGGCAGGTGTTGGTGATCTTTGGGGTTCACTGGGGGTTTGTGACCGTATTTATCAACGATCTCTCTGTCATGGGGCGCAGCTACCTTAAAGCCGCTTCCAGTCCGTCGGTCTTTGCCCAGTCTGGCGCGCTGCTTGGTGTGATGGTGCGTACCAAAGATAAAAAACTCAAAGCGCTGGCAGGCAGTACCTTTATTGCGTCGCTGTTTGGCATCACGGAACCCGGTGTTTACGGCGTGACGCTGAAGCTGAAAAAACCGTTTATCTGCGCGGTGATCGCCGCTGCCATTGGGGGCGCTATCGTCGGGTATGTGAAAAGTTCGGCGGTCTCCATGGGGATGCCCGGCTTGCTGACGCTGCCGATTTTCTACGGAGAAGGCTTTGTCGGGTTCCTTATCGGTTGTGCGATCGCTTTCGTGGTGAGTTTTGTGCTGACCATTATTGTTGGATTTGACGACCCCGTGCAGCCTGCTGAGAAAGCACCCGCGCCAACACATGCACCAACGGTTAAACCTGTTGCACCGGTATCACGCCAGCATGCTAACGTCCAGTCGCTAAAAGACGCGCCAGCGACGGCTGAACAACTGGGATCGCCGGTTAAGGGCGAACTGATCTTGCTGGAAGACGTGGACGATAAGGTGTTCTCTTCCGGCGTTGTCGGGCAGGGTATTGCCATTTTGCCGCAGGAAGGCCGCATTTATTCGCCAGTAGACGGCGTGATTGCCAGCACGTTTACCAGCGGCCATGCCGTCGGTATTCTTTCGCAGAGCGGTGCGGAGATTCTGATTCATGTCGGTATCAATACGGTGCAACTGGACGGTCAGCATTATCAGATGCACGTCGCAGAAGGTGACAAGGTGAAAAAAGGCCAACTGCTGTTGGAGTTCGATCTGGAAGCGATCAAGAGCGCGGGCTACGACACGGTGACGCCGATGGTGGTGACGAATGCGGATGAATATCGCCTATTCAGCTCGGGTTCCGCTCGTCAGTTGATAGTGGGCGAGACCGTCATCGCGCTGGCGTAGCCTGTGATAAAAAGGTTTTCCTGACGCACGCCGTCAAAACGTCTGAGGAAACAGAAATGATGAAAAAAACACCTCTGGTTACTGCTGTGCTGGCCGCATTTGCGCTGCCCGCTCAGGCAGTGAGTACTGATTTTGCCGCGCAGATTGCCAGCCCACGTCCGAACGTGGTGCTGATTATCGCGGAAGATATGAATCCCCGTCTGGGGGCATACGGGGATACAAAGGCGCGGACGCCCAACCTGGATGCGTTGGCAAAAGAATCGGTTGTTTTTACGCAAGCCTTCACCATGGCGGCTGTATCGGCACCATCGCGGGCAGGGCTGATTACTGGCATGTTTCAACATACCACTGGGTTGCAGCATATGCGTACGGCGAGCCGACCGGCGGGCGGGGAGAAGTACCTTTGATGATGTCATGAAAGGGCTGGAAGCGCTGAAACGTCATCGGGTTGAGTTTAATACCCTGACGGTAGTGAATGCAGAAAATGTGAAACGCCCGCTGGAGGTTTATCAGTTTCTCAAACGTATCGGCAGTCGCTATATGCAGTTTATTCCGCTGGTGGAGCGCCGCGCTGCGCAGCCAGATGATAATGGACTGGTGCTGATTCAGCCGGATTTTTCGGGTCAGTGCAGCGTGACGGAGTGGTCAGTACCTGCCAAAGCCTATGGCCGTTTCCTGAATACGATTTTTGATTATTGGGTGCAGCACGATTTGGGCAATGTGTTTGTCATGAATTTCGAGCAAACGCTGACAAAAATGACCGGTCAGCTTAGCGCCTGCGTTATCAATGAGACCTGCGGCGGCAACCTGATTGTTGAAGCAAACGGGGATGTGTATTCCTGCGACCATTTTGTTTATCCCGAAAATAAGCTCGGCAATATTAATCAGGATGATTTAGCGTCGCTGGTGAATTCGCCGCAAAACCTCGAATTTGGCGAAAATAAGCGAAAAAATATCAGCAAAGATTGTCTGAATTGTGAGGTGAAAGCGGTTTGTCATGGCGGTTGTCCTAAACATCGATTTGATATTTCCAGCGATGGACGTCCGAATAAAAACTATTTTTGTGATGGATTTAAAACGCACTTATTCCATGTGTTACCACGTATGAATTCTCTGCTCGCACAACTGGGGCGTCAGGAATCCATGAAAAAAATAAGGAGGAACATAAAAGCCGAGTTTTATTAACCGATGCCGAATACTCTTCGAGTGCTCTGGGAAGGGATGGCATAAAAGGAAGAACGATGAAAAGAAACAAATTTCTGGCCGCGATAACGCTGGCCTGTATGCAAGTGGCGGGTGTACAGGCCGCGGCGACGGCTTTTCCTTCTGCGGCGGTGCCGTTGGCCGATGGAAAGCAACCCAACGAGGTTTATATCATTCTTGACGATCAGCCTTACGACGCATTCGGCTTCCTGAATTCTGCCATTCACACGCTGAATATGGATAGTATCGCCAGGGAAGGGACGTATTTTAAGAATGCGTTCGTGACCACCTCGTTGTGTTCCCCCCAGTCGTGCCAGCATCCTGACGGGGATATATGTGTATAATCATGGCGTATCGGATAACAACCCGTCCAATTTCTCGCATCTGAATTACTTCCCTGAACGGTTGCGTGACAAAGGTTATCAGACAGTTTTCTTCGGTAAATGGCACTTTGGTGGGGCAGAAAAAACGGTGACAAAAGGCTTTGCTGGTTTTGAACGCTGGGTTGGATGACTAGGCCAGAGCAACTATTACCCGATTGATAACTACGGTAAACCTTCCATGCTCAATATTGATGGCAAGATGGTGCCACAAAAAGGTTATATCACCGATGAACTGACGGATTACGCCGTAGATTGGTTGAACACGCTGGATAAGAAAAAGCCGTTCATGATGTACCTGTCCCATAAAGGCGTGCACTCTGATTTCCTGCCTGCCAAGCGCCATTGTGGCAGCATGAAAGAGGTCACCTTGCCGGTGCCGAATACCTATGCTGATACGTCGGAAAACTATGTCGACAAACCGATGTGGGTGAAGAACCAGCGTAACAGTTGGCATGGCGAGGATTACCCCTATAACGATATGAACCTTCAGCAGTATCAGCGTGACTACTATGAAACACTACACTCAGTGGATGACAGCGTAGGGCGTGTTCGTGAGTGGTTACAAAAACAGGGACTGGATAAAAATACGATCATCGTAGTGAGGGGGATAACGGCTTCATGTTCGGCGAACATGGGCTGATCGATAAGCGTAATGCTTATGAAGAGTCGATCCGTGTGCCGTTGATTGCTTCTGGCCGGGTTTATCCCCGATCAGATCGGTAAAGAAGCGAAGGTGAAAGCCTCGAACGAAGCAGTGAAAAAGAGTGAACCACGCTTCAAAGAGCTGATGGATAAGTAATCCATCGTAATAAATCAGGCGGGGCTATGTGAATGCGCCGCCTTATCTTATGTTCTATAGCGTTACAGCGATTTTCCGTTGCTGTTAATCACGTTCTGATACCAGTAGAAGCTGTCTTTACGCCGACGTTCCAGCGTGCCTTTGCCTTCATCATCGCAATCCACATGAATAAAGCCGTAGCGTTTTGACATTTGTGCCGTCCCCGCGCTGACCAAATCGATGGGTCCCCAACTGGTGTAGCCCAGCAGTTCGACGCCATCGTCGATGGCTTCACGCACCTGAATCAGATGGCGACGCAGGTAATCAATGCGGTAGCTGTCGTGAATGCTGCCGTCCTCTTCCACTACATCGCGTGCACCTAACCCGTTTTCCACGATGAACAGCGGCTTCTGATAGCGGTCATACAGCTCGTTCAGCAGGAAACGCAGGCCTTCGGGGTCGATCTGCCAGCCCCATTCAGAGGCTTCAAGATGTGGGTTAGGAATCAGACGAATGATATTGCCGCGTGAGGACTGATATTTCTCTGGTTCGAAGGTCGCGCAGCCGCTCATGTAATAGCTGAAGGAGACAAAGTCGACGGTGTGACTCAGGTCGTCTTTATCCTGTGCGGTAATGGTGAGTTCGACGCCATTTTCCCGAAAATAGCGCTGAATCCAGGCCGGATAAGTGCCACGTACTTGTACATCACCGAAGAATAGCCATTCACGGTTCTTGTTCTGGGCTTCCAGCACGTCTTTCGGGTGGCAGGTCATGGGGTAGCGTACTGCGCCCAGCAGCATGTTGCCGATTTTGGCATCCGAGATAATATCGTGACAGGCTTTTACCGCGCGTGCGCTGGCAACCAACTGGTGGTGGATAGCCTGATAAATCTCTTGCTTCGAGGGTTCACCGCTCAGCCCGATGCCTGTAAAAGGTGAGTGCAACGCCATGTTGATTTCATTGAAGGTCAGCCAGTACTTCACCTTGTCTTTGTAGCGGCTGAAGACGGTGCGAGCGTATTTCTCAAAATGGTCGATGACGGCGCGGTTGCCCCAGCCTCCCAGTTTTTTCACCAGACCGTAAGGCATTTCATAGTGCGACAGCGTAATCAGCGGCTGAATCTGATGCTTCGCCATTTCATCGAAAAGACGATCGTAGAAGACCAGACCGGCTTCACACGGCTCCGCTTCATCACCTTCGGGATAAATGCGCGTCCAGGCGATGGAGGTGCGTAAGACCTTGAACTCCATTTCAGCAAATAGCTGAATATCCTGATGATATTGATGATAAAAATCGATTGCCCGATCTTTGATACAGCGAGTGTCCTCATTGCGTTCCGTCACCGGACCATGCACGCCCTCTAGCTGAAGATCGGAGGTGGAGACGCCTTTACCGTCTTCATTCCATGCCCCTTCAACCTGGTTTGCTGCGACTGAACCGCCCCATAAAAATCCTTCGGGGAATGCTTTCATGGTAATGCTCCTCATCGTTTTCTACATCATTACGCTGCGCTGGCCTGTGGCTCCGCGCTGGTAACCGCCGAATGACAGGCAAAAAAAAACTTGGGCAGAAGAGAGTATCACTACTCACCTCTGCCCAAGTCTCGCCCGCCACTGACGGTAACGTCTTATTTGCACACTATACAATCCTGAATCGCTGTCGCAATGCCCCCGTCTGGTTATGTGACTCCGGTCACGACATCTCTGCTGGTGTGAATTGGGGATGACAAGCGTTAGGTGTATTAGCACCTAACGTACCTGATAAGGTGATGCTTACGCTTTCGTTTGCAGGCCTCGACAACCGCTTCGCCAAACCCTTTTGCTGATGCAGGGTTTTGACCCGTGATCAGTTTGCCACCTACGACGACTTTATTTTCAAAGGTCGGTGCTTCTTCGAATTTTGTGCCATCTTTTTTCAGTGCGGCTTCGAGTTCAAACGGAACGATCTTGTCGTAATGGCGGAAGGCCTCTTATTCTGCGGTAAATCCGGTAAGACGGCGTTCTTTAATCAGCAATTGACCATTGTTGAGTTTTACATTCAGCAGACCCGCCGGACCGTGGCAGACGGCACTGACAATTTTGTCGTTTTCGTACAGGGTGCGTACGATGTTGATCAACTCAGGATTGTTCGCAAAATCCCACATCGGCCCGTGTCCATCGACGAGTGTTCGCAGGTTATTAAGACGTGAATGACGTCTGTCAGTCTTCCGAAGCACATTCAACCGATCCTGTTTTACATTCGTACATGGCAAACAGCGAGTGTATTTTCTGTGGACAGGAAACGGTGACAGGAAGAAAAATGTTGTGAGACAATTTTTGCGACACTGCGATTTATAAACAAAAAAACCACCTTACGAAAGGTGGCTTAATTATATGATTTTAAATATAAAGTCTGGTGGCCCCTGCTGGACTTGAACCAGCGACCAAGCGATTATGAGTCGCCTGCTCTAACCACTGAGCTAAGGGGCCGAACGGGCGATGATTATACGGTAATGTGCCGGGGGAGGTCTATAGCCTATCTGCCGGGTGGTGCTTTTATATACTCAAGATAGCTTGTTGTTATTTTTATCAGAATTTACGATGGGCGTAGTCAATGGAAGTAGGGAAAGACATGATTACCGATATTCTGGCCATGAATCTTCAGGTGGTTTTCTGCGGCATTAACCCCGGGCTGTCGACGGCCCATCACGGTTACCACTTCGCGAACCCCAGTAATCGCTTCTGGAAAGTGATTCATCAGGCTGGTTTTACTGAACGTTTGCTGGCTCCTGCGGAAGAACAGCATCTGCTGGATACCGGATGCGGCACCACCATGTTGGTAGAGCGTCCAACGGTTGAAGCTACCGAACTGGGACGTGATGAGCTGCTGCAAGGCGGGAACGCGATTGTTGAGAAGGTGGAGCGCTATCAGCCGCGTGCGTTGGCCGTGCTAGGGAAGCAGGCGTTCAGTCAGGCGTTTGGTATCAAGAAAGTTTCGTGGGGGCGTCAGGAGTTACGTATTGGCGAGACGCAGGTTTGGGTGTTGCCAAACCCAAGTGGACTGAATCGTGCGACGCTGGAGTCGCTGGTGGCGTCGTATCAGGAACTGTATCAGGCGTTGCAGGATAAGGCGTAAATCCCATCTGAGCGTTCAGACAGGTAAAAAATAACCCCGGCGAACCGGGGTTATTTATCATGTAGTTATGTGGAGTGTGGATTAGCTGAGAACCGAATTAATCATCCAGGAAGCTACGCAGCACTTCGGAACGGCTTGGGTGGCGCAGTTTACGCAGCGCTTTCGCTTCGATCTGACGAATACGTTCACGCGTAACGTCAAACTGCTTGCCCACTTCTTCCAGCGTATGGTCGGTGTTCATATCGATACCGAAACGCATGCGCAGAACTTTCGCTTCACGAGCGGTCAGGCCAGCCAATACGTCGTGTGTCGCAGAACGCAGACTTTCCGACGTTGCGGAGTCCAGCGGCAGCTCCAGCGTCGTATCTTCGATGAAATCGCCCAAATGTGAATCTTCATCATCACCAATCGGGGTTTCCATTGAAATCGGCTCTTTCGCGATCTTCAGCACTTTACGAATTTTGTCTTCCGGCATCAGCATACGTTCAGCCAGCTCTTCCGGCGTCGGCTCGCGACCCATTTCTTGCAACATCTGACGAGAGATACGGTTCAGTTTGTTGATCGTCTCAATCATGTGTACCGGAATACGAATAGTTCGCGCCTGATCGGCGATAGAACGGGTGATTGCCTGACGGATCCACCAGGTCGCATAGGTCGAGAATTTGTAACCACGGCGATATTCGAACTTATCTACCGCTTTCATCAGACCGATGTTACCTTCCTGAATCAGATCGAGGAACTGCAAGCCGCGGTTGGTGTATTTCTTCGCGATAGAAATAACCAGACGCAGGTTGGCTTCCACCATTTCTTTCTTGGCGCGGCGCGCCTTCGCTTCACCAATCGACATACGGCGGTTGATGTCTTTAACCTGTTCGATCGTCAGACCGGTTTCTTCTTCGATCTGTTGCAGTTTTTGCAGGCTGCGGGTGACGTCTTCTTCTACATCATTCAGCTTTTCAGACCACGGCTTGCCCATGGCGACGGCTGCGGCAAACCAGGTGCTGTTGGTTTCATTGCCGGTGAACATGGTGACGAAGTTTTTCTTCGGCATTTTGCACTGTTCAACGCACAGTTTGATGATCAAACGTTCCTGAGTACGGACGCGATCCATCATGGAGCGCATGCTGTTAACCAGGAAATCGAACTGTTTTGGTACCAGACGGAACTGTTTGAAGACCTCGGACAGGTTCAGAATTTCCTGTGCTGCCAGCGCATGGCTACGACCATGGGCTTTGATGGTCTGACGGGTCGTTTCATATTGTTCACGCAGTTCGGTGAACTTTTCACGCGCCAGTTCAGGGTCGATACTGTTGTCGTCTTCGGAATCTTCGTCGTCTTCAGACTCTTCGTCGTCATCGTCCATTTCTTCGCTCGAAAGCTCAGAACCAACGTGCGTCGCGGTAGGGGCAATGTCCTCTTCCGCATTAGGATCGACAAAGCCGGTGATCAGGTCGGACAGGCGGCTTTCGCCCGCTTCAACGCGATCGTATTGTTCCAGCAGGTAAGTAATGGCTTCAGGATACTCGGCAACAGAGCACTGAACCTGGTTGATACCGTCTTCGATACGTTTGGCGATATCGATCTCGCCTTCACGCGTTAGCAGCTCAACGGTACCCATTTCACGCATATACATGCGAACCGGATCGGTAGTGCGACCAATTTCCGATTCAACGCTGGATAGCACCTGCGCAGCAGCCTCTGCCGCATCTTCATCGGCATCATTGGTGTTTTCGGCTAGCAACAGATCGTCTGCATCCGGGGCTTCTTCCATCACCTGGATGCCCATGTCGTTAATCATCTGGATGATATCTTCGATCTGATCCGAGTCGATGATATCTTCCGGCAGATGGTCATTGACCTCAGCATAGGTCAGGTAGCCTTGCTCCTTACCACGGGTGACAAGCAGCTTCAGCTGTGACTGCGGGTTTTGCTCCATAAGACGGTATCCACACTTCAGAGTATTTGGGTTGGTGTCGGTCAGCGTAGTTCGCTAACAATAGCATTAGGGGTATTTTTCTTAT
The DNA here is from genome assembly GCF_046159765.1 of Pectobacterium artocarpous. Taxonomy (NCBI): domain Bacteria; kingdom Pseudomonadati; phylum Pseudomonadota; class Gammaproteobacteria; order Enterobacterales; family Pectobacteriaceae; genus Pectobacterium; species Pectobacterium artocarpous. The sequence continues at coordinate 56,779 of NZ_JBJXVK010000016.1, forward strand.
CGCCGCGGCCCCTGTAGCGGCTCTTTGCAGGGCTCAACCCTGCTATTTATCGGCAATTAAGCCTCTGTATCAGTGTTTTCTGGTCAACGCCAGTTGCAACGACCAAAGCTCTTTTTTTTCTTTGGCGTTGAGCCCATGCGTTCTGTCACGGGCAATCAATGTTTCTTGTCGCTGTTTCAACAGCTGATCGTAGAGCTCTGCCAGACTGATTCTGAACTTCTCGTCGAGCTCTTCTTCTACGATCATATGGTTCCATGAAGCCATGGTTTCAAGCTGCTTGCGGTACTTGCTGTCGCGATATTTTTCCAACAGCAGACCCATGTTCATTCCCGGGCTGGCGTTGCAGGTTTTCACCAAATCCTGAAACAGCGATAAACCAGCCACTTTGTCTTCTTCAACGCCTTCCAGCGCGAGGTCAGGAACCTCTACCGCCAGCCTGGGGTTTTGTACTAAAAGTCCTATAAGTATACGCATAGTTGTGACTTTTAGTTGCGGTGGCTGGTAAGGCTGCGCCTGCTCTGCCACTTTGGGCAGTAGCCTGTCCAACTGGCTGTCGTCCAAAATACCCAGCTTGTTGCCGAGCTGCTGGCGCAAATACAACCGCAGCGTTTCTCCTGGTACCTGGCCTATCAGCGGCAGCGCCAGCGTACTGAGCTTGGTACGGCCATCGGGCGAACTCATGTCTACCTGCTGTTGTAGCGTCTCAAACAGAAACTGCGACAGCGGCAGGGCATGTTCCATACGCTGTTCAAAGGCGGCTTTGCCTTCTTTACGCACCAGTGTGTCGGGATCTTCACCGTCCGGCAGAAACATAAAGCGTAGCTGACGGCCATCGTTCAAATAGGGTAGCGCAGTTTCCAGCGCACGCCATGCGGCTTCACGTCCGGCACGGTCCCCGTCGTAACAACACACCACCAAATCTGTGGCGCGAAATAGTAACTGAATGTGATCGGCGGTTGTTGAAGTACCCAGCGACGCTACCGCATAATCAATGCCAAACTGCGCCAGCGCCACCACATCCATATAGCCTTCAACAACCAAGAGCCGCTTTAGCTCTGCGTGGCTTTGCTGCGCTTCATACAGGCCATACAACTGGCGACCTTTGTGAAAAATCTCTGTTTCCGGCGAGTTAAGGTACTTTGGCGTACCGTCGCCTAATACTCGACCGCCGAACGCAATCACTCGCCCCCGTTTATCGCGGATGGGGAACATTACTCGCTCGCGGAAGCGATCGTACGTTCGGCCTTGATCGTTAGTCACCAGCATGCCAGCATCGTTCAATGTGCTGCGGTCATCATTATTGCGGCCAAAGCGTTTTAAGACGTTATCCCAGCCGGGCGGGGCAAAGCCGATCGCAAAATGGCTGATAACCTCTGCGCTTAAACCGCGCTGTTGCAGATACTGCGACGCTGGCGTACCGGCTGACTGGCTTAGTGCTTGTTGATAGAACCCGCTGAGCTGTCCCATCAATTCGTACAGACTTTGCCGCTGGTGACGCTCTAATTGGGTTGGGCCAGTGCCCCTTTCATAAGGCACTTCGAGGCCGTATTGGGTGGCCAGTTCTTCAATGGTTTCAACGAATTCGAGACGATCGTAATTCATCAAAAAGTCAATGGCGTTGCCGTGTGCGCCACAACCAAAACAGTGGTAGAACTGTTTGTCACCGTTTACGGTGAATGAGGGGGTTTTTTCGTGATGGAATGGACAGCACGCATGGTAGTTTTTGCCCTGCTTTTTCAGTTTGACGCGCGCGTCAATGAGATCGACGATGTCGGTACGCACCAGCAGGTCATTAATAAATACGCGTGGGATTCGTCCAGCCATAAGCCCCTGATGTATATCTTTCTGTAAGGTGGTTACATTGGATATAGCTTATAAACGACAACAAGCCGCGCTTCCTTTCGGAAAGCACGGCCTTCGTATGCAACTGCTAAGTCTGCGGATTAATCACGCGTTGGAGGGAAACCCTCCTGAAAATTAATACAGACGAGTGCGGCGTGCGTTTTCTCGAGCCAGTTTCTTAGCGTGGCGTTTCACTGCAGAAGCTTTAGCGCGCTTACGTTCGGTCGTTGGTTTTTCATAAAACTCACGACGACGAACTTCAGCCAAAACACCTGCTTTTTCACAGGAACGCTTGAAGCGACGCAGAGCTACGTCGAACGGCTCGTTTTCACGTACTTTAATTACCGGCATGTGCCTCTCACCTCAATAAATTCGGTTTGCCGCTGGCCTTGTGCCAGCCTTTTCAAAATGGTGCGGAATTCTACTGCAAACGTGGCGTCTTTGTAAAGCATTGCGGTGATCATAAAACACCCAGCCGTGGCCAGCGCAGAAATCAGGGCACTTATGATAGACTATCCACAGTTTGAAGCAAGCGGCATTCACCGGCGCTTGTATCGCTATCAACGTAGGAACAGCAATGCGCGTATTGGGTATCGAAACATCCTGTGATGAAACCGGCGTGGCTATTTATGACACCGAAGCCGGTTTACTCGCTAATCAGTTATACAGCCAGGTTAAATTACATGCGGATTACGGCGGCGTAGTGCCTGAGCTTGCCTCCCGCGATCACGTGCGTAAAACGGTCCCGTTAATTCAGGCGTCGCTGCGTGAGGCCGGATTACAGGCTGGCGATATCGATGGTGTGGCTTACACCGCTGGCCCTGGTTTGGTGGGCGCGCTATTGGTAGGCGCGACAGTAGGTCGCTCTCTGGCATTTGCCTGGGGTGTACCGGCGATCCCTGTACACCATATGGAGGGGCATTTGCTGGCGCCGATGCTGGAGGATAACCCACCGGCGTTTCCCTTCGTCGCGCTGCTGGTTTCTGGAGGCCATACACAGCTTATCAGTGTGACGGGCATTGGTGAATACCGTTTGTTGGGCGAATCGATTGATGACGCGGCGGGCGAAGCATTTGATAAGACGGCGAAACTGCTGGGGCTGGATTATCCTGGAGGCCCTATGTTGTCGAAAATGGCGCAGGCGGGTGATCCGCAGCGCTTTACGTTTCCTCGCCCAATGACCGATCGTCCTGGTCTGGATTTCAGCTTCTCTGGACTAAAAACGTTTGCTGCCAATACGATTCGTAGCAATGGCGATGACGATCAAACGCGTGCCGATATTGCCCGCGCATTTGAAGATGCCGTTGTAGATACGCTGGCGATAAAATGTCGTCGTGCGTTGGATGAAACTGGCTTTAAACGGCTGGTCATGGCGGGGGGCGTAAGCGCTAACCGGACGCTGCGCCAGCGTTTAGGCGACGTCATGGCGAAACGTGGCGGCGAGGTGTTTTATGCGCGTCCTGAATTCTGTACGGATAATGGCGCGATGATTGCTTATGCCGGCAGTGTTCGTCTGGTCCACGGGGCGAGTCAGACGCTGGGCGTATCTGTTAGACCACGTTGGCCGTTGGCTGAATTACCTGCGGTGTGAGTCTTTGGATGATAATCGCTACGTGTAGTTAGCCTACACGTAGCAAAAACAGTCGGGGCGCGTGAGTTACAGCTCTTGTTCGAAGAGCACCAGAATAGCTTCGTAAAGCTGTTTGACGCTGAAGCCTCTTGCCGGGGTGGTGAAGATAGTGTCATCCCCTGCTATGGTGCCGAGAATCCCTTCGGACTTCCCGAGCGAGTCCAGCAGGCGGGCAATGAGCTGTGCGGCTCCAGGGCTGGTATGGATGACGATGACCGCGTCGTTATAGTCTACGTCCAGCACAAGATTCTTCAACGGGCTGGATGTGGTAGGAACACCGAGTTCCGCTGGGAGACAATACACCATCTCCATCTTGGCATTACGTGTGCGCACGGCACCAAATTTTGTTAGCATGCGTGAGACCTTGGATTGGTTGATGTTTTCAAATCCTTCGTCTTGCAATGCCTGAACAATCTCACTTTGAGAACTGAACTTCTCTTCCTTTAACAGCGCCTTGAACGCTTTAACGAGGTCTTCTTGTTTTGTCGAATTTCGCATTCTGCACCGGATCAATTGTTATGGTTAATCCTTCTATTATGCAGTTGTGTGAATTTTTATGCAATTAAATTGCGTATAACTCCAGTCTATTTACTCAGATATGTGCTAGTCGCTGTTTTCACAAAAATTCGGTCTTCGAGTCGTCCGAAAAATGTGTCCTGCGTCACATAAAAGTAAATTAAATGTTATCAAAATGATGTTGTTTAGACGCCGTTGATCGGTGTAATGTAGCGCACAGGTTAATTGCTCGTGAATGAACACCGCATTATAGCTCAATAGCTTATTAACTTTACTTACCTTTCAAATGAATGGTTGTTTTTGATTTATTATTAGAGACATAGCGTATTTTTTGGCTCTCATGTCATTTGCAGAAAGATGAGTAGACTGATCTTATCCCCATTTTTATATTCTGTTTATAACCAAATGAATTCACGGCACTTTTTTATTTTACGATAATAAGGAGTTTAGGATGAAAGTTGCAGTTCTCGGAGCAGCAGGTGGTATCGGTCAGGCACTCGCACTCCTCCTCAAAACCCAGCTTCCTTCAGGTTCAGAACTATCCCTTTACGATATTGCTCCGGTCACGCCGGGTGTTGCTGTCGATCTGAGCCACATTCCTACAGCTGTGAAGATCAAAGGCTATAGCGGTGAAGATGCTAAACCTGCGCTTGCTGGTGCAGATATTGTGCTGATCTCCGCCGGTGTGGCACGTAAGCCAGGTATGGATCGCTCCGATCTGTTTAACGTCAATGCTGGCATTGTACGTAACCTGGTTGAACAAATTGCCGTTACCTGTCCGAAAGCGTGCATTGGTATCATCACCAACCCAGTGAACACGACCGTTGCCATCGCAGCAGAAGTGCTGAAAAAAGCGGGCGTGTATGACAAAAACAAACTGTTCGGTGTCACAACGTTGGATATCATCCGTTCCAATACATTCGTTGCTGAGCTGAAAGGCAAACAGCCGCAGGATATTAATGTGCCGGTTATCGGTGGACACTCTGGTGTGACGATTCTGCCACTGCTGTCTCAGGTGCCTGGCATCAGCTTCAGCGAGCAGGAAGTGGCCGATCTGACCAAGCGTATTCAGAATGCAGGCACCGAAGTTGTTGAAGCCAAAGCGGGTGGCGGATCGGCAACGTTGTCTATGGGTCAGGCTGCTGCACGTTTTGGTCTGTCTCTGGTACGTGCACTGCAAGGTGAAAGTGGCGTGGTGGAATGTGCATACGTTGAAAGTGATGGCGAGCACGCCCGCTTCTTTGCTCAACCTATTCTGTTAGGTAAAGACGGCGTTGTAGAGTGTAAAGACATCGGTGCATTAAGTGCTTTTGAGCAAAACGCGCTTAACAGCATGCTGGACACGCTGAAGCAAGATATTGAGTTGGGCGAGACGTTCATCAAGAACTAGTCATTGCGGTTGCTAACAATACGCAGAGTGAAAAGCCGGAGATGTCAATCTCCGGCTTTTCTTTTTTTAATCGGGACGGATGAGTTTTTTTCTGTCGATAAGCTCATTGGTTTCCGGATCATAGTACCGGCTGGGCCAAATCTCTGAAGGGTGAATATTCAACGCATCGGCAATAAGCCATTCCCCCTTGGGCCAGGGCCGTGAGAGCGCGTTAGCGAGTGTAGATGAGCTTAATCCGGCCGCTCGCGATACTGCCGCCAGCGTCGTGTTTTTCTTGCGCAGTGCAGCAATGATATCAGCGGGATGCCAGTCTTGTTTCCTTAAAATCATAATCCTTCCCTTATTTGCTATAAGACGACTGTAGATTAGTGGTATAAATAACGGATGTTAGTTATATGCCGAGCTAACATGACATTATTATTTGGAAATAATATAGCATCAATTTTCTTTAAATTTCTCAATTAATTTCCAAATGAGCGCGTTTTTGTTAGGGATGGCACTATCAGGATGAAAGGCAATGAAAAAAGAGTGGTTTGCTACCAGCGAATTGGTTGGAGTAGGCGGCCTTCCGAAATCAAGACAAGGATTGAATAAGCGCGCCCGTGAGGATGGATGGGAGAAGCGTCGCCGTAAAGGCGTCCAGGGAAGAGGAGTGGAGTACTCAATTCACAGTTTGCCGGATACGGTAAAAAAATCCCTATTACTCGAAATCGAGCCTTCCGCCTATTCGGCGAAGCAGCCTGCTGCCTTGGCAGTATGGATGCAGATTTATCAGCAACTATCTGAAAAAGAAAGAGATGCATTGATCGCTTATATCCTTCGAGTCGGCGTATCAAGTACGCTGAGCCAGTTGGGTATTATACCGTCGGATGAAGAACCTATCTCACCAATGGAGATTGACTGAGTCATCGAAAGTGGGTTTTCCGATTGCCAATCTGTGGTGAAGAAGGAACCTACATTTTCTTTCGGTTTACCGTATTGCTCTGGCCGTGATGTTTCAGCATTGCACTGGGTTTGATCATTTCTTTTATTGCTTAGGTGTATCGGTAACGTGTAAAAGTTAGCGGTTTAGGTAATTATAGTCTATTATATGGAAACTTTTGGGCGAGTTGACGTAATGCCTGTTCAAAACAAACAAGGGAGTGACGAGTATGGACAAAGAATGGTTTGCAACAAGTGAGCTGGTTGGAGTCGGTGGGTTACCTAAGTCACCGCAAGGACTAAACAAACGAGCGCGAGACGACGGTTGGGAAAAGCGCAGGCGGAAAGGGGTTCAAGGGCGTGGTGTTGAATATTCTATTCGCAGTTTGCCGAACGAGGTCAGGAATTCTCTGCTGGTAAAAGAGAATCCGCCAACAGAATATTATCGCATCGATAATGAGTCGACCCTGCTGTCATCGTGGGTGCATATTTTCCATCAACTTTCCGTTGATGAACGAACCCGCCTGATCAATTTCATTTTGCGTGAAGGGACGATAGCAGTGTTGTCTCGGCTGGATGATGTACCCATCGACCAGACTGCTTAGTCTGCGAACGAGTAGCGCTGCTTTGCAGCGCTACTTAGATTTCGTTAACTCAGTTATGGTTAACGATCTCATCAGAGCAATATCTCACACCACGATTAGAAATCACGCTGTACAGCTAAGTGGGCAAGGCCTTCGAGCGCTATGCGGTACGGTGTTTCTGGTAGCTGCTGTAATGCGCTGATTGCTTTATCTGCCTCTTCTTCAGCACGTTGGCGCGTATAATCAAGTGAGCCACATTGCTGCATGGTGGCAAGCACCAGTTCCAGCAGATGGCGCCCGTTTCCTTCTTCAATCGCTTTGCGAATTAGCGAGCTCTGTTCTGAATTACCATTACGCATAGCGTGCAGTAGCGGCAGTGTTGGTTTGCCCTCATTGAGGTCGTCGCCCGTGTTTTTGCCCAAGGTCTTGCCGTCTGCGCTGTAATCAAGCAGGTCGTCAATTAACTGGAACGCGGTGCCCAGGTAGCGGCCATAGTCCTGGAGCGCTTTTTCTTGCTCTGGCGTCGCGCCTGCGAGGATGGATGAGGATTGTGCAGCGGCTTCGAATAAACGTGCCGTTTTGCTGTAAATGACGCGCATGTAACTTTCTTCGGTAATATCCGGGTCGTTGCAGTTCATTAACTGCAAGACTTCGCCTTCCGCAATCACGTTTACCGCTTCGGACATCAGCGCCAGAACGCGTAACGATTCGAGGCTGGTCATCATTTGGAAGGCGCGGGTATAGATGAAATCTCCAACGAGTACGCTTGCCGCGTTGCCAAAGGCAGTATTAGCCGTCGCTTTACCCCGGCGCATGTCAGATTCGTCTACCACGTCATCATGTAGCAGCGTTGCGGTATGGATAAATTCGATCAGTGCGGCAACAGTGACATGTTTATCACCGTTATAATTGAGGGCTCTGGCGGCTAGAACAGCAATCATTGGGCGTATACGTTTTCCACCGCCGCTGATGATGTAATGTCCAAGTTGGTTGATCAAAACGACGTCGGAATTCAGTTGTTCAAGAATGACGTTATTAACAGCTGCCATATCCTGCGCGGTTAATGTTGTAATTTGTTTTAGATTCATGGTTTGTGCCAACGTATGTCTTCAACACTGCCGTAAGATTGCTGTTGCATATCGGCAAGATGGAACTTATTGCGCCGATTGTACTTGAAAAATGAGAGAGATAAACGGCAGTTCATACGTTGTATTCTTTTTCTTCACATCCGTTGATTATACACTTGTCATCCGCAGTATTTTTGCGTAGAATTCGCGCCCTATTATGAATGTTTATAGCGCACTCTGAAAACCTATGGTGGGTGCGCGGAAAGCGGAGTTTTATATGTACGCAGTTTTCCAAAGTGGTGGTAAACAACACCGAGTAAGCGAAGGTCAAACCGTTCGCTTGGAAAAGCTGGACATCGCAACTGGTGAAGCCGTTGAGTTTGACCAAGTTCTGATGGTTGCTAATGGTGAAGAAATCAAAATCGGCGTTCCTTTCGTCGATGGCGGTAAAATCAAAGCTGAAGTTGTTGCTCATGGTCGTGGCGAAAAAGTGAAGATCGTTAAGTTCCGTCGCCGTAAACACTACCGTAAGCAAGCAGGCCACCGTCAGTGGTTCACTGACGTGAAAATTACCGGCATCAGCGCTTAAGATTAGGAGAGCGGATTAAATGGCACACAAGAAAGCTGGCGGTTCAACCCGTAACGGTCGTGACTCTAACGCACAACGTCTGGGCGTAAAACGTTTTGGCGGCGAAAGTGTACTGGCTGGTAACATCATCGTTCGTCAACGTGGTACCAAATTCCACGCAGGAACTAACGTTGGTTGCGGAAAAGACCACACTCTGTTTGCTTTGACTGATGGTAAAGTTCAGTTTGAAGTTAAAGGCCCAAAAAACCGTAAATATATCAGCATCGTTGCTGAATAATTTTTCGCGTTAGGTCTTACGGATTCAAGCCCCGCAATTCTTTGCGGGGCTTTTTACATTCTGATTCTGACTAAACCATCTGGGTAAGTATGAATACTAAACAGCAGACGGGGATCGGTCTTTGTCTGGCGCTGACTACGGCAGTTTGCTGGGGGGCGTTACCGATAGCCATGAAACAGGTTCTGGTGGTAATGGAACCTTATACGATTGTTTGGTATCGCTTTTTTATCGCTTCGATTGGACTCGGCATTATTCTGTCATACCGTAAGAATTTACCGCCGATGCGGGTTTTCCTGCATCGGCGTTGGTGGATTCTGCTACTGATTGCAACCGCTGGGTTATTAGGCAATTTTGTTTTCTTTAGCTCGTCTCTGCAATATCTGAGTCCGACTGCGTCTCAGGTTATTGGGCAGCTTTCTCCTGTTGGTATGATGTTCGCCAGTGTACTTATCCTAAAGGAAAAGATGCGTGGCACACAGGTCATTGGCGCGATCATGCTGATCTGTGGCCTGATCTTGTTCTTTAATACTAGCCTGATTGAGATTTTTACCCGGCTGACGGACTACACGCTGGGCGTGCTGCTTGGCATCTGTGCCTCGTCGGTATGGGTATCCTATGGTGTAGCGCAGAAGGTGTTGCTGCGGCGTCTGACATCACAGCAAATTTTGTTTCTGCTGTATGTGCTGTGTGTCGTCTTCATTACGCCTTTTACCAAGCTTGAAGTTATCTTCCAACTGAGCAACTGGCAGCTTATTTGCCTGCTATTCTGCGGTGCGAATACATTAATTGGATATGGCGCGCTTGCGGAGGCCATGGCGCGCTGGCAGGCATCGCAGGTTAGTGCCGTCATTACATTGACTCCACTGTTTACGCTGTTCTTTTCCGATCTACTGGCGTTGGGGTGGGCGGCTTTCTTTGCTGCGCCCGTGCTGAACTGGGTTGGTTACCTGGGCGCTTTTGTCGTGGTTGCCGGTGCGATGTTTTCTGCTATTGGACATCGTTTCTTCCCAGGTAAGAAAGAACCTGTGCCGCCATTGATGGTGCAGAAGTAGCCTGAAAGAACGCGTATTGCAGCAGGTCACGGTCGCCTTTTGACATTCGGTATGCGTTGTTTATTTTTAATACAGATGAAATTATTGGAGCAGGCAGGTACAATCCGCTCCTTTGCTGGAATGCGTTCTGGTGCGTCAGTTTTTTTAATGGTGAGTAGAAATACGCTACATGCCGTAAAATCAAAAAAGTTACGCCAAGAAGAACCAATAACAAGCCTAAAACACGTAGATATTCTCTATTGGTTTTTTGCGGAGAGAATCAATGAAGTTTGTAGATGAAGCCACAATTCTCGTTGTGGCAGGCGATGGCGGTAACGGTTGTGTTAGCTTTCGTCGTGAAAAATATATTCCTAACGGCGGCCCGGACGGTGGTGACGGTGGTGACGGTGGTGACGTTTATCTGCTGGCTGACGAAAACTTGAACACGCTGATCGATTACCGTTTTGAAAAATCTTTCCGCGCTGAGCGTGGACAAAACGGGCAAAGCCGTGACTGTACGGGGAAGCGCGGCAAAGATATTACGATTAAAGTCCCTGTCGGTACTCGTGTTCTCGATCAGGGAACTGGCGAAGTGCTGGGGGATATGACGCGCCATCAGCAGAGCCTGATGGTAGCGAAAGGCGGTTGGCATGGTTTAGGTAACACGCGTTTTAAATCATCCGTCAACCGTGCTCCTCGCCAGAAGACCAGCGGCACGAAAGGTGAAGAACGTGAGCTGACGCTGGAACTGCTGTTGCTGGCTGACGTGGGAATGCTGGGTCTGCCCAACGCGGGTAAATCGACCTTCATCCGTGCGGTATCAGCGGCGAAGCCAAAAGTCGCCGATTATCCGTTTACTACACTGGTGCCGAGTCTTGGCGTAGTCCGTATGGATAGCGAACAGAGCTTTGTTGTAGCGGATATCCCTGGTTTGATTGAAGGGGCATCTGAAGGCGCTGGGTTAGGGATTCGTTTCCTGAAGCACCTTGAACGCTGCCGTGTTCTGTTGCATTTGGTTGATCTTGCTCCCATTGATGAGTCCGATCCGGTTGAAAATGCCCAAATCATTATCAACGAGTTAGAGCAGTATGGCGCAGGTTTGGCAGAAAAACCGCGTTGGCTGGTTTTCAACAAAGTTGATTTGATCGACAAGGCTGATGCGGAAAAACGTGCCAAAGAGATTGCGACTGCGCTTGGCTGGGAAGGTAAATATTACCTGATTTCTGCGGCGAACCGTGAAGGCGTCACGCCACTTTGCTGGGACGTAATGAGCTTCCTGAAAGCCAATCCGAAAGTGACGGCGATTGCCGAAAGCGCGCCGGAAAAAGTTGAGTTCATGTGGGACGATTATCATCGCCAACAGTTGGCTGAAATAGAAAAAGAAGCCGAAGAAGAGTGGGATGATGACTGGGACGATGAAGATGATGAAGGCGTCGAGATTATCTATCAAAAGTGATTTGTTCTTCTGCTAGTTAATGCTTGCTTATTGCGGCCTTACTCCATCAGGGTAAGGCCGCATTCTTATTTTAATTGCTCTGATAAATGTCTTTGTAGAGGCGACTTTCGAATCGCACCAGGGGGACACGGCGTGCGCGTTGGTCTTCAGGTGGTACGGCATAGCCGGACAGGAACTGGACGAATGCCATACGCTGACCGCTCGCGGTGGTAATGAAGCCCGCCAGATTGTATACGCCCTGTAGTGCCCCTGTTTTCGCCGAAACCTTGCCATCAACGCCTGCCTCATGCAGACCGCCACGATAACGCAGCGTGCCGTCATAACCGGAAAGCGGGAGCATCGTAATGTAATTCAACTCGTTATCGTGCTGTGCGATGTACTGCAATACCTGCATCATCGTTTCTGGCGAGATCAGGTTGTGTCGTGACAGGCCTGAACCATCGACAACAATGCTGTTTCCTAAATCTACGCCTGCTTTCTGACGCAGTATCTGGCGCACGGCATCCGCGCCAGCACGCCATGTACCTGGCACGCTAAAACGCTCATGTCCAATGGTACGAAAAACCGTATCGGCAATCATGTTGTCCGATTTTTTCAGCATGATAGTGAGCAGGTCGTGCAGTGGCGCTGATTGTGTCTGAGCCAGCACGCCCCCCGCTGCTCCTGGCTGTGTCTGACGGCGAAGGCTGCCCTTGATGCGAATATCTGCCTGCTGTAGCTCATCTTTAACGATAGCGCCGGCATAACTGGCTCCATCCTGAATCGCGAACGCCAGCGGAAGCGGCTCTGTGCGCTGAGCCAAGCAGCCCGTAAGCGTAAAGCGATTCAGTTCCCCGGGGACGACGTCCAGTTCGCAGTATTGGGCATCGGCGGAACCTTTCGCCAGCGTGCGGACCTCGCTGAACATTTGCACCGGATAATAGGAAGCGACGCGGATAAACGCATTATCACCCGCTTTAGGCGCACTGTAGAGGGAGACGGAGAAACAGTTACGATCGACAATCGCAGCACCTGGCGGGGCGCTGAAGCACTGTGTCATGTCGTTCCAGGGCCAGCCCGGCGCTTTATCGTGGCTGGCGAACACGGAGGTGTCGATCAGCACATCCCCTGCGATTTCCTGTATCCCGCGCTTTCTTAATTCCTGCACCATATTCCGTATTTGCTGGCGCTTAAGCGTAGGATCGCCGCTAAACCGTACGATGAGGTTACCGTTGAGAATACCGCTAGTGATAGGCCCGTGGCTTTCCATCGTGGTGATGAATCGATAATCTGGACCCAATTGCAGTAATGCAGCTAATGCGGTTATCACCTTTTGTGTACTGGCGGGAAGCGCCATTTGCTGGCTATTGAAGGCCATACTGGGTGTTGTTGCGCCAACTTTTTGTACCAACAGCGCCAGATTGGCACCGTCTGGTAAATATTGGCGATAATCCTCAACAGAAGCTGCATTGGCATGCAGAACAAAAGCGCAGGTAAGTCCGGTAACAATCGATGAAAAACGCATAATCTCAGCTAAGAACGGGGTAACATGTGGTCATACTACGGCGCAACAAGGTCTAAAGTAAACGATGACCCTCATTGAACTCTGGGGTAAAATACGTATCAAAATGCAAAACTGCTGCCAGCCTGGAAATTTTGTTCCGGGGGTGGTTACTTTTGCTTTATGTCCAGTGAGGACTGTCACGTTGCAGAGACTCCGTCGCCTTTGATTTTTAGCGCGTCAGGATGACGATTATTTGAGTCTTACGGACTTTTTTAGAGGTATAGACAATATGAAACAATTTCCGATGACCTTGCGTGGTGCTGAAAAATTGCGCGAAGAGCTTGACCACCTGAAATCTGTGCGTCGACCTGAAATTATTGCGGCCATTGCTGAAGCGCGTGAGCACGGCGACCTGAAAGAAAATGCAGAATACCACGCCGCACGTGAGCAGCAGGGCTTTTGCGAAGGACGCATTCAAGACATTGAAGCTAAGCTGTCTAACGCACAGGTTATTGATGTCACGAAGATGACGGCCAACGGGCGTGTTATTTTTGGCGCAACGGTGACGGTACTGAACCTCGATAACGAGGAAGAACAAACCTACCGGATCGTTGGTGATGACGAGGCGGATTTTAAGCAGAATCTTATCTCTGTAAATTCCCCGATTGCGCGTGGTCTGATCGGCAAAGAGGAAGATGACGTTGTGGTCATCCGTACGCCGGGCGGCGACGTGGAATATGAGATTCTGAAGGTCGAATATCTATAAATTTTGCTGGGTTGTCGATTAAAACAGCAAAAATTGTAAAGAAAAGAAAAAGGCCGCTTGCGGCCTTTTCTCTAACCGAGAGGCATGGCACCTTTCCGTTAAAACTGAGTATCCTGAAATAAAAAGTGTTATCGTGGTAATACAATTTTACGTTCTTTCGCAGGACGGTAGAGCACCAGCGTGTGGCCGATGACCTGAACGTTAGCAGCACCCGTTTCACGAACAATTGCCTCGATAATCAGGGCTTTGGTTTCGCGATCTTCTGTCGCCACTTTTATCTTGATCAGTTCGTGATGCGCTAATGCTTGTTCGATCTCAGCCAAAACACCTTCGGTGAGACCGTTATTGCCCAGCATGACAACCGGTTTTAGCGGATGTGCCAAGCCTTTCAGGTGTTGTTTTTGTTTATTACTTAGGTTCATTGTCTTTTTTTACTTAGGTTGGGATTGAAAACGGGTCATTCTACCGCCATCTCATGATTATAACCAATTTGACTGTTCTGATTGGTAATATGTGAGAAGTTTCTCCCCACCACGAGCGTGTTACTGAGAATAGTTGGAAAATCGATGGCGAATAAAAAGCGTTCTGCAAGCTCCAGTCGCTGGTTGCAGGAACACTTTAGCGATAAATATGTGCAGCAGGCCCAGAAAAAAGGGCTGCGCTCACGTGCTTGGTTTAAACTTGACGAAATACAACAGAGCGACAAACTGTTTAAACCCGGTATGACGGTTGTGGATTTAGGCGCTGCGCCTGGCGGTTGGTCACAGTATGTGGTCACGCAAATTGGTGGAAATGGTCGAATTATCGCGTGCGATATTTTACCGATGGATCCGATTGTCGGCGTCGATTTCCTGCAAGGGGACTTTCGTGATGAATTGGTCCTCAAAGCCTTGCTCGAAAGGGTTGGCGATAGCAAAGTTCAGGTGGTGATGTCTGACATGGCCCCTAACATGAGTGGTACACCAGCCGTTGATATTCCGAAGTCGATGTATCTGGTTGAATTAGCACTTGGTATGTGTCGGGATGTATTAGCGCCAGGCGGAAGTTTCCTGGTGAAAGTGTTTCAGGGAGAAGGTTTTGATGAATACCTGCGGGAAATTCGCTCCCTGTTTACGAAAGTGAAAATTCGTAAACCAGACGCCTCACGTGCCCGGTCTCGTGAAGTGTATATTGTAGCGACAGGGCGGAAACTGTAGTACCCTAACGCTGTTTTTTAACACAGTTGTAATATGAGGTTAATCCCTTGAGTGACATGGCGAAAAACCTAATTCTCTGGTTAGTCATCGCAGTGGTGCTGATGTCTGTTTTCCAGAGCTTTGGGCCCAGCGAGTCGAATGGCCGTAGGGTGGATTATTCAACCTTCTTGACTGAAGTGAATCAGGATCAGGTCCGTGAAGCACGTATTAACGGGCGTGAGATCAGTGTTATCAAAAAAGACAGCAACAGATACACGACTTACATTCCTGTCAATGACCCCAAGCTACTGGATAACCTGCTAACGAAGAATGTGAAAGTCGTTGGTGAGCCACCGGAAGAGCCAAGCCTGTTGGCTTCTATCTTTATTTCCTGGTTCCCGATGCTACTACTGATTGGCGTCTGGATCTTCTTCATGCGTCAAATGCAAGGCGGCGGCGGTAAAGGTGCCATGTCCTTCGGCAAGAGCAAAGCGCGTATGCTGACTGAAGATCAGATCAAGACGACGTTTGCTGATGTAGCTGGTTGCGACGAAGCGAAGGAAGAGGTTAGCGAACTGGTCGAATACCTGCGCGAACCTAGCCGTTTCCAGAAGCTGGGCGGTAAGATTCCGAAAGGTATTCTGATGGTCGGCCCACCGGGAACTGGTAAAACGCTGCTGGCGAAAGCGATTGCCGGTGAAGCAAAAGTCCCTTTCTTTACGATTTCCGGTTCTGACTTCGTTGAAATGTTTGTCGGTGTCGGTGCTTCTCGTGTCCGCGACATGTTCGAACAGGCGAAGAAAGCCGCACCTTGTATCATTTTTATTGATGAAATCGACGCTGTTGGCCGCCAACGTGGCGCAGGTTTAGGCGGCGGTCACGATGAACGTGAACAAACACTGAACCAAATGCTGGTTGAGATGGACGGTTTTGAAGGCAACGAAGGCATTATTGTTATCGCGGCAACGAACCGTCCCGATGTGCTTGACCCTGCTTTGCTGCGTCCCGGTCGTTTTGACCGCCAGGTTGTGGTTGGCTTGCCGGATGTTCGCGGTCGTGAACAGATTTTGAAAGTGCATATGCGTCGCGTGCCGTTGTCGCCAGATATCGATGCGTCGGTGATCGCGCGTGGTACACCTGGTTTCTCTGGTGCGGACTTGGCTAACCTGGTTAACGAAGCCGCATTGTTCTCTGCTCGTGGCAACAAACGCGTTGTTTCGATGGTTGAGTTCGAGAAAGCGAAAGACAAAATCATGATGGGCGCAGAGCGCCGCTCCATGGTTATGACTGAGAAGCAGAAAGAATCGACTGCGTATCATGAAGCGGGGCACGCAATCATCGGCCGTCTGGTGCCAGAACATGATCCGGTCCATAAAGTGACGATTATTCCGCGTGGTCGTGCACTGGGCGTGACGTTCTTCCTGCCTGAAGGTGATGCGATCAGCGCTAGCCGTCAGAAGCTGGAAAGTCAGATCTCTACGCTGTACGGTGGTCGACTGGCTGAAGAAATTATTTACGGTGTAGAACATGTTTCGACGGGGGCGTCTAACGACATCAAAGTTGCAACATCGATTGCTCGTAACATGGTGACGCAGTGGGGCTTCTCTGAAAAACTAGGTCCATTGCTTTATGCGGAAGAAGAGGGTGAGGTATTCCTCGGTCGTTCTGTCGCAAAAGCTAAGCATATGTCAGATGAAACGGCGCGTATCATCGATCAGGAAGTGAAATCGCTGATTGAACGTAACTACGTGCGTGCTCGTGAACTGCTGATGGCTAATATGGATATCCTTCACTCAATGAAAGATGCGTTGATGAAGTATGAAACCATTGATGCGCCGCAGATTGACGATCTGATGGGGCGTAAGAAAGAGGTTCGTCCGCCAGCGGGTTGGGAAGCGTCTCGTTCTGACAACGATTCCGGCAATGGCGGTGGGACGCCTAAAGCCCCTACGCCAGTGGATGAGCCGCAAACGCCTAATCCCGGTAATACCATGTCTGAGCAAGCGGACGGCAAATAATTCGTCTGTGATTGATATCGGTAACTTACGAAACCCCAGCTCAGGCTGGGGTTTTTTACTGGTAAATATTCGAATCACCGTTCATGCTAACAACACCAGAATGCGGAGGTAAATCATGCAACTGGTTGCCAGAGATTCAACGCTGGATCTTTCCTGCCCACGTATCATGGGTATCCTTAACGTTACGCCGGACTCTTTTTCCGATGGCGGAAAACACAATAATCTCGATGCTGCATTACTGCATGTTCAGGAGATGGTTAACGCTGGTGCGGCCCTGATCGATATTGGCGGCGAATCCACGCGTCCTGGGGCGGATGAGGTGAGCACGGAGGAAGAACTGGAACGTGTAGTGCCTGTCGTTGAAGCCATCGCTAAGCGGTTTGATGTCTGGATCTCGGTTGATACTTCAAAGCCGGAAGTCATGACGGCATCAGCGCAGGCAGGTGCACATCTGATTAATGATATTCGCGCTTTGCAAGAGCCTGGTGCTCTGGAAGCGGCGGCGGCAACGGGGTTGCCGGTGTGCCTGATGCACATGCAAGGGGGGCCGAGAACCATGCAGCACAAACCGCATTATGATGATCTGATGCAGGACATTGGCGATTTCTTGCAGCAGCAGATTGATCGCTGTGTGAACGCCAATATTCCGAAAAGCCAGCTATTGCTGGATCCTGGATTCGGATTCGGTAAGAATCTTGCACATAATTATGCGCTTCTGGCTCGTCTGAGCGAATTACATCGTTTTGAACTGCCTCTTCTGGTGGGGATGTCGAGGAAATCCATGATTGGGCAACTCCTCAATGTGCCACCTGCGCAGCGTGTTCATGGTAGTGTCGCCTGTGCAGTAATCGCCGCGATGCAGGGAGCACAGATTATTCGCGTGCACGATGTTAAAGAAACGGCTGATGCCATGCGCATTGTTGAGGCCACCCTTTCTGCGAAGGAATAAAGACGAGATGAGTAACCGCAAATATTTTGGTACCGATGGTGTACGTGGCAAGGTTGGCGATACGCCGATTACCCCTGATTTTGTGCTTAAACTGGGTTGGGCCGCAGGGAAAGTGCTTGCGCGACACGGTTCACGTAAGATTATCATCGGCAAAGATACCCGTATTTCTGGCTATATGTTGGAGTCTGCGCTGGAAGCCGGGCTGGCCGCTGCGGGTTTGTCGGCTTCTTTTACCGGCCCAATGCCGACGCCTGCGGTTGCTTATCTGACCCGTACGTTTCGTGCGGAAGCGGGCATCGTTATTTCTGCTTCTCATAACCCGTATTACGACAACGGTATTAAATTCTTCTCAATTGACGGCACCAAGCTGCCGGATGAAGTAGAAGAAGCCATAGAAGCTGAGCTGGAAAAACCGCTGACGTGTGTTGAGTCTGCTGAATTAGGCAAAGCCAGCCGTATTGTTGACGCCGCTGGGCGCTACATCGAATTTTGTAAGGGGACGTTCCCGAGCGAATTGAGCCTTAATAGCTTAAAGATCGTCGTCGATTGCGCCAATGGTGCTACCTATCATATCGCCCCCAGCGTATTGCGCGAGCTTGGCGCTAAAGTCATTGCGATTGGCTGTGAACCGGATGGTATGAACATTAATGAAGAGTGCGGGGCGACGGACGTCAGACAGCTACAGGCTCGCGTACTGGCTGAAAAAGCGGACGTTGGGCTGGCCTTCGACGGCGATGGCGATCGACTCATCATGGTGGACCATTTAGGCAACAAAGTGGATGGCGACCAGATTTTGTATATCATCGCCCGTGAAGGCTTACGCCAAGGACAACTGCGCGGTGGCGCGGTGGGCACGCTGATGAGTAACATGGGACTTGAGGTGGCGTTAAAGCAACTGGGCATCCCGTTTGCTCGCGCCAAGGTGGGTGATCGCTATGTATTAGAAATGATGCAAACAAAAGGGTGGCGCATTGGTGCGGAAAACTCCGGCCATGTGATCCTGCTGGACAAAACTACAACGGGCGACGGTGTGATTGCCGGTTTGCAAGTACTTACCGCGATAGTGAGAAACCATATGAGCCTGCATGATTTATGCAGCGGTATGAAGCTGTTTCCACAGATTCTGGTCAACGTACGGTTTACGGGGGAAAACGATCCGCTTGAAGATAAAAATGTGCGGCAGATTACGCAGGATGTGGAAAAAGAATTGGCAGGACGCGGGCGGGTGCTGCTGCGTAAGTCCGGTACTGAGCCGCTTATCCGTGTCATGGTTGAGGGTGAACACGAAGAGACGGTGATCGCACTGGCAAACCGTATTGCCGATGCAGTGAAAGCGGTTGGCTGAGGTTTTTTTAATTCATTAATCAGGCTGGTAAGACTTTCGATAAGCATCTCGTGTCGAAAGCCGCTGTTTTTTTCTGCAATCAACCCGCGGTGACCAAATTACCCTTGCGTACGTTACATCCTTTAGTTAGTATTCAGACCCGCTTGATCAGGGATGTTCGAGACATCTGACTTGCGGAATGACACGCGGTTTACCGCCAAAATATAGCATTCTCCATAAAATATGGGGAAACGGTTAACAGGTACGACTATGTACGAAGCTCTATTAGTGATTTTCCTGTTAGTATCGATCGGGCTGGTTGCCTTGATCATGCTTCAACAGGGTAAAGGTGCTGATATGGGAGCCTCGTTCGGAGCAGGTGCTTCTGCCACTTTGTTCGGTTCGAGCGGCTCTGGTAATTTCATGACCCGTATGACGGCGATATTGGCGACCTTGTTCTTCATTATCAGCCTCGTTCTGGGCAACCTGAGCTCGTTGCAGAAGAAAGGCGGTGCCTGGGATAACCTGAGCCAGCCTGAAAAAGTCGAGCAGACGACAACTCCTGCTACGACTTCTACGCCTGCGAGTGACATTCCGAAGTAAGCGTTTTAAAGTAGTAACTGTGATGCCGTGGTGGTGGAATTGGTAGACACGCTACCTTGAGGTGGTAGTGCCCGATTGGGCTTACGGGTTCAAGTCCCGTCCTCGGTACCAACATAAAAAAATAGACGTCAATGGACGTCTATTTTTTTGTCTTAAACACACTGCTAAGTGGCTTTCCTTTCTCTTCCTCTTCAAGCTTTCATTATGCCAACTTGATTCAATCCACAGCAGCCGATTTGTGAATATATATTTGTATTTGGGCGCTATGATGTCCTCTATACTCAACCTTTACCGTAATCGCATGTAGGCATTGATAATGGTTCTGGGGACTTGTGCGTCAGAAACGTGGTGAAGTGAGAACGCTGGTCGTGGTAGGAATAAAGCCAGATGGGCATTAAGAAAGTGATACAGGCTGATGAAGAGGCATTACTGACATCGCAATGTGTTAATCAACGGGTAGCATATTAATCCTTTGCAGACCGGTGCTTCTTGACAAAATGGGGCATGGCGCGTATAAAAATCGCCTTCGAACCAATCCTATGGATGACTTGCATTTATGCGGTTGTCAGCGTAGTATTTGCCACGTTTTCGGACGCGGGGTGGAGCAGCTTGGTAGCTCGTCGGGCTCATAACCCGAAGGTCGTCGGTTCAAATCCGGCCCCCGCAACCACTTAACTTCCAGTAAAGTGTTTTTTCAAATACGTTCTTCACTCAATTTTTATCTCTTTTTGCAGTGATTTTTGAAAAAATCCTTCACCGAAAGTTATACCGTGTTGGTTGCGGTATTAGGGTCCAGTTGCATAAAGCCCCGATTTTTCGGGGTTTTTTGTTATATGGCAACAAACAACTGGGCTATTAGGCCCTTTTTTTATGTCTTGGGGGTGGGCTTGTCCACATTAGAGCAAAAATTAACAGAGATGATTTCAGCACCCGTTGCCGCATTAGGCTACGAATTAGTTGGGATTGAGTTCATCCGCAGTCGCCAATCGACACTGCGTATCTATATTGATAGTGAAGATGGCATCACTGTTGATGATTGTGCTGATGTCAGCCACCAGATCAGTGCGGTATTGGATGTAGAAGATCCAATCACTGTCGCCTATAACCTGGAAGTTTCGTCTCCAGGGCTTGAGCGTCCCTTGTTCACGGCAGAACACTATCTGCGTTTCATCGGTGAAGAGGTGACAGTGGTACTGCGTATGGCAGTCCAGAACCGCCGTAAATGGTTGGGTGTAATCAAAGCTGTTGACGGCGAAATGATCACCATAACAGTGGAAGGCAACGATGAAGTATTCGCGCTGAGCAACATCCAGAAAGCGAATCTTGTACCCCACTTTTAAAGTTTGGATGAGGCAACTAGGATGAACAAAGAGATTCTGGCTGTTGTTGAAGCAGTTTCCAATGAAAAAGCCGTCCCGCGTGAGAAGATTTTTGAAGCGCTGGAAACCGCACTGGCGACAGCGACCAAGAAAAAATACGAGCAGGAAATTGATGTCCGCGTCAGTATCGATCGCAAAACGGGTGATTTTGATACCTTCCGTCGTTGGGTTGTGGTGAATGAAGTCACTCAGCCAACGCGTGAAATTACGCTCGAGGCTGCACAGTTCGACGATCCTTCTCTTGATATTGGCGGTTATGTTGAAGATCAAATCGAATCTGTAACCTTTGACCGCATTACGACGCAAACGGCAAAACAGGTTATCGTACAGAAAGTTCGTGAAGCTGAGCGTGCGATGGTTGTTGATCAGTTCCGTGAGCAAGAAGGCGAGATTATCACTGGTGTCGTGAAGAAAGTGAACCGTGATAATATTTCGCTTGAAGTCAGACCTATCGATGGTTCTAATACCAGTGCAGAAGCGGTAATCGGCCGTGAAGATATGCTGCCTCGTGAAAATTTCCGTCCTGGCGACCGTATTCGTGGCGTACTGTATTCTGTTCGTCCTGAAGCTCGCGGTGCTCAACTGTTTGTCAGCCGTTCCCGTCCGGAAATGTTGGTTGAACTCTTCCGCATTGAAGTGCCAGAAATCGGTGAAGAAGTCATTGAGATTAAGGCCGCGGCCCGCGATCCGGGTTCACGTGCGAAAATTGCAGTGAAGACGAATGACAAGCGTATCGATCCCGTCGGTGCGTGTGTTGGTATGCGTGGCGCACGCGTGCAGGCGGTTTCCAGTGAACTGGGCGGCGAGCGTATTGACATCATTCTGTGGGATGACAATCCGGCACAGTTTGTGATCAATGCAATGGCACCCGCTGATGTCGTATCGATCGTGGTTGATGAAGATACTTGCACGATGGATATCGCCGTTGAGTCGAGCAATCTGGCTCAGGCGATTGGTCGTAACGGGCAAAACGTACGTTTGGCCTCCCAACTGCTGAAACAGCATCGTTCAGACGATAGTTGGGAACTGAACGTGATGACAGTGGAAGATCTTCAAGCCAAGCATCAGGCTGAAGCACATGCTGCAATCGATGTCTTTACCAAGTACCTTGATATTGATGACGAATTTGCCACCGTGCTGGTTGAAGAAGGTTTCTCCTCACTTGAAGAACTGGCCTACGTGCCAATCAAGGAACTGCTGGCTATTGAAGGCCTTGATGAAGAAACCGTTGAAGCATTGCGTGAGCGTGCGAAAGCCGCATTAACAACGCTGGCACTGGCGCATGAAGAAAGCCTTGGTGGCGGTCAACCTGCTGAAGACTTACTTAGCTTGCCTGGGTTGTCGCGTGAGTTGGCATTCAAGCTTGCTGCGATCGGTGTTTGTACGCTGGAAGATCTTGCTGAACAGGGCGTTGACGACCTGACAGATGTTGAAGGACTCAATGATGAGCAAGCGGGCGAATTGATTATGGCCGCGCGTAATATCTGTTGGTTTGGCGACGACAACGAATAACGAACTGTAGCAGGAAAGGAACAGCATGACAGATGTAACCATAAAATCGCTGGCCGCAGAGATTCAAACTCCGGTTGACCGCCTGATACAGCAGTTTGCTGACGCGGGAATGACCAAGTCTGCATCGGACGCTGTGACCCAGCATGAAAAAGAAACATTATTGGCGCACCTGAACCGCGATCGCGGTAATGCGCAGGGTAAACTGACGCTGCAACGTAAAACACGCAGCACGTTAAATGTCCCTAGCACTGGCGGTAAAAGTAAGTCGGTGCAGATCGAAGTCCGCAAGACACGCACTTATGTAAAACGCGATCCGATTGATGCCCAACAGGCGGAAGTGGAAGAGTTGGCACGGCGTGAAGCGGAAGAACAGGCACAACGTGCCGCTGAAGAGCAGGCTAAACGCGAGGCCGAACTGCGCGAAGCTGCTGAGAAAGCGAAACGTGCTGCCGACGAGCAAGCCAAACGTGAAGCCGCTGAAAAAGCTAAGCGTGATGTAGCGGAAAAAGAAAAAGTGACGAACCAACAAAACGAAAATATGACCAAGCCGGCTCAGGCCGAGAAAGCGAAGCGCGAAGCGGAAGCTGCCGAACTTAAGCGTAAAGCGGAAGAAGCGGCACGTCTGAAAGTGGAAGAAGAAGCTCGCCGCATTGCTGAAGAAGCCCGTCGTATGGCCGAAGAGAATGCCGGACGTTGGGAAGCGGAAAGCGCTAAACCTGAAGAGTCTGCCGATTATCATGTGACGACATCTCATCATGCCCGTGAAGCGGAAGATGAAAATGACCGTCAGGTTGAGGGCGAACGACGCAGTCGCAGTCGTGCTGGCAAAGTGACCAAGCAGAAGAAAGGCAATCGCCAGTCTGAGTCCAAAGCTGACCGTGAAGAAGCGCGTGCTGTTACTCGTGGTGGCAAAGGCAAACGTAAGCCAAGTTCTCTGCAACAAAGCTTCAATAAGCCTGTTCAGGCGGTTAACCGTGATGTTGTGATTGGCGAAACTGTTACTGTTGCTGAACTGGCCAACAAAATGGCGGTTAAAGGTTCTCAGGTCATCAAAGTGATGATGAAACTAGGCGCGATGGCAACGATCAACCAGGTTATCGACCAGGAAACGGCGCAACTCGTCGCGGAAGAGATGGGCCATAAAGTCATCCTGCGCCGTGAGAACGAGCTGGAAGAAGCGGTAATGAGCGACCGTGATACGGGTGTTGCAGCGGAAGCGCGCGCACCGGTCGTGACCATCATGGGTCACGTTGACCACGGTAAAACCTCTCTGCTTGACTATATTCGTTCAACCAAGGTCGCAGCAGGTGAAGCGGGTGGTATTACCCAGCACATCGGTGCTTACCACGTTGAAACCGACAACGGTATGATTACGTTCCTGGATACACCGGGGCACGCCGCGTTTACCGCCATGCGTGCTCGTGGTGCTCAGGCAACGGATATCGTGGTACTGGTTGTGGCGGCGGATGATGGTGTGATGCCTCAGACCATCGAAGCTATCCAGCATGCGAAAGCCGCTCAGGTTCCGGTTGTTGTTGCAGTCAACAAAATCGATAAGCCTGAAGCCGATCCCGATCGTGTAAAAACCGAGCTGTCTCAGTACGGCGTCATGCCGGAAGAGTGGGGCGGCGAATCCCAGTTTGTCCACGTATCTGCTAAAGCCGGTACGGGCATCGACGAACTGCTGGATGCGATTCTGTTGCAGGCCGAAGTTCTGGAACTGAAAGCCGTCCGTAGCGGCATGGCAAACGGTGTAGTGATCGAATCCTTCCTGGATAAAGGTCGTGGCCCGGTTGCAACCGTACTGGTTCGCGAAGGTACGCTGAATAAAGGCGACATCGTTCTGTGCGGCTTCGAATATGGCCGTGTTCGTGCGATGCGTGATGAATTAGGTCGCGAAATTACGTCTGCGGGTCCTTCTATTCCTGTCGAAATTCTTGGTCTGTCTGGCGTGCCTGCCGCGGGCGATGAGGCGACGGTTGTTCGTGACGAGAAGAAAGCGCGTGAAGTGGCCTTGTATCGTCAGGGTAAATTCCGTGAAGTCAAACTGGCTCGTCAGCAGAAATCTAAACTGGAAAACATGTTTGCCAACATGACGGAAGGTGAAGTTTCTGAACTGAATATCGTGCTGAAATCTGACGTTCAGGGTTCTTGTGAAGCGATTTCCGATTCACTGCAGAAACTGTCTACTGATGAAGTGAAAGTGAAGATCGTGGGCTCCGGTGTGGGCGGTATCACAGAAACGGACGCCACGCTGGCAGCTGCTTCGAATGCGATTATCCTTGGCTTTAACGTTCGTGCAGATGCATCAGCACGCCGCATCGTTGAATCAGAAAGTCTGGATCTACGTTATTACTCCGTCATTTATGACTTGCTCGACGAAGTCAAACAGGCGATGAGCGGTATGTTGGCGCCGGAATACAAGCAAGAGATTATCGGTCTGGCCGAAGTCCGTGATGTCTTTAAATCACCGAAATTTGGCGCTATCGCAGGTTGTATGGTGACGGAAGGTATCGTTAAGCGTCACAACAAGATCCGCGTACTGCGTGACAACGTGGTGATCTACGAAGGCGAGCTGGAATCTCTGCGTCGCTTCAAAGATGATGTTAACGAAGTTCGTAACGGTATGGAATGTGGTATCGGCGTGAAGAACTACAACGACGTTCGCCCTGGCGATATGATCGAAGTCTTTGAAACGATTGAGATCAAACGTACGATCGCGTAATCCTTTTGCAGCGACGACGTAAGCTATTCGTAAGGGGGGCCTAGTGCCCCCCGATTTTTACTGGAGAATTTATCATGGCAAAAGAATTCAGCCGCACCCAGCGCGTTGCGCAGGAAATGCAAAAAGAAATCGCCATTATCATTCAGCGTGAAGTGAAAGATCCGCGTATCGGCATGGCGACCGTATCCGGTGTGGAAGTTTCTCGCGATCTGGCGTATGCCAAAGTTTTTGTGACCTTCCTGAATGATAACGAGCCAGAGCAAGTTAAAACGGCCCTGAAAGCCCTGCAAGATGCTTCTGGCTTTATCCGTACCTTAGTGGGCAAAGCAATGCGTCTGCGTGTTGTTCCTGCCTTGACATTCTCTTACGACAACTCATTGGTCGAAGGGATGAGAATGTCTAATCTGGTGACCAATGTGGTCAGAAACGATGCGGAACGTCGTTCTGTGACGGGCGAAGATCAGGAGGATTAATGAGTCGTCCTCGTCGCCGTGGCCGTGATGTACACGGCGTATTGCTATTAGATAAGCCGCAGGGCGTGTCGTCTAATGATGTTTTACAGAAGGTAAAACGGTTTTTTAACGCCAACAGAGCGGGCCATACGGGGGCATTGGATCCATTAGCCACCGGTATGTTGCCGATTTGCCTTGGGGAAGCGACGAAATTTTCCCAATACCTGCTGGATTCAGATAAACGCTACCGCGTTATTGCTCGCCTTGGGCAACGAACCGACACCTCCGATGCCGACGGTAACGTGATTGAAGAACGTGCGATTGGTTTTTCTGCAACGGAGCTGGTGCAGGCGCTGGAAGGCTTTCGCGGTACCACGCAGCAAGTGCCATCTATGTACTCTGCGCTGAAGTATCAGGGGCGTAAGCTGTATGAGTATGCTCGCCAGGGGCTGACGGTTCCGCGCGAGGCGCGTGAAATCACCGTGTACGAACTGCAGTTCATTCGCTGGGAAGGCGATGAGTTGGAACTGGAGATCCACTGTTCGAAAGGGACGTACATCCGCACCATTATTGACGATTTGGGCGAAAAGCTGGGCTGTGGCGCGCATGTGATTTACCTGCGGCGTTTGCAGGTTGCCACATATCCTATCGAAAGAATGGTGACGCTGGAGCAGTTAGCGGCATTGGTCGAGCAGGCTCAGACGCAAGAACTCTCGCCTTCACTGTGTCTCGATCCGCTGCTCATGCCGATGGAAAGCCCCGTCATTGATTTTCCTGAAGTGAATTTGACCCCCGTTGTCGCTGGTTATTTGAAGCTGGGACAGCCTGTTCAGGCCGCGAATGCGCCGCTGAACGGCATGGTGAGAATCACCGAAGGCGACGCGCACAAGTTTATCGGTATGGGGGAAATCGACGGTGATGGCCGCGTTGCGCCACGGCGTCTGGTTGTTGAGTTTCCGGTGTAAACCCGCCTGTTGCTGCCTTGCTATCGCAGAACGCTGAGGGTAGAATAGCGCGGCTTGACTATTGGGTGGCTGAATTAGAGATCGGCGCCTGTTTTTTTATCTATAATGTTTGGAGTATTACAATGTCTCTAAGTGTTGAAGCTAAAGCTAAAATCGTAGCAGACTTTGGTCGTGGCACTAACGATAGTGGTTCTACTGAAGTTCAGGTTGCTTTGCTGACTGCGCAGATCAACCATCTGCAAGGCCACTTTTCTGAGCACAAAAAAGATCACCACAGCCGTCGTGGTCTGCTGCGTATGGTTTCTCAGCGTCGTAAGCTGCTGGACTACCTGAAGCGTAAAGATGTAGCACGTTACACCAGCCTGATCGAGCGTCTGGGTCTGCGTCGCTAAGTTTTCTGAGTTTCAGTGGGAAGGGGCCTCTTTTGGCCCCTTTCTTCTAGGAAGCGTTAGCAAAACAGAGTAGTGTATTGTTGTTAATATGATCTTTCATTACAGAGGTTCGCGCGGCTAATGAGAGGCTTTATCTGCATGAGCAAGATAAGGGTTGTCATTAGTCGTGAGGATGTAGTGTAAGGTCGGGAGTTCACTGGCGCGTTTATCTTGAATACGTGTAGCGCGCCCCAGCTAAGGATATTATTTTGCTGAATCCGATCGTTCGTAAGTTTCAATATGGTCAGCATACCGTTACGTTAGAAACCGGTATGATGGCACGCCAGGCTACTGCCGCTGTGATGGTAAGCATGGATGATACCGCGGTATTCGTTACCGTTGTCGGCGCTAAAAACGCTAAACCCGGCCAAAGTTTCTTCCCATTAACGGTTAACTATCAGGAGCGTACCTACGCTGCTGGACGTTTCCCTGGTGGTTTTTTCCGCCGTGAAGGCCGTCCAAGCGAAGGCGAAACGCTGATTTCCCGTCTGATCGACCGCCCGATTCGCCCTCTGTTCCCAGAAGGTTTCCTGAATGAAGTTCAGGTGATTGCGACCGTCGTTTCCGTTAACCCACAGGTTAACCCTGACATCGTTGCTATGATTGGTGCCTCTGCGGCGCTGAGCCTGTCTGGTATTCCGTTCAGCGGCCCTATCGGTGCGGCGCGCGTTGGTTACCTGAACGACCAGTATGTCCTGAACCCAACGACGGATGAGCTGAAAGAAAGCCGTCTGGATCTGGTTGTTGCAGGTACAGAAGGCGCGGTTCTGATGGTGGAATCCGAAGCCGATCTGCTGAGTGAAGATCAGATGCTGGGCGCAGTGGTATTTGGTCACGATCAACAACAGGTTGTGATTGAAAACATCAACGCTCTGGTTGCCGAAGCGGGCAAACCGAAGTGGGATTGGCATGCGCCAGAAGTGAATGTGTCTTTAGAGCAGCGCGTACAGGCTCTGTCTGAAGCGCGTTTGGGTGACGCTTACCGCATCACTGAAAAACAAGAACGTTATGCACAAGTTGACGTCATCAAAGCTGACGTTGAGGCCGCTCTGCTGGCAGAAGATGACACGCTGAACGCGGGCGAGATCCAGGAAATTCTGGGCAACGTCGAGAAAAACGTTGTGCGTAGCCGCGTGTTGGCTGGCGAACCGCGTATCGATGGCCGTGAAAAAGACATGATTCGTGGTCTGGATGTGCGTACTGGCGTACTGCCGCGTACCCATGGTTCTGCACTGTTCACCCGTGGTGAAACGCAGGCGTTGGTAACGGCTACGCTGGGTACTGAGCGTGATGCGCAGACCATCGACGAGCTGACGGGGGAGCGTACTGATCGCTTCCTGCTGCACTACAACTTCCCTCCGTACTCCGTGGGTGAAACCGGTATGGTCGGTTCGCCGAAACGTCGTGAAATTGGTCATGGTCGTCTGGCTAAGCGCGGTGTGTTGGCCGTTATGCCGAAGGCGAGCGAATTCCCGTACACCGTACGTGTGGTGTCTGAAATCACGGAATCTAACGGTTCTTCCTCCATGGCGTCTGTCTGCGGTGCTTCTCTGGCACTGATGGATGCGGGGGTGCCGATCAAATCAGCCGTTGCGGGTATCGCGATGGGTCTGGTGAAAGAAGGCGATAACTTTGTTGTACTGTCCGACATTCTGGGTGACGAAGACCACCTGGGCGATATGGATTTCAAAGTTGCCGGTAGCCGTGAAGGTATCACCGCACTGCAGATGGATATCAAGATCGAAGGGATTACCCGTGAGATCATGCAGGTTGCGTTGAATCAGGCCAAAGGGGCGCGTTTGCACATTCTGGGCGTGATGGAGCAGGCGATCAGTACGCCGCGTGGCGATATCTCTGAATTCGCACCGCGTATTCACACCATCAAGATCAGCACCGATAAGATTAAAGACGTGATCGGTAAAGGTGGTTCAGTGATTCGTGCGCTGACGGAAGAAACAGGCACGACTATTGAAATCGAAGACGATGGTACAGTGAAGATCGCTTCAACCGACGGCGAAAAAGCGAAACACGCGATTCGTCGTATTGAAGAGATCACTGCCGAAATCGAAGTCGGCCGCGTGTATCAGGGTAAAGTTACCCGCATCGTTGATTTTGGTGCTTTCGTCGCTATTGGCGGCGGCAAAGAAGGCCTGGTACATATTTCTCAGATCGCCGACAAGCGCGTAGAGAAAGTGACTGACTACCTGCAAATGGGTCAGGAAGTACCGGTTAAGGTTCTGGAAGTTGATCGTCAGGGCCGTGTGCGCTTAAGCATCAAAGAAGCCAATGCGCCAACTCAGGAAGCGGCAGCCCCGTCTTCTGAGGAATAACGACTGTTAGAAAACGGTCTTATGGCACCTTGCCTGATTATTATGGCAAGGTGCCGCGTGTGTCGTAAGGGTATGGATGTCCTTGCGTCGAGCGGTCCGGGACAGGATGTTCATCCAATGTTTGTCTTCGGGAGTGGGAAATGAAGCCTTTCTTGCGCTGGTGTTATGTTGCAACAGCACTCATGCTGGCAGGATGCAGCAACACGGATTGGCGTAAAGACGCAGTATTGGCGATTCCGTTACAGCCTACTTTGCAGCAGGAAGTGATTCTGGCACGTATGGAGCAAATCCTTGCAAGCCGGGCATTAACCGATGATGAACGAGCACAGCTATTATATGAGCGCGGAGTGCTGTATGATAGTCTCGGGTTACGGGCATTGGCGCGGAATGATTTTTCACAAGCGTTGACGATCCGCCCTGATATTCCAGAAGTTTTTAACTATTTGGGTATCTATTTAACGCAGGCAGGCAATTTTGATGCTGCCTATGAAGCGTTTGATTCTGTACTAGAGCTTGATCCAACTTACAATTATGCGCGTTTAAACCGGGGCATCGCTTTGTATTACGGTGGTCGCTACCTGTTAGCGCAGGATGATCTGCTGGCGTTTTATCGAGACGATCCGAATGATCCTTTCCGTTCGTTGTGGCTGTATCTTGTGGAGCGAGAAATCAATCCAGAGACGGCCAAAATTGCGTTAAAGAAACGCTATGACGACACCAAGAAAGGGCCTTGGGGATGGAATATTGTCGAATTCTACCTGGGTAGTATCAGTGAAAAAACACTGATGCAGCGTTTACAGGAAGAAGCTACGGATAACACTTCGCTCGCTGAGCATCTCAGTGAAACTGACTTCTATTTAGGTAAGCACTACCTAAGTCTGGGGGACAAGAACACCGCCTTGGCGCTGTTCAAGCTGACGGTTGCCAACAACGTCCATAACTTTGTTGAGCACCGCTATGCATTGTTGGAATTGGCGCTATTAGGCCAAGAGCAAGACGACCTATCAGGATCGGACCAGCAATAGCTGACGAACACGTAATCAGCCTGAAAAACTTCGGTTATCACCTTCACGGGTGAGGGCTTTTTTGTTCGCTTTTTAATCCAATTTGAGCCGGTTCACACTTTTCAATGAAAATGACTGAAAATTTTCACGACGAGTTATGTAGACTGGCCGCCATGTGTAATGAGGCACGTGTACATGACTGATTTAGTAACTTCTTTTGCCGATTTGGGGCTGAACACCTCTATCCTTAACGCCCTGACTGATTTGGGCTATGAAAAACCGTCTCCGATTCAGGCGGAATGTATTCCTCACCTGCTGAACGGTCGCGATGTGCTGGGTATGGCACAGACCGGTAGCGGTAAAACTGCAGCGTTCTCTCTGCCATTACTGAACAACCTGAAACCTGAACTTAAAGCACCACAAATTCTGGTGCTGGCACCGACCCGTGAGCTGGCGGTGCAGGTGGCAGAGGCCTGCAATGATTTCTCCAAACATATGCACGGCGTGAACGTCGTCGCACTGTACGGCGGTCAACGCTATGACGTGCAACTGCGTGCGCTGCGTCAGGGTGCACAGATTGTCGTGGGTACGCCGGGTCGTCTGCTGGATCACCTGAAACGCGGTACGCTGGATCTGTCCAACCTGAGTGGTCTGGTGCTGGACGAAGCCGATGAAATGCTGCGTATGGGCTTCATCGAAGATGTTGAGAACATCATGGCTCAGATCCCTGCTGAGCATCAGACTGCACTGTTCTCTGCGACCATGCCTGAAGCGATCCGCCGCATTACGCGCCGTTTCATGAAAGATCCACAGGAAGTGCGCATTCAATCCAGCATTACCACGCGTCCAGACATCAGCCAGAGCTACTGGACGGTGCACGGTATGCGTAAAAATGAAGCGCTGGTACGCTTCCTGGAAGCTGAAGATTTTGATGCGGCGATTATTTTCGTTCGTACCAAGAATGCGACGCTGGAAGTGGCTGAAGCCCTGGAGCGTAGCGGTTACAACAGCGCTGCGCTGAATGGTGATATGAACCAGGCGCTGCGTGAGCAAACGCTGGAGCGTCTGAAAGATGGCCGTCTTGATATCCTGATCGCGACCGACGTTGCGGCGCGTGGTCTGGACGTTGAGCGTATTAGCCTGGTTGTTAACTACGATATCCCGATGGATGCCGAGTCTTACGTTCACCGTATTGGCCGTACTGGTCGTGCGGGTCGTGCCGGCCGTGCTCTGCTGTTTGTTGAAAACCGTGAGCGTCGCCTGCTGCGCAACGTTGAGCGCACAATGAAGCTGACTATTCCTGAAGTGGAATTGCCGAATGCAGAATTGCTGGGTCAACGCCGTCTG
The DNA here is from genome assembly GCF_046159765.1 of Pectobacterium artocarpous. Lineage (NCBI taxonomy): Bacteria > Pseudomonadati > Pseudomonadota > Gammaproteobacteria > Enterobacterales > Pectobacteriaceae > Pectobacterium > Pectobacterium artocarpous. Next base: position 88,545 of record NZ_JBJXVK010000016.1, read on the forward strand.
GCCAAGTTTGCCGCTAAAGTACAGCAACAGCTGGAAAGCAGCGATCTGGATATGTACCGCGCGCTGCTGACGAAGCTGCAACCGCAGGAAGAGCTGGATATCGAAACGCTGGCTGCTGCGCTGCTGAAAATGGCACAGGGCGAACGTCCTCTGATTCTGCCACCGGATCCCGTTTTCCGTCCTCGTCGCGAATTCCGTGACCGTGATGATTCACGTGGCGAGCGTCGTCGCGATCCGCGCGATTCTCGTGACAGCCGCGACGGTGACCGTCCGCAGCGTCGTGAACGTCGTGATGCAGGCGAGATGGAACTGTATCGTATCGAAGTGGGTCGTGATGACGGTGTTGAAGTTCGCCACATTGTTGGTGCTATTGCCAACGAAGGTGATATCAGCAGCCGCTACATTGGTAACATCAAGCTGTTCGCGTCTCACTCGACGATTGAATTGCCGAAAGGTATGCCGGGTGATCTGTTATCGCACTTTACCCGCACGCGTATTCTGAACAAACCGATGAACATGCAACTGCTGGGTGATGCTCAGCCGCATGAACGTCGTGGCGGTGGCCGTCCTGGTGGCGAACGTCGTGATGGTGCGGCTCCACGTCGCTCTTTCGGTGGTGAACGCGGTAACGGTGGTGAGCGTCGCGAGCGTTCTTTCAACCGTGATAACCGTGACGGTGCTTCACGCGCTCCACGTCGTCGTCCTGCTGACGCGTAAGCTTCACTTCAGCTTGTTTCATACAAGCTGTTGTAACAACATCAGCTTCAATGCAAAACGACCCGTTCAGGGTCGTTTTTTTTGGCTAAAGCAAATCCACCAAGTAGTGTTACAGCGTGTGCCGCACATCCATCGCGATCTCAAACGATAGCAGGCGTGCCTGATGGTCAAATATTTGGCCATTGATCATCACTTCATCCGCCTGTGTTTCTCGCAAAAGACTCTGTAATCCATGACGTACCTTGGCGCGATCGCCAACGATCGACAACCGTAATGCTTGATCCGCACCAAACTGCTCGGCAGGTGAGCCAACGGTATCGATATTTTCTACCGGAGTGGGCAGCGGGCCCGGTGTGCCACGACGCAGGTTGATGAACTGCTGCTGCATTGAGGTAAAGAGGAAACGTGCATCCCGATCGCTCTCTGCCGCAACCACATTGACGCACACCATCGCGTAAGGTTTAGCATGAGTGGCTGAAGGGATAAAATGTTCGCGATAGAGCCGGAACGCTTCCAGCAACATATCGGGCGCGAAATGGGCAGCGAAGGCAAAAGGCAGTCCCAGTCTCGCGGCTAGTTGTGCGCTGTACAGGCTCGATCCCAATAGCCAAATCGGAACGTGTAAACCTTGTCCCGGAACGGCTTGTACTGGCTGGCCCGGCTGTGCATCGGCGAAATAGCGTTGCAGTTCCTGCACATCGCGTGGAAAATCTTCAATATCGGCATTAAGGTGACGGCGCAGCGCCATCATGGTGCGCTGGTCGGTGCCGGGCGCGCGGCCTAATCCCAAATCGATACGGCCGGGATACAACGACTCCAGCGTACCGAACTGCTCGGCGATGACGAGCGGTGAGTGGTTTGGCAGCATCACGCCGCCAGAGCCGAGACGAATGCGCTCCGTTCCCGAGGCAAGGTAGCCGAGCAGCACGGATGTTGCTGCGCTAGCGATACCGGTCATGCTGTGGTGTTCCGCCAGCCAATAGCGGTGATAGCCCCATTTTTCTGTATGTTGCGCCAGTTCCAGCGAGCGATGGAATGCATCGCGTGCTGTCGCACCTTGCGGAATAGGCGCAAGATCGAGGACGGAAAACACAGTGGATTGCGAAGGTGTGGACATAATATGGCTCACTTTGTTGTTCACTGACTCCACCCATTCGATGGGTGCTAACGCTGTCAGTCAATGGTGAAAGTCAGAGCAGTATGAGGCAATCTGGCGCTTATACGTAGTTCAAAGGTGCGTTTGAGAAAAGGGCGGCTGGCCGCCCGGATAGGATGTGGGTTAGGGGACAAGCTCAAGGCCGGCGACGCGGCGCCAGTAGCCGTTGCAATCTGCCTGATTTTCCAGCGTTAATGGTGCCGTACCTTGTTCGTTGGCGCGGAATTTGTCCAGCATCGCCAGCGTGCCGATATTGTTCGGGGACAGCCGGACAATATCGACCAGATCCCGCATCGATGTCAGTTCGTTGCCGAGGTTATAGCAATAGCCGCTTTGCGTCTGGATGCCATTCAGGACAAAGACTTGCTGGTTTTCCTGCGACAGCATTTTTCTGCCCTGCGGGTAGTTAAGGCAGCAGGTTTCACATTCGTCTTTTGGCCGATCTTCTGAACGCGCGGTGAAGCAGCGGGCGGAATAGGCTAGCGGCAAATGGCCGTAGCTGAGCACTTCCACTTCAAACTGATGGCGAAAGCCAAGCTCGTCACACTGATTCAACAGGTTTTGCAGCCAGTCACGGGAAAGTTCAACCGGCATGCACCAGCGCACCATGCCTTGTTTGTGCAGGACTCGCAGGGCATAAGCGTTATAGCAATTGAGCGCGTGCCCGGCGACAAACGGCAGATGGCGTTCAGCGGCGATGTTGACCGCGCCCAGATCGTTGGCTTCCAGCAAAAACTCACCGTTCTCTACATAACGTTTTAGCTCCGTGAGTTCAGATGGCGCTTGTAACAGCGCTAATGTAGAGATCACCACCTGCTTGCCGCTGTTGGCGACCTCGCGGGCGACGTTGAACCAGTCCGCCACCTTCATCAAACGGCGTTTGCTGCACACGGTTTCGCCGAGATAAACGATATCGGCGCTGCTGTTCATTGCGGCCTGATAAAACGCCTCGACATCTTCTTTCGGCCAATAGTAGAGGATATTCCCTAATGCATATTTCATGTGTTCTCTCGCTACTGCCATTTACGGTGATAAGCGCCAAGCGTGGTCTGCGTGCCTTCTGACACCGCACCTAACGCATCCATCCACGCCTGCGTTGGCACAAATGCTTCAGGATTGGCGCAGCAGTGATCGATAGCCTGTCGCCACACCTGTGTGATCTGGCTGACATAGGCCGGACTACGCTGGCGCCCCTCAATCTTCACGGAGGCAATATTGGCAGCCATCAATTCAGGCAGAAGTTCCAGTGTGTTCAGGCTGGTTGGCTCTTCCAGCGCGTGATAGCGCTGCCCATCAACTAAATAACGGCCTTTACATAGCGTGGGGTAACCTGCGTTTTCATCGTCCTGATAGCGGTCGATCAAAATATTGTTCAGGCGTGACTCCATGCCGTTTTCCGTCTGCTGCCAACGGACAAAGCGCGCAGGCGAACAAGCGCCAACGGTATTGGGTGATTCACCGGTAAGATAGGAAGAAAGGTAGCAGCGGCCTTCCGCCATGATGCACAGGCTACCGAAAGCGAACACTTCGAGCGGTACCGGGCTGGTGCGGGCGATTTGCTTCACCTGATGGATAGACAGCACGCGCGGCAGCACGATGCGTGAGACATCAAAATGACGATGATAGAAACGGATCGCTTCGGTGTTTGTCGCCGACGCCTGTACCGACACGTGGCGTTCGATGTGAGGATAGCGTTCGGCGGCATATTCCAGCATCGCGAGATCGGCGAGGATCAGCACGTCGGCTCCGATTTGTGCCGCCATATCCACGGCGCGCTGCCAGCGCTGATAGCCGTCCGGGTGAGCAAACGTATTGATGGCGATATGCAGTTTACGCCGGTGACGATGTACGTATTCACGCGCTTCCTGTAGTTTTTTATCGGTAAAATTCAGCCCGGCAAAATGACGAGCATTGGTGTCGTCTTTCAGGCCGATATAGACCGCGTCTGCGCCATTATCGATAGCCGCTTTCAGTGCCGGCAGGTTACCGGCGGGGCAAAGTAGTTCCATACACAATCCTTCATTAATCCCTTCGAGGCAGTCACTGCTCGGTGTGATCAATGATGTTCAGACTGACCATCGCATCGATGACGGGCTTTGCCTGTCACGTCCGCGAACCGTCGCAGGCGATATCGCACATCGCCTCGACGATTTTTATCAGTCGATGAATGTTGTTAACGATTGGGAATCTTAATTAACCCACCCGGCAAGGACTTTGATTTAAGGCAGTTTATGGTGCTAATCGTCGCGCCAGGACAAAATCTGTTGGGCATAATCGGATAACCGACTAAATTATTGACATAGACCTCTTCCGCTCGCGGTGGATGTGGCAAAATGCTTGCAGATTATCTGAACAGTCAGACTGCTTTAATAGGAGTACGCCAGTGTTGGAAAAACTACGAGCGCAGATTGTGCGTCAGGGACCGAGCTTATTAGGTAAGCCACTCAAGTTCACTCCCTTTGCGCTACAGCGTCAGGTTTTGGAACAGATGTTGGGCTGGCAGTTCCGTCAGGCGCTGGAAGAGGGCGATCTGGCATTTCTCGAAAGCCGCTGGCTGAAGATTGAAGTGCGTGACGTTGGCTTGCAGTGGTTTATGACGCTGCGTGACGGCCGTCTGGTGGTGAGCCATGATGAGATGCCGGATGTCAGTTTTAGTGCGGACGCGAACGATCTGATTTTGATCGCTGCGCGTAAAGAAGATCCCGATACGCTGTTTTTCCAGCGTCGACTGCGCATTGAGGGCGACACTGAGTTAGGTTTGTATGTGAAGAACCTGATGGACGCCATTGAGCTGGAAGCCATGCCCGTGCCGCTGCGTATCGGTCTGCTGCAACTGGCCAATTTTGTGGAAGCCGGTTTACAGGAGGGCGCAGTGCAAACGACGAATCACGCGCCAGTATCATGTTAGTTCGGGTCGAAATTCCCGTCGATGCTGCGGGGATCGACAGCTTATTGCGCCGCGCTTTTCCAACGGGAGCGGAAGCAGATCTGGTTCATCAACTGCGGGAAGATGGCTTATTGACGCTCGGCGTCGTGGCGACCGATGATGAAGGTGGGGTGGTGGGTTACGCTGCGTTTAGCCCGGTATTGATCGACGGTGAGGATCGACAGTGGGTGGCGCTTGCGCCGCTGGCGGTAGAAGAGAACCTGCGCCGACAGGGCGTGGGGGAGAAGCTGGTCTACGAAGGGTTGGATGCGCTGAATGAATTTAGCTATACCGCCGTTGTCGTACTGGGCGAGCCAGCGTACTACTCTCGCTTTGGCTTCGTTCCGGCGACAGAGCACCAGTTGCACTGTCGCTGGCCAGGCAGTGAGTCTGCTTTTCAGGTCTATCCGCTGGCGGACAATCATGTTGTCCACGAAGGACGATCTGAGAGCGAAAGCGGCTTTGACAGCACGAGCGGGCTGGTTGAATACGCCAAACCGTTTGATCGCTTTCTCTAACGTGATTCGCTAGCAGAAAATGCATCAATACAAAGCGTCTGAGGCTGGTCTTGTACCAGCCTTTCTTTTTGGCTTTTAGTGAGTTGTTTAATGCGGTGCTCCAGTTTGAGTGCGTTGGAGCGATCCCCCACCAGACAGTGAAACGCCAGCGTTAATTCCCCTTTTCCCCGCAGCGCTTTTGCCCCTTTCCCGGTTTGATGTTGGTTCAGACGACGGCTGACATCCGTTGTGATACCCGTATACAGCGCCCCGCTGACCGTGCGCAATATGTACAGATACCAGTGAGGTGCGTCGACATGTTCCATCATGGTGCCATGTTCGGGGGCGAGATCAGTCACGGCAGTAACCCAACCTGTAGAGCGTAGTAGTCATGCACTTATCATAACGATCGGGACTGAGAAGGGAAAGGCAAGGGAGAGGGTAACGTGTTGGTCGTCGCTTCCCGTTTCAGGGCGCGTTAACACACTATGATTAACGAAAGGGAGTAATAGGATTGATTATTTTGCGTGACAAAAATCACATTTAATAACCACTTTTTGCATTTATCTTACATTAAGTGTGAATGAATGCACAAAATAGTCCGGCATGGCGTGTTCAAATATCTGGCAAATTCAAATTGTTAAGCCGTTTCTTTCGGTGTTGAAATCATCACAGGATGAAGGGTAGAGGAAGGCTGATTGCGGTGAGAAGGATCTCGGTGCCGCTACAGGTTGTTTCTCCTGGGCGCTATCTTCAAGGAACCAAGTCCGCTCGCCAAACGTGCTGGTTTACACCAGTTAATGTTCAGGGCCGGTTAGACCGGCTGACGAGTTGGAGAGTTGTATGACCAAGCTGATCACGGCCGCGCAGCGTGCGCTGGCGTTGATGGATTTAACCACGTTGAATGAAGATGATACGGATGAAAAAGTGACGGCGCTCTGCCGTCAGGCAAACAGCCCGGCAGGAAAAACGGCGGCTATCTGTATCTATCCACGCTTTATCCCCCTGGCGAAAAAGATCCTGCGTGCGCAGGGAACGCCCGCTATCCGTATTGCGACGGTAACCAACTTCCCGCACGGTAATGATGATGTGGAGATCGCGGTTGCAGAAACCAAGGCAGCGATAGCTTATGGCGCTGATGAGGTTGATGTCGTGTTCCCTTACCGTGCACTGATCGCAGGCAACACGCAAATCGGTTTTGAGCTGGTGCAGGCGTGCAAAGCCGTGTGTCAGGATGCCCATGTGTTGCTGAAAGTCATTATCGAGACGGGCGAACTGAAACAAGACGCGCTGATTCGTCAGGCCAGTGAAATTGCTATTGATGCAGGGGCGGATTTCATTAAAACCTCAACCGGTAAAGTGCCGGTGAACGCGACGCCAGAGAGCGCGGCGATCATGTTGAAAACGATCCGCGATAAAGGCGTAGGCGAGCGCGTTGGTTTTAAAGCAGCTGGCGGCGTGCGTAACGCGGAAGATGCCGCCATCTATCTGCAACTGGCAGACGATATCATGGGCGCTGAATGGGCGACGGCGCAGCATTTCCGCTTTGGTGCATCCAGTCTGCTGGCGAGCCTGCTGACCACGCTTGGCCACGCGACAGCGGCTCCGCAGGGTAGCGACTAATCACGCGCAGACGGTGCACGATTTTATTCGTGACAACATTTTGTTTATGAAAACATTTTTTCACAACAGCACAGGCGTTCGCAGCGATAGGCTGCGGCGCCATATCTGAATTTATCAGGAGTACAGACCTTGTTTCTGATTCAGGAAATTATTCGTAAGAAGCGTGACGGAAAAGTGCTGAGTGAAGAAGAGATCCGCTTCTTTATCAACGGCATTCGTGACAATACCGTCTCCGAAGGCCAGATTGCGGCTCTGGCGATGACCATTTATTTTCATGACATGTCGATGGATGAACGCGTGGCGCTGACGCTGGCGATGCGTGACTCTGGCACGGTGCTGGACTGGAAAAGTCTGAACCTGAACGGCCCGCTGGTGGACAAACACTCTACTGGCGGCGTGGGCGATGTCACGTCGCTGATGCTGGGGCCGATGGTCGCAGCCTGCGGGGGCTACGTCCCGATGATCTCCGGGCGCGGTTTAGGCCATACCGGCGGCACGCTGGACAAGCTCGAAGCGATTCCGGGATTGGATATTTTCCCTAACGATGACGATTTTCGTCGCATTATCCAGCAGGTTGGTGTCGCGATTATTGGGCAGACCTCCTCGCTGGCGCCGGCGGATAAACGCTTTTACGCCACGCGTGACATTACCGCTACGGTCGATTCAATCCCGTTGATCACCGCGTCGATTCTGGCGAAGAAGCTGGCTGAAGGGCTGGATGCGTTGGTAATGGACGTTAAAGTGGGTTCCGGGGCGTTTATGCCGACCTATGAACTGTCCGAACAGCTGGCGCAGGCGATTGTCGGCGTAGCGAATAACGCGGGCTGTCGTACCAGCGCATTGCTGACTGACATGAATCAGGTGCTGGCTTCTAGCGCAGGCAACGCGCTGGAAGTGCGGGAAGCTGTACGTTTTCTGACGGGGGAGAGCCGCAATCCGCGCCTGTATGATGTTACTATGGCGCTCTGTGGCGAGATGCTGTTGGCGGGCAGGCTGGCAAGCTCGGCAGACGACGCGCAGTCACGCCTACAGGCCGTGTTGGATAACGGTAAAGCGGCCGACGTCTTTGGCCGCATGGTTGCCGCGCAGCGTGGCCCAGGAGATTTTGTTGAACACTACGATCGTTACCTGCCAGTGGCGACATTAAGTAAGCCAGTGTTTGCGGAACGTGAAGGCATCGTGACCGCGATGGACACTCGCACGCTAGGCATGGCCGTCGTCTCGCTGGGTGGCGGACGCCGTCAGGCTACCGATACGATCGATTACAGCGTCGGTCTGGATAGCATGATCAGCCTGGGTGAACGCGTTGACGTGCAGCGCCCGCTGGCGGTGATCCATGCTAATACGGAAGCACAATGGCAGCAGGCCGCAAATGAGGTTCGCGCCGCAATCCAACTGGGCGACACGGCACCAGAAAAGACCCCGATGGTCTATCGCCGGGTGAGCGCAGAAGCGTGATCGCCAGAGTGGGTTAGTGATTGTTTTGAATTGATGTTCCCCTGTCGGTAGGCAGGGCGTTAGCGCAGAGCTGCGCAGGAGAGAAAGAATGAAACGTGCATATATTATGGTTCTTGACTCGTTTGGTATCGGCAGCAGTGCGGATGCAGAACGTTTTGGCGATGCGGGTTCGGATACGCTGGGCCATATCGCTCAAGCGTGTGCGGCAGGAACGGCGGATAAAGGGCGCAGCGGCCCGCTGTATTTGCCGAACCTGAGCCGTCTGGGACTGGGTAAAGCCGCTGAGGCCTCAACGGGAACATTCCCGGCAGGATTGGATGAAAACGCGGACATCATCGGTGCTTACGCGCACGCCAGCGAAATCTCCTCGGGTAAAGATACGCCGTCTGGCCACTGGGAAATTGCTGGTGTGCCTGTCCTGTTCGACTGGGGCTATTTTAAAGATGAAGAAAACAGCTTTCCGCAGGAACTGCTGGATAAGCTGGTAGAACGCGCTAATCTGCCGGGTTATCTGGGCAACTGCCACTCTTCCGGTACGGTGATTCTGGATCAACTGGCTGAAGAACACATGAAAACCGGCAAGCCGATTTTTTACACCTCTGCGGATTCCGTGTTCCAGATTGCCTGCCATGAAGAAACGTTCGGTCTGGATAAACTGTACGAACTGTGTGAAATTGCCCGCGAAGAGCTGACCGAAGGGGGCTACAACATCGGGCGCGTGATCGCACGTCCGTTTATTGGCGACAAACCCGGCAACTTCGAACGTACCGGCAACCGTCACGATCTGGCCGTTGAACCGCCTGCGCCGACCATCCTGAAAAAGATGGTGGAGGAAAAAGGTGGTGAGGTGGTTTCCGTCGGTAAAATTGCGGATATCTACGCGCAGGTCGGCATCACGAAGAAAGTGAAGGCCACCGGCATCGATGTGTTGTTTGATGCCACCCTGAAAGAGATGGACAGTGCGGGCGACAACACTATCGTGTTTACCAACTTTGTTGATTTCGATTCCGCCTATGGCCACCGCCGCGATATTCCGGGCTATGCTGCCGCGCTGGAACTGTTTGATCGCCGCCTGCCAGAAATGCTGTCCCGCGTGAAGGGTGACGACATCCTGATTCTGACGGCCGACCACGGCTGCGACCCAAGCTGGCATGGCACCGATCACACCCGCGAGAATGTACCGGTGTTGATCTATGGGCCAAACGTGAAGCCGGGGTCGTACGGTCACCGTGAAACCTTCGCCGACATCGGGCAGACGGTTGCAGCCTACTTTGGCCTGTCGCCTATGGACTACGGCAAATCGATACTGTAAAACACACCGTTTTTACGTGAACTTGATTAATTAAGGAATAAACGCATGGCTACGCCACATATTAATGCAGAAATGGGTGATTTCGCGGACGTAGTACTGATGCCGGGCGACCCGCTGCGTGCTAAGTACATTGCAGAAACCTTTCTGGAAAATGCCCGCGAAGTGAACAACGTGCGTGGCATGTTAGGGTTCACCGGAACCTACAAAGGCCGTAAAATTTCAGTGATGGGTCACGGAATGGGTATCCCCTCCTGCTCAATCTATGCAAAAGAACTGATCACCGAATTCGGTGTGAAGAAGATCATTCGCGTGGGTTCCTGCGGCGCGGTGCGTGAAGATGTGCAACTGCGCGACGTAGTGATCGGTATGGGCGCCTGTACGGACTCCAAAGTGAACCGACTGCGTTTTAAAGATCACGACTATGCGGCGATTGCCGATTTCGACATGGTGCGCAATGCCGTTGATGCTGCCAAAGCACGCGATGTTTCTGTCCGCGTTGGTAACCTCTTCTCCGCCGATCTGTTCTACACGCCAGATCCGCAGATGTTCGACGTGATGGAAAAATACGGCATTCTGGGTGTAGAAATGGAGGCGGCCGGTATCTATGGCGTCGCGGCAGAATTCGGTGCGAAAGCGCTGGCCATCTGTACCGTTTCTGACCACATTCGTACCGGTGCACAAACCACGTCAGAAGAGCGTCAAAACACGTTCAATGACATGATCGAAATCGCGCTGGAATCCGTTCTGCTGGGCGATAACGAGTAATATCACACGAGCCCGGACATTCGCTCCGGGCTGTATTTCCTCTCTTCCCTTGCCCACTCTTCCACAAGAGACTTGTGTCAGGGGGACATACCGATAATCGCGCGATCTCAGGTCGTTATTACTGATTTAACGTCTGCTATTCAAGGCACCTTCCTCTCTCAATTCCTTTATTCGTTACCACGCTACGTTTTATTACTTGTGTTGTATGTCGGCGTGGTCATAATTAGAAATACAAATAATAATCATTAGTATTTTTAACTGGTGGGGAAATGAAAAAAATCACATTGATAGGGTCTCTAACGACTAAACCCGCAAAGCTAGCCGTATTAGTCGGTTCGCTGTGCGGCGGCATGGCTATGCCGCTGCTGGCGGAAGTGTCTCCAGCCGCGGCACAGTCTACAACATCACCTTCTGTACTGGGCACTGAGCCGAGTGGTGACACCATGACTGTGGTGGCGAAACCGGGCAATACGTTCCGTGCCGGTGGTGACGATTTGGTGCCTGCCTATTTGGATGGACAAATTGCAAATGGCGGACGCGTTGGGTTTCTGGGTCAGCAGAACGCGCGTGATATGCCGTTTAATATCATCAGTTACACCGATAAGATGATGCTTTCACAGCAGGCGGAAACGTTGGCTGATGTTGTTAAGAATGATGCGTCTATTCAAACCTTGAAAGGTTTCGGCAATTTCATGGAGACGTACCGCATTCGCGGTTTTACGTTGGATGGCGATGATATTACCTTTGGTGGCCTCTATGGCGTGATGCCGCGCCAAATGGTATCGACCAACATGGTTGAGCGAGTAGAGGTATTTAAAGGTGCTAGTGCATTCGTTAATGGAGTTTCTGGTAGCGGGGTAGGTAGCGGGGTAGGCGGTTCCGTGAATGTTGAGCCGAAGCATGCCACCGATGATCCGCTCACGCGTCTGACCGTTGATTATGAATCAAAGAATAAGATCGGCGGCGGGCTGGATGTTGGGCGCCGTTTTGGCGACAACAATGAGTTTGGCGTGCGTGTCAATGTGTTGCATCGGGAAGGTGAAAACGCCATTCACGATCAAAAAGACCGTATGTCGATGGCCTCTGTTGGCCTGGATTACCGTGGTGACCGTTTCCGTACGTCGTTGGATGCAGGTTATCAGCACCAGACCGTACACGGTGGGCGAATTGGGGTTGTGATAAAAAATACGTCGACTGGCGCTGTTGTTGACTCAATTCCATCAGTACCCGACGCGACAACAAACTATAACTCTAAGTGGGTTTCTTCCGATCTGAAAACCACGTTTGGCATGTTACGTAGCGAATACGATGTTGCCGACGACTGGACGGTGTATTCAGGAATAGGAAGTAGCCGAGCGGATGAATATGGTGTCTATGGATCTCCCAGACTTACCGACAACACGGTATCACGTATGGATGTCCCCTTTGTCCGTGACACGTTCTCTGGCCTGTTAGGGGTTCGCGGTCAATTTGATACGGGCGTTGTTGCGCATAAAGTCAACGTTGGTTATTCAGGCGTGTATGCGAAAAGCAGAACGGCTTATACCATGTCTGATAACGTGGGGCCGATCAATATTTACGATCCAAGTGATATTAGCAATCCCCCGTCCATCTATTTTGGTGGGGATATGAATAACCCTAATGTGCGTAATCGGGTGAGAAGTACGGGGCTTTCATTGTCTGATACGTTATCGATTATGGACGATAACGTTGCTTTAACCGCTGGGTTACGTCGGCAAGAAGTGATGGTACGTAACTATAGCTATGAAGGCGTTGAAGAAAGAGACAGTACTTTTAATCGTACTAAAGTCACGCCAGCGTACGGTTTAGTTGTGAAACCGTGGGAGAATATTTCTCTGTATGCCAATCATATAGAGTCATTGTCACCAGGTGGTATTGCACCATGGAATGCTGTGAATTCTGGGAAGGTCACCGGAATTTATGTTGCGAAACAGAACGAAGTTGGTGTGAAATTTGACTATGAACGCGTAGGTGGTTCATTGGCATTGTTTGAAATTAAACGACCAAATGAATATATCGATAGCCAGACGGGTATTTACGGGATTTACGGTGAACGTCGCCACCGTGGTATGGAACTGAATGTTTTCGGTGAACCGATGTTTGGGCTGCGCTTGAATGGCAGTGCGACCTGGATTGCCGCGCAGCAAACTAAAACAGATTCGGGCACTAACGACGGCAAAGATGTTATCGGCGTGCCGCGTTATCAACTGGTGCTGGGTACGGAATATGATATCAAGCAGGTAGAAGGCCTAACGCTGGCGGGTACGGTGATTCGCTCCGGTTCGCAATATGCTAATGAGGAAAATACTCTGAAGCTGAAACCGTGGACGCGTCTGGATCTGGGGGTACGTTATAGCATGCCGATGAATGACCACACGATGGTATGGCGTGCTAACGTAGAAAACGTGACGAACGAGAAATACTGGTCATCGGTAAACGATACGGGCGTTTATTTGTATCAGGGCGATCCGCGTTCATTGAAGCTGTCGATGTCGATTGATTTCTAACGTCACTCTGCTTGTCCGTTAACGTAACAAGCCTAGAAGACTCGGTGAAAGCCGGGTCTTCTATTAACAGAAGATCCCGACTGATATTTTCCCTTCACGATACGGCTACGAAATGGGCTGCATGTCCCTCTCTGGCTGTATTGCCGCATTTTCCCCTTGTGAGAGTGGCGTTAACCGTATCTGATGTGTGAAGCAGGCCTGTACGGCAGGCTGATGGCTGACAGCCAGCACAATAGTGTGCGGCAGCGCGATCCTGATGTGCGCTAATAGCTGAAACGCCGCTTCGTCATCAAGTTGGCTGGTGGCTTCGTCCAGGCAGAGCAGCGTCGGACGCAGCAGCAGTGCACGGGCGAGTGACAGGCGCTGCTGTTCGCCGCCTGATAGTTCCCTGCTCCAGTTGGCTTTATCGTCCAAACGGGGAATCAGCGACGTCAGCCCGGTCTGCTCCAGCGCAGTGATGAGCGGTGAGGTATCCGCTAGCGGGGCCTGCGGGTAACACAGTACCTGCCGTAGCGTGTCCTGCGGTAAATACGCTTTTTGCGGTAAAAATAGCGCTCGGCCAGCAGGGAAATGCCAGTCACCTTGTGCAACCGGCCATAATCCCGCCAGCGCACGCAGCAGTGTAGTTTTCCCCGTACCGCTGGCTGCGCAGAATGCTGCCCATTCACCAGACTGAAGTATGAGCGTCAGCGGCGCGAAATACGGCGAACCGTCGGGGCGCGGTACGGATAGCATGCTGATATGCAGGGCATCTCCTTCATGACGCGGCACCTCTGGCACAGGCAGTTGCTGTAAGCGGTGCTGGAATTCCCATAGTCGTTCAATCGTGGAAGACCACTGAACCAACTGGCGATAGGCATCAATAAACCAGCCAAAGGCATCCAGCACATAGCCGAAGGCCGATCGCGCCTGCATTATCGCTCCGAGGCTAACCTGACGAGCAAGAAACAGCGGCAAGGTAGCGAAAACCGGGATAATCAGGCTGAAGCGGAAATAGCTGGTCGTAAAGCTCTCCAGACGGAATTCCCGCGCCATTAAGCGCTGCCAGTTTTGCACAATGGGCAGGAAGTATTGCCGCATTCGCTGTTGCTCGGCGTCGCTCCCTTGATAAAACGCGATTTGCTCGCTGTTATCCCGTACCCGCAGCAGCGTGGCACGATAGTCGGCCTCTGTTCGCTGCCGTTCAATATTCAGCTTGTGCAGGCGGTGCCCCAGCCGGTGTGTTATCACGCTCGCCAGTGCGGCGTAAATCAGCGCAATCCACACCAGATAGCCGTGTACCGTGATGGTGTAACCGCCTAATGTGAAGGTATGGACGCCGGACAACTGCCAGAGAATGGCGATGAAGGAGAAAAAGCGGGCGGTATTCTTTAGCAACGAGAGCAGGAGTTCGAGGCTTTGTTCGATCAACAGGCGAATATCTTCCGCGATACGCTGGTCGGGGTTATCCAGCCCCGCGCTGAGCTGATAGTGGGCGTGATTGCGCAGCCAGTTCTGTTCATACTGGTGCGTCATGGTATCGCGCCAGCGGATGATCAGTTGTTTCTTGAGCCAGTTGCCGCAGATGATCACCAGTACGAACAGCAGTGTATAAGCCAGATAGCGCACAGCCATATTGTAGATTGAGGCGTGCTGAAAATAGTCGGCTAGCGCGTCGTAAAAATCCCGGCTCCAGTTATTGTACTGCACGCTGATCCACACGACGGAGAGCGTCAGGCTCATAATCAGCAACAGCAATAACCACAGCAGCGTGGCCTGTGTGGTCAGCCAGAAAGGCGCGACCAGCGCATAAAAACGTTTAAGCGTTTGCATAATGGATTAGGCGATGGCCTGCCAGACGAGGCTGGCAGACGTGGTCGCTTAGAAATTCCACTTCGCAGTCAGCATGAAATTACGTGGGTCACCGTAATAGTTGTTGCCGCTAAGATGGCGGTTGTTCAGGTTTAAGTAGTAGGTTTTATCCGTCAGATTATTGCCTACCAGATTGAAGCTCAGGTTTTTACTGTACTGATAACGGACATTGGCGTTAAACAGGGTGTAACCGCCCTGATGCAGGCCATAAGCCCGATTAGGGTAAGTTTGCGTCTCGGTCTGTGCCGTCATGCCTGCGCCAATCGTCCATTGATTCAGCTCACCCGGCAGATTGTATGAGGTGTAGAGCTTGAACATATGTTTCGGCGTACGCGGGCTGAACTGCGCGGCTCTTTCACTTGCGCTACCTTCAAGATATTTACTGTTGGTCAGGGTATACCCCGCCTGAATCTGCCAACCTTCAGCCAGTTTCCCCGTGACATCCAGCTCCACACCCTGGCTGCGTACTTCGCCTTGAGCCTGAGAGCAGCTTGTCCCAATCAGGCAAACCGAGCTATCCGCGACGGTCATCGCTCGATTCGCCTGAATGATGCGGAACAAGGCCAGTGAGGTATTCAGATCGCCATCAAAGAATTCGCCCTTCACGCCGGTTTCATAGTTGGTGCCGGTAATGGCGGGCAGTAGCTTACCGTTGCGATCTTTTTCGCTCTGCGGCTTGTAGATTTCGGCGTAGCTCAGATACCAAGTGTAGTTGTCAGTAAAGTCCCACAGCAGGCCGCCGTAAGGAACAAACTCATTGCTGGCATGCAGGCTGCTGAGCGAAGAGGTATTGCGGACATGATTAGTGAAATACTCGTCATAGCTGTAGGCGCTGTAACGGCCGCCCAGAATCAGCTTCCAGTCATCCGCCAGTTCGAATCTGGCCGTGGCGAACGCGCCGCGCTGATACAAATTAAAGCGGTCATTGTAGTGGTTGTTATAGAGGCTCGTGTTTGACCAGTCCGGTTCTGCCAGCGAAGTCGGCTGCCAGTTGAAAATATTCACGCTGCTGGTGTTGTTGATGCGGATGTGGTTGTTATCGAAGTTCTCTTTCTGATAATCACCACCGACCACCAGTTCATGACTGCGTCCCAGCAGTTCGAACGGACCGTTCAGGCTGAGGTTGTAGCCCCACTGTTCAGCTTTATTGTCGTAGCGCAGGTTATTGTTGAGCGATGACGTCCCCGTTGTCGGATTGACGCCGCTGGTGCCGTTCATGATGCCGATATAGCTGCTGGCCGCACGGGAGTGGATATAGTTCAGCGCGGTTTTCAGCGTCCAGTCGTTGTCGAAGTGGTGCTCCAGTTCGATGAACGGGTTAATTTTTTCAAATTCAACGCGGTTCCAGCTTGCGCCCAGATAGGTGGAGCGAGGCAGATTCAGGCTGCTTTTATTGGTGGCGAACGGAACGCCATACACATCAGGCACGCCTCGGGTTTTTTGCCAGTTGATGCCGCCAGTGACTGTGGTGGACGGCGTCAGGTCGTAGGCCAGCGTGCCAAACAGCACTTTTCTTTCACTGTGCTCGTAATCTTTAAAGCTTTGCTTATCCTGATAAACGCCAACGAGACGGCCGCGCAGGCTGGCATCATCATTCAGCGGCCCGGAGACATCGAGTTCGCTGCGGTAATTATCCCAACTGCCCGCGCCAATGCTGCCGGATGCCTGAAAGTGGTGAGTAGGTTGTTTGCGCACCAGATTGACGGTGCCGCCGGGTTCGCCATTGCCTTGTGACAGGCCGGACGCCCCGCGCAGGATCTCCACGCGATCGTAAATCGCCAGATCGGGCGATTCGCTGGAGGACTGAACTGCGCCCATGTTGGAGACGCTGTTCTGGCTGGAGAAGTTAACGCCGTTTTCCTTGATATTATCCATCACGAAAGCACGTGATTCGTATTTCACCTGATAGCTGTTCTGATTGACCACGTTAATGCCGGTGGTTTGTTTCATGGCCTCATCCAGCGAGGTCATATTCTGATCGTCCATGCGCTGGCGCGTCACAACGCTCACCGACTGCGGCGTTTCCCGTGGTGACAGATTCAACTGTGTCGCGGTGTTCATGCTGCGCGTGGTGTAGGACTGCGTGCCTTCGGTCACACCGTTGCGATTGACGCCCGCCACGACCAGCATTTCATCTCCCTGCGGTATTCTCTGCAAGCGCCAGACGCCGTTAGGCTGCGGAATCACCTGAAGCCCGCTTCCGACGAGCAGAGCCGAAAATCCGCTATCGACGCTGTAATTCCCTTGCAGTGACGGCCCGGTTTTTCCTGTCGCCAGTTGTGCATCGCCGACCAGATAAACGCCTGACTGGGCGGCAAACTGGTTTAGCTGCTGGTTAAGTGGTCCGGCAGGAATCGCGTAGGTTTTGGTTGCTGCCGCGGGTGCCGTTTCCGCTGCGATTGCGGTGGAATGTGCGAACAGCGGTGCGCCGCACAGCAGCAGATGAACGGCGATTGCCAGTTTGGAAGGTGTGCGCTGTATAGAGAAAAATGGAATCAATGCCATAAAAATTCGCCTTCTGACCCAGAGTAAAAATTGATGGTTTTACTGTGAATCGAACGACAGCAGAAAAAGGGGAACTCAAAAGAGAAAATTTTTTGCTGTATCCCAAAAACGGTATCCAAAAAAAGAGGGGATATCAGCGCGGTTCGACGGTCACCCACCACGGAAAACGCTGATGGATACGAACCGGGAAAGCCTGCGCCAGCATGTCCAGTGCCATGTCGGTATCGGTTAAGGGGAAGGTGCCCATCACGCGTAAATCTGCGATGGCAGGCTGGCACGCCAGATAGCCGTGGCGATAGCGGGACAGCAGTGCCACGACGTCTCCCAGCGGCATGTTGTCCGCCTGGAGCACGCCGTGCGACCAGTCGGCATCGTTCTGCTGATTAGGCAAGATCTCACCCTGACCGTCGTTGTTAAAACGCAGGTGATAGCCCGCGTTGACCCGACGTGCGGCGGAGGCATATCTGGCGCTGACGTCGACCGCGTGTTGGTACACGGTCAGTGTGGTGGTGTCCGACGCCTGTGCGACGCTGAAGCGCGTGCCCAGCGCCTGCATGCGCCCCTGCGCGGTCGTGACAAAGAAAGGACGGGCATCGGTAGCGGTATCAATCAGAATGTCCCCTGCCAGCAGGGCGATTTCCCGACGCTGGTCGCTGTAACGGATATCAATCGCGCTGGCGGTGTTCAGCCATAGCCGGGTGTTGTCCGGTAATGTGAGTGGTTTAATTTCACCTACTGCGCTGTGATGATCGGCCATCATCGCCAGCAGCGAATCTTTTAGCGGCGTATGGCGGTAAGTTAGCCAGGACAGCAATGAACCGGTGCTGAGTAGGGCTGCGAGTTTGAGCGCGCGACGGCGCGTTATTGGCTCAGGTTGGTG
Organism: Pectobacterium artocarpous; assembly: GCF_046159765.1. Classification (NCBI taxonomy): domain Bacteria; kingdom Pseudomonadati; phylum Pseudomonadota; class Gammaproteobacteria; order Enterobacterales; family Pectobacteriaceae; genus Pectobacterium; species Pectobacterium artocarpous. Next base: position 106,763 of record NZ_JBJXVK010000016.1, read on the forward strand.
TAGCAGGGCATTCAGTGCGGGTCGCTGACCTTCACCACGCAGTGGCTGGAAGCGTTGGCTGACTGTGAGTACGTATTCCCAGGCATGGCGATGTTCCTCGCTTTCCTCTATCCAGCGCTGCCAGTGGTGGTAGTGCTCATCGTCAGGTTCCCGATCGCACAATTGAGCGTACCACTGCGATGCCTGCTGCAAGGCAATAAAGCTGGGTTTGTTCAGGCTGGGGTTATTCATGAATGAGCACAGCCTGACAGTCCGCGTCTATCTCTGCCTCCAGCAGCACACAGTGCAACATGGCCTGTGCCATGTATTTTTTCACCATGCGTTCGGAAACGCCCAGCGCCTCGGCAATCTCCCGATAGAGTAATCCCTGAACCTGCGCCATGATGAACGCGGTGCGTACTTTCTCGGGCAGCGCGCGCAGCATGGTATCGACCTGATACAGGGTCTCGAGAATAATATTGCTGTCTTCCGCTGACAGGGCAACTGGCTCCGGCTGTTCAGCGAGCGAGGTGAGCCAGACACGTTCGATTTCCCGTTTGCGCCAGAGATCGACACACATACCTTGCGCCATCACGCTCAGGTAAGCTCGCGCCCCTACGTGGCTGTCGAACTGACGTGGCTTCAACAAGAGTCGTACAAACACATCCTGCGCCAGATCGGCCGCATCGCACAGATTTCCCAGCCGTCTACGCAATAGCCCCTGCAACCAGCCATGATGCTGGCAATAGAGCTGGTGCATATCTGCTGAGGTATCAATATTGGCTGATGACATGTCTGGTGCCTGAAATGAAGCGATAGGAGGTCAAATTTCAGGCGCATCTTAGTTGAGAATGATTTTTATTTCAATGCTAAGGAAAATGTGGGTACTGATGGAAAGGGAAAAGCGTGAGAGCGTGCTCCGCAACGTGTGGTCTGTAAGACGGGAATGCACTACGCCCGGTAGCGATGTCGGGCGTGGTGCGGTTCAACGAAATCGGAAGAGGCTGGTATTAACGCCAGACTATCCCGACAGCGTTACTTAATGGCCTGAGTCGGAACCTGTGCGGCACTGTTAAAGCTGATTTCGTTGATGGCACTCCATTTGTTCACATCGGTGCCGAACGTATCCAGCTTGAAGAATTTCGCTTTCACGGCAGGGAAGGTGAATTTTTCACCGTCTTTGGCGTTGTTGGAGGTGACCAGATTGTCAGCCAGTTTTTGCCAGGTTTTACCGTCGGTAGAGTAGGAAACGGAGAACGTCAGTTTACGCTCGTCCGCTTTGAAAGGAACCAGGACAAAGTTCTCAACCGATTGTTCTTTATCCAGTTCTAACTGAACCCAACTCTCAGCATTTGCCGCCCAGCGCGTTTTTACGTCACCATCGGCAATATTGGCCGGTTTGTGGCCCTTGTCTGAATCATAAGCGGAGGCGGTTACCGCCGTTACTTGTACTGCGTAAGCGGAAAGAGAGAATAAGCCGCACAGAAGCGTCGTAGCCAGAGTGTATTTTTTCATATATTCCTCATAGATAATGGATAAGCCATGGCATGCCTGCAAACCAGAAATATGAAATGGAACCTTATTGTTATAAAAAAGAAATAGTGTTTTATTTGTTGTGATCACGTTGTGGGGATTTTTCTATCAGGAAAAAAGGCAGAGCGGGACGGGGCGCACATTATGGCACCCGCCGAGTAGCGAGTGCCGTAGGTAAAGGTGTTAGCCGAGCGGCAGCGCCATGAGAATCGCGTCTTCCCGGCCTTGTGCCGTAGGGTAATAATCGCGGCGCACGGAGACGTCGTTAAAGCCCAGACTTTCATACAGTGCGATGGCGCGTGTGTTTGATTCGCGTACTTCCAGCCACAGCGTCAGAATGCCACGTCGCTCCATTTCGTCGATCAGGTGTTCCAATAGCTGACGACCCAACCCTTGACGCTGATAATCGGGATGCACGGCGATGTTGAACAGCGTTGCTTCATCCAGCACGACCTGCGTGATGGCGTAGGCGGCAAGTTGCCCGTCATGGTTCAGTTTGATGTTGAAATAACGTTCCCCCTGATTGCTGGCAAACGTTTTTTCCGTCCAGGGAAAGGCGTGGCTGGCTTGTTCAATTTTAAAGGCTTGCGCCAGGTCAGCTGGCGTCAGAGAAGATATCGTGTTCATGTTCACAGATCTGTTGCCACAGCGCCCGTTTGGCGTCGGCATTTTGATAAAGTTCGGAAAGCAGAGGGCTGGAAAGCTGAACGCCCTGTAGCGCCACCGGCTCCGCAATACCCAACCGCCAGCTATGGCAGCGTGCGCCGGCGGGCAGCATCTCGATCTGCTGCGGCGTCAGACGATAGGCTTGCGTGGGTGTCAGCGCCAGACTGTGCAGGACATCGTCCAGCAGCGGTTCATCATCAGCCAGCGGCTCGGCGGAGACAATCACCAGACGCACCTGTGCGGGCAGACTGACGGCGATTTCGCCTTGCAGCACCGTTGGGCGACGCAGCGTCCACTGCGTAATTCCCAGTTGCTGTAGCAGCCTGTCACGTCTTGATTCCATGCGTTATCCTGTCTTGCGGGCGAGAAAATGCGTCGTGCCTATGCTAACAAACCCCGTCAGACTGCGCCAACGTCGGCGTGGTTATTTCCTCTCCGCTCTGCAACTTCGGGGACGAAGCGTATATAATCCCCCGCTCAATGATTAAGGAGCCGTAGCCTGATGTCCGCATTAACCCCCGCCAGTGAAGTCATACTGCGCCACAGTGACGAATTTCTTTCACGCCGTGTTCTGTTTGCCGGTGATTTGCAGGATACCCTGCCCGCACAATTTGAGGCGGCGTCGGTGCGTGTCCATTGCAACCAATATCACCACTGGCAGCAGATGGCAAAGCCACTTGGGGAGAATGCTCAATATGGTCTGGTCGCGGATGCGGCGCTGGTGGCGGATAGCGACACGCTGATTTATTACTGGCCGAAGAGCAAACAGGAAGCGGAATTCCAACTGCATAACCTGCTGTCCCTGCTGCCGGTCGGTGCGGAGATCTTCGTAGTTGGGGAAAACCGCAGCGGCGTGCGCAGCGCCGAAACGGTGCTGTCTGACTTCGTTGAGTTGGTAAAAATCGACAGCGCGCGTCGCTGCGGGCTTTACCACGGTCGGATTGACAAGCAGGCTAGCTTCACGCTGGATGAGTGGTGGGATGATTATGTGACAGACGGCGTGATCGTCAAAACGCTTCCGGGCGTCTTCAGCCGTGATGACCTGGATCCAGGTAGTCGGCTGCTGCTGTCTACCTTTGAGCCGCATATGAAAGGCAAAGTGCTGGATATCGCCTGTGGTGCGGGCGTGCTGGCATCAGTACTGGCGAAACAATCGCCGAAAATCCGCCTGACGTTGAGCGATGTCAGTGCAGCCGCTGTCGAATCCAGCAAGGCAACGCTGGCGGCGAATGCGTTAGAAGGCAGCGTGATTGCGAGTAATGTTTACTCTGATATCGATGGCCGCTTCGATATGATCGTGTCTAATCCGCCGTTCCATGACGGCTTACAGACCAGCCTACAAGCCGCGGAAATGCTGATTCGTGGTGCGGTAACTCATCTGCCGATTGGCGGGCAGTTACGCATCGTCGCTAACGCCTTTCTGCCCTATCCAGCACTGCTTGATGCCGCGTTTGGCAGCCATGAAGTGCTGACACAGACCGGACGCTTCAAGGTGTATCAGGCCACTGTGGGGCGTCCGCCGCGCACAAGCAGCAAAGGTCGTCGGTAATTCTACTGATTGAGGGTCGCCATACTCTCTTTGCCGTAGCGTTCTCCTGCTGCGGCATCGGGTGGGAAAATGGCATTGATGGTAGCCAACTCAGTTTGCGTCAGTGTGACATCCAGCGCCGCGACGTTTTCTTCCAGATAACGGCGGCGTTTGGTGCCTGGAATCGGGACGATATGTTCCCCCTGCGCCAGTACCCACGCCAGCGCTAACTGTGATGGCGTGACCTGTTTTTCCTGTGCCAGTTGGTTAATCTTTTCCACCAATTGCAGGTTTTTCCCGAAATTTTCCCCTGAAAAGCGGGGATTCAGACGACGGAAATCGTCTGCCGCCAGATCGTCAGGACTGCGAATCGCGCCCGTTAGAAAACCGCGCCCAAGTGGGCTGTAAGGCACAAAGCCAATTCCTAAACGTTCACAAGTGGGCAGAATCTCGGCTTCCATATCGCGCGTCCACAGTGAGTATTCGCTCTGTAATGCGGTGATCGGATGTACGCGATGAGCGCGTTCTAGCGTAGTGGCAGAGGCTTCGCTCAGGCCGATGTAGCGAATCTTGCCTTCCTGTACCAGCTCCGCCAGCGTACCGACAGTTTCTTCAATGGGGACTGTCGGGTCGATGCGATGTTGATAGTAGAGATCGATAATGTCCGTACCGAGGCGCGTCAGGCTACCTTCTACGGAACGACGGATATAATCCGGTTTGCCACAGACGCCGCGTGCATGGGGATCTGCCGGGTCACGTATGATCCCGAATTTGGTCGCCAGAAAGACCTGTTCGCGCTTACCTTTTATCGCTTTTCCAATCAGTTGCTCATTAGTGTGAGGACCATACATATCGGCGGTATCCAGCAGGGTAACGCCCAGTTCCAGCGCGCGATGCAATGTGGCGATGGATTCTTTTTCATCCTGCGCAGTGGAGTAGAAATCACTCATCCCCATGCAGCCTAACCCAATAGCCGAAACCAGCGGACCGTTTGCGCCTAATTTGCGTTGTTGCATTGTCATCTTCCTCATCTCATTGGCAGTGAGGAGAGTCTGGTTGTTTATCCATAAAAGATAAATACCGATTTTTATGCAACACTATTCCAAAATAAATAACAATGGCGGTGGTGATGGATTATATTCAGGCGATGCGGGTTTTTGTGCGTATTGTTGAACTGGGCAGCTTCAGCCGTGCGGCGGAGCGACTGACGCTACCACGTGCGACGGTGAGCAATACCATTAAGCAACTTGAAGGGCGGTTAGGGGCTCGTTTGCTGCAACGCACAACCCGTCAGGTGCAGATCACCGATGAAGGACGCGTTTATTATGAACGCTGTCTACAATTGCTGGCGGAAATAGAAGAAGTTGACACGCTCTTCACACAGCAAAAGCAACAGCCAGTGGGTAAAGTGCGGGTGGATATGCCGCACTCGTTGGCGCGCGATATTGTTGTGCCAGCGCTGGGCGAATTTTATGTGCGTTATCCGCAGGTAACTCTGATGTTGAGTGCCAACGATGCGGCGATTAATGTGCTGCGCGAAGGCGTCGATTGCGTGCTGCGCGCCTGGCAGACAGAAGACGACACGCTAGCGACCCGCCATTTACCTCCCATGCCGCAGGCTACCTGTGCGTCGGTCGATTATCTGGCGCGCTATGGCGTGCCGCACTCGCTTGATGACCTAGCTGGTCATCAAATGGTTGGCTATTTTTCCTTGCGTACCGAACACCACTTTCCGCTGGAGTTTATATCTGGTGACGAATGTATTACGCGTATGCTGCCAAGTGTATTGCAGGTCAATGGGGCTGATGCCTATATCGCCAGCGCGCTTGCCGGATTGGGGATTATTCAGGCGCCACGTCGCGGTTTGCGACCGTTTCTGGAAAGCGGGGAACTGGTAGAGATCCTGCCGGAAATGCCGCCTCCCGCGATGCCGCTTTACGTGATGTATGCGCCCGGCCGTTTTCTCGCACCGCGGATTCGGGTGTTTACAGAATGGCTTGATGAACTCTTTACGCGCAGCGCCGCAGCGAGATGATGTTTTTTGCAGCAAACCCCGCATTCCAGAGGAAATAATCATTGACGTGAACGTGAAAACCTCTAGAATTCGCCCCCGTAGTGATATTACGTAAAGCCGTGTTGCGAAGGTGGCGGAATTGGTAGACGCGCTAGCTTCAGGTGTTAGTGTTCTTACGGACGTGAGGGTTCAAGTCCCTCTCTTCGCACCAACATCACTACGATGGTTCTGGTTTGTCGAACCGAAGCAGTAAATCGGTATTGCATAAGCAGCATGACAACATTGCGAAGGTGGCGGAATTGGTAGACGCGCTAGCTTCAGGTGTTAGTGTTCTTACG
>NZ_JBJXVK010000017.1:0-110061 GCF_046159765.1 Pectobacterium artocarpous
TGTGCGTATTGGCGAGAACAAAACCGTCAAAATCAAACAACAGTAGGTAATCTTGTCACGCCGGGTGAGGCGTCCACGCAGAGTGGGTTCAGCAGCAACAGGATTTTGGTCGCTGATTTTATGGCTGCTTCTGAGGCACTGAGAGGTGTTATCCGTCAGGCTGCTCCCTTCGATTGGCGCAACGGGTTCAGTAGCACGACTCTACTTCTCCTGTAGAGGAACGCATACTTCAGGAGATCACGGTCATGAGCTGTCGTAAATCCAGACTCATTGTTATTTCTATCGCTGTTCCCCTGAGTGATTCTGACTCGCTCAAACATATTCAGCAGAAGTAGTTCTGATGATGCATATTGAGTCTCGTGAAACATTTTCACCTTATGCGCTGAGCACTCGACATTAGTATAAAAACTCGCTATCTTCGGGCATCTGGATGTCTAAACGTTTAAACGTATGCTTTGAGGATATAAGGTTATGCCAATTCGGGTTCCTGATGAGTTACCAGCCGTCAATTTTCTGCGTAATGAGAACGTCTTTGTCATGACGTCCTCGCGTGCTAAAACGCAGGAAATACGTCCCCTCAAAGTGCTGGTGCTGAACCTGATGCCTAAAAAGATCGAGACTGAAAACCAGTTTCTGCGCCTGCTATCCAATTCGCCATTACAGATCGATATTCAACTGCTACGTATCGATAGTCGTGAATCAAAGAATACACCAGCCGAGCATTTGAATAACTTCTACTGTGATTTCGAGGACATTCAGAATGAAAACTTTGATGGCTTGATTGTGACTGGCGCACCGCTGGGATTAGTCGATTTCTGCGATGTTGTTTATTGGCCACAGATCTCACGTGTCATCGAGTGGGCAAAAGAGCATGTTACCTCCACATTATTCGTGTGTTGGGCTGTGCAGGCTGCTCTCAATATCCTCTACGGTATTCCCAAGATGACCCGCAAGGAAAAGCTATCTGGCGTTTATTCGCATCAAACGTTACAACCCCATGCGTTGCTGACCCGTGGCTTTGACGAAACGTTCTTGGCACCGCATTCTCGCTATGCGGATTTTCCGGTTGATGTGATTCGCCAGCATACAGATTTGGACATTCTGGTTAAGTCAGAGCAAGCGGGCGCCTATCTGTTTGCCAGCAAAGATAAGCGTCTGGCGTTTGTTACCGGACACCCAGAGTATGATGCCCTCACGCTAGCGGGAGAGTTTTTCCGTGATTACGACGCTGGATTGGATCCGGTCGTACCGGTTAACTATTTCCCTGACGACAACCCTGAACTGGAGCCGAAAGCGAGCTGGCGTAGCCACGGCCATCTGCTTTTTGTTAACTGGCTGAATTACTACGTCTACCAGATTACGCCTTATGATTTACGTCGAATGAATCCTACACTGGACTAAGCCACCTCCCTTCTTGTCTCTAAGGCACCTTTTAAGGTGCCTTTCTTTTTCGTGCTGAATCATTTCATTTCTGCTGATAGGTGAAAGTCATTTCTTTTCTCTTTCTATTTTTATCTTCATTTTTATTAATGGCTTAAGTTTAAAATAATATAAAAATGGAAATTGTTTTTGATTTTGTATTTTATTGTATTACGCTTAATTCTGTCGGCTAAGAAATGTACATACTGGTTTGCCGATTTGGCGGTTGTTGATGAATGAAGCGGAATCTGAAAAGGAACCACGAATGATGCAGCAGACGATAAATAGAGAATTGACGTTTAGTCAGCGTTTTGGCGAAGGTGAGAAGCAAATTCTTACGGAGGAAGCGATTGGTTTTTTAACGGAGCTGGTCGCGCATTTCACGCCATCACGTAATCAGTTGCTTGCCGAACGGCAGGTCCAGCAGCGTAATATCGATCAGGGTAAGCTACCTGATTTTATTTCAGAAACGGCTTCCATTCGTGATAATACGTGGACAATACGCGGTATTCCCGATGACCTTCAGGATCGTCGTGTTGAGATTACCGGCCCGGTCGAGCGTAAGATGGTAATCAATGCATTGAATGCCAATGTGAAGGTTTTCATGGCGGACTTTGAGGATTCACTGTCGCCGGGATGGGAAAAGGTCATAGACGGGCAAATCAACTTACGTGATGCCGTACGCGGTACGATTTCCTATATCAATGAAACAGGAAAAATCTACCAGTTGAAACCCAATCCTGCCGTATTGATTTGCCGTGTGCGCGGTTTGCATCTGCCCGAAAAACATGTGTCCTGGCAGGGGGAAGCGATCCCCGGCAGCCTGTTCGATTTCGCGCTGTATTTTTTTCATAACTATCAGGAATTACTGAAGAAAGGTAGCGGCCCTTATTTCTATCTGCCAAAGACGCAGTCATGGCAGGAAGCGGCCTGGTGGAATGATGTTTTCTGCTATACAGAAGATCGTTTTAACCTGCCACGCGGGACGATCAAAGCAACGGTGCTGATTGAAACGCTGCCTGCCGTGTTCCAGATGGACGAGATCCTCTATCACTTGCGCGATCATATCGTTGGGCTGAACTGTGGCCGCTGGGATTACATTTTTAGCTATATCAAAACATTAAAGAACCATAGCGATCGTGTTTTGCCCGATCGCCAGTCGGTGACGATGGAGAAACCTTTCCTTAGCGCTTACTCGCGGCTGCTAATAAAAACCTGCCATCGTCGTGGCGCATTCGCTATGGGCGGGATGGCGGCGTTCATCCCAAGTAAGGATGCGGAACGCAATAACTGGGTGTTGGATAAGGTGCGCAAAGACAAAGAGCTGGAAGCGAATAATGGCCACGATGGCACGTGGGTCGCGCATCCGGGACTAGCAGATGCCGTGATGGAGGTGTTCGATCGCGCATTAGGTGAACGTAAAAATCAGCTTGATATCAGCCGTGAACAAGATGCTCCCATTCGCGCCGAGGAATTGCTGGAACCTTGTCCGGGGGCGCGCACGGAAGTGGGGATGCGCGCGAATATCCGCGTTGCGGTGCAGTACATCGAAGCATGGATATCCGGCAATGGCTGTGTTCCGATTTATGGACTGATGGAAGATGCGGCGACGGCAGAAATTTCTCGCACTTCAATCTGGCAGTGGATTCGCCACGGCAAGACGTTGAACGATGGTCGTGTGATCACCAAAGCACTGTTCCGCCAAATGCTGGCCGAAGAGATGTTTGTGATCCAGGAGGAACTCGGTGAGGCTCGTTTCAGCGGAGGACGCTTTGATGAAGCTACTCGGCTGATGGAGAAAATTACCACGCAAGATGAGCTGATCGACTTCCTGACTCTACCCGGCTACGCATTGCTTGATTAATCCTGACTGAATAATAAAAAGGAATCTCTGCTATGACGACCTCTCGTACCCAACAAGTCCAGTATATCGAAAAAGAGTGGAAAACCGCGCGCTGGGAAGGCATTACGCGCCCTTACAGCGCAGAAGATGTGATTAATCTACGGGGATCGGTGAACCCAGAATGTACCCTCGCGCAACTTGGGGCGGCGAAGCTGTGGAGTCTGCTGCATGGTGATGCCCGAAAAGGCTATGTGAATTGCCTGGGGGCGCTGACGGGAGGGCAGGCTTTACAGCAGGCGAAAGCCGGTATTGAAGCGATTTACCTTTCTGGCTGGCAGGTGGCAGCGGATGCCAATCTGGCGTCGAGCATGTATCCCGATCAGTCGCTCTACCCGGCGAACTCTGTGCCCGCAGTGATTGAACGCATCAACAACACTTTTCGGCGTGCCGATCAGATTCAGTGGGCGAACCACATTGAGCCGGGCGACAAGCGTCATACTGACTACTTCTTGCCGATTGTGGCGGATGCGGAAGCGGGGTTCGGCGGCGTGCTTAACGCGTTTGAGCTGATGAAATCGATGATTGAAGCTGGCGCGGCGGCAGTTCACTTTGAGGATCAACTGGCGTCGGCGAAAAAATGCGGGCACATGGGCGGTAAAGTGCTGGTTCCCACTCAGGAAGCGGTTCAGAAGCTCATTGCGGCGCGTCTGGCGGCGGATGTTTTAGGGGTACCGACCTTGCTGGTCGCGCGAACTGATGCGGACGCGGCGGATTTGCTGACTTCCGACTGTGATGAATACGATGGTGACTTCATCATTGGAGAGCGCACGGTCGAGGGATTCTATCGTACCCGTGCCGGGATAGAGCAAGCGATCAGCCGCGGTTTAGCGTATGCGCCTTATGCCGATCTGGTGTGGTGTGAAACGTCGACGCCGGATTTATCGCTGGCCCGCCGTTTTGCCGAAGCCATCCACGCTAAGTTCCCCGGTAAACTGCTGGCGTACAACTGTTCCCCTTCCTTTAACTGGAAGAAGAATCTGGATGACGGCACGATTGCGCGTTTTCAGGATGAGCTGTCGGCGATGGGCTACAAGTATCAGTTCATTACGCTGGCCGGTATCCACAGTATGTGGTTCAACATGTTTGACCTGGCGCATGCCTATGCGCAGGGTGAGGGGATGACGCACTACGTAGAAAAAGTGCAGCAGCCTGAGTTTGAAGCAATTAAAGATGGCTATACCTTCTCATCGCATCAGCAGGAAGTGGGTACCGGCTACTTCGATAAGGTGACGAACATCATTCAGGGAGGTGAGTCTTCAGTGACAGCGCTGACGGGATCGACGGAAGAACAGCAGTTCTGATCCTAACCCGGTCAGTGTTCGGCTGGCCGGGTTTCATCTGGAGATCATGATGACGCGTGACCTTGAAAAGCTGGTGGCGCAGACGATCCTGCAAGGGTTTGATGCGCAATATGGACGTTTTCTCGAAGTGACGGCGGGGGCGCAGCAGCGCTTTGAACAGGCCGACTGGCCTGCCGTACAACAGGCAATGAAACAGCGTATTCACCTATACGATCACCACGTTGGTCTGGTGGTTGAACAGCTGCGCTGTATTACCGGTATTCGCTGTGATGATGCGGATTTTTTGGCGCAAGTGAAGCATATCTACTCCCTATTACTGCCAGACTACCCGCGCTTTGAGATTGCTGAGAGTTTTTTTAATTCTGTCTACTGTCGTTTGTTTAACCATCGGGAACTGACGCCTGATAAGCTGTTTGTTTTCAGTTCTCAGCCTGAACAGCGTTTTCGTGAGATTCCCCGACCTATCGCCAAGACGTTTGTGCCAACCGACGGCTGGCAGAACATGTTGGAAAAGCTGCTGGGTGATGTACCGCTGCGGTTACCGTGGGAAGATTTGCCGCGTGATATTGGCTATATCGCGGCGTATTTACAGCGCACTTTCTCTGCGGAACAGCTTGCGCAGGCGATGTTACAGATGGCTAACGAGCTGTTTTATCGTAACAAAGCGGCCTGGCTGGTGGGCAAGCTGTCGCTCCCTGACGGTATTTTTCCGTTCTTGTTGCCGATTCATCACAATGAGCGGGGGGCGCTATTTATTGATACCTGCTTAACCAGTCAGGCTGATGCCAGCATTGTGTTTGGTTTCGCCCGTTCTTACTTCATGGTGTATGCCCCGCTGCCGTCTGCGCTGGTGGCCTGGCTGCGTGACATTTTGCCGGGGAAGACGACGGCGGAGCTTTATCTGGCTATTGGCTGCCAGAAGCACAGTAAAACCGAGTATTACCGTGAATACCTGCACTACATTGCGGCATCAGAAGAGCAGTTCATCATCGCGCCTGGCGTGAAAGGCATGGTGATGCTGGTGTTTACGCTGCCTTCGTTCGATCGCGTCTTTAAGGTCATCAAAGATCGTTTTGCGCCGCAGAAAGAGGTGAGCGCAGAGCGGGTTATGGCGTGCTATCAACTGGTGAAAGAGCACGATCGCGTCGGGCGCATGGCGGATACGCAGGAATATGAAAACTTCGTTATTGATAAGCATCGCATCAGCCCGGAATTGCTGGATGAACTGTGGCGTGAGGTGCCAGAGAAGCTGGAAGATCTGGGCGATCGGTTGGTGATCCGGCACTTGTACATGGAACGCCGGATGACGCCGCTGAATCTCTATCTGGAACAGGCAAATGCACAGCAGTTGCATGATGTGATTGAAGAGTATGGCAATGCCATCAAACAGCTGGCTGCGGCGAACATTTTCCCCGGCGACATGCTATTCAAGAATTTCGGCGTCACGCGTCATGGGCGGGTCGTGTTTTATGATTACGATGAAATTTGCTACATGACCGAGGTGAATTTCCGCAAAATACCGCCGCCGCGTCACCCAGAAGATGAACTGGCCGCAGAACCGTGGTACAGCGTCGCGCCGAATGATGTGTTTCCCGAAGAGTTCCCCCATTTCCTGTGTAGCGACCACCACATTCGCACGCTGTTTGAGGAAATGCACGGCGATCTGTTTTGCGCGGACTACTGGCGAGCACTACAGCAGCGTATCAGGGAAGGGCACATTGAGGATGTTTACGCCTACCGACGCCGCAAGCGTTTTAGCCAGCGCACCGAACCGCTATATATCACTACTGGGAATGATTCTGGCCTTTGCCGTTATCCGGCGTAAAAAATTATGCAGCGGTGGGCTTGACCGCCGAGTGAGCGACAGGACGTCGCGAAAGCCAGTGCCGCGTCGGGAACGCGTCACTGGCGGCTCGACTAGCGGTCAGGAACACCGATGGGACCGCGCCAGCGGCATAATTTCTCGCCGAAAGCCTGGGGTCACGGGGCGAGCGGCGTGTGAGCCGTCCCGTGTCGGGCGCGTGCTACGAGGTAGCATGAAAATGACGGTATTATCGCGCACGAAACTTTCCCCCTGGTTTGCATAAATATGTGACTAAAAGTCCTGATGAGGGCACATCTTGCTCATAACCCGCTGTATTCCTGCATAACCTGTTTAGCGGCTTTGATCACCAGCGCGCCGAGTTCTGTGACGCGGTCATCCGTGATGCGCGACACGGGGCCAGAGATGGAAATGGCGGCGAAGGCGTCGTGATGTTCATCCAGAATACAGGCCGCGATACAGCGTAGCCCCAGCGCGTGCTCTTCGTCATCGAACGAATAGCCCTGTTTGCGAATCAGCACGAGATTTTCCTTCAGGGTTTGCGGTGAACTGAAGGTGTGTGGCGTGTAGCCGTGCAGTCCTTTTTTGTGCAGCAGTTGCGTAACCTGCGCATCGGGAAAATGTGCCAGAAACGCTTTCCCGGCACCCGAAGCATGCATAGGCAGTTTACCACCGATGGGGGCGGACATGCGCATCAGCGCCGTACATTGTACCTGATCGATGATGATCGCCTGACTATCGGTCTGATCGAGCACGGCCAGATTGACTGTCTCGCCCGAATCTTCCATTAGCTTGCGTAGGATAGGATGCACGATCGCCAGCAAGTTGCGGCTTTGCAGAAAGCTGCTGCCGACGATAAACGCGTGTGAAGCAATCGTCCACAGCCCCAGATCGCCAACCTGACGCACAAAGCCCTGTTGCTGCATGGTCGTGAGCAGGCGGTGGGTCGTGGAATTCGGTAAACCGGCCTGTTGAGCGAGATCGGTTAGGGCCACGCTGCCGTTTGCTTTGGCGATATATTCAAGCAGCGTTAGGCCACGGGTCAGCGACTGAACCTGCCCGGTTGGCTGCGCGGTGGTGCCCATACTGGCTCTGGGTTTCTTCCCGCGTTTGGCTGGTTCTGGTGGCGTCATGGCGTCGATTCCTTTTTAGAGTAATGGAATTGATTTTCGTTTTTTTACCACAGAATGCAACTCTTCTTGCTCTGTGCTTTTTATCAGCGAATGAACTGAAAAAGTCTCATGCTGCACGGCGTTAGTGTGTTCATTACTTATGCTAGGATATACCCGTCATACTCCAAGCTGCATGTGCGTTGGCAATACTCGGCTCATCTCTGAGCCTCGCTCTGAAGAGCCGTCGCAAGCGACGTTCAAATCGGCTTAGCCGATTTGTCCTTACTCACCCCAGTCACTTACTGATGTAAGCTCTTGGGGATTCGTGCGATTGCCGCGTTACGATGCTCATTATTGAGCATCGCCCTAAAGGGCTAACGCTTCGCGTTGTTCAAAACGTTAACGTTTTGTCCTGCAACTCGGATTATTTTGGGTATAGACACTATATATCGTATTTATTGGCCGGGAATGGGGTTCGCGTGAGTAATCGGATAGACGAATTGCGGCGTCAGTTGGCGCAACGCATTATGGTGCTGGATGGTGGTATGGGCACCATGATTCAGGGTTATCGCCTACAGGAAGCAGATTATCGTGGCGAACGCTTTGCTGACTGGCCGAGCGATGTGAAGGGAAATAACGATTTGCTGGTGCTCACCAGGCCACAGGTGATTAGCGAAATCCATGACGCCTATCTGGAAGCCGGTGCCGATATCCTCGAAACCAACACCTTCAACGCTACCACCATTGCGATGGCGGACTATGATATGGAAGCGCTGTCGGCGGAAATCAATACCGTTGCTGCACAGCTGGCGCGTGCCAGCGCGGACAAATGGACGGCACTAACCCCGGATAAACCGCGCTATGTTGCTGGTGTGCTCGGCCCAACCAACCGTACCGCCTCGATCTCTCCAGATGTAAACGATCCGGCATTTCGCAACGTCAGTTTTGATCAACTGGTGGAGGCGTATCGCGAATCGACACGCGCGCTGATCGCAGGCGGCGTCGATCTGATCATGATCGAAACCATTTTCGATACCTTGAATGCCAAAGCAGCGAGTTTCGTGGTTGAAAGTGAATTTGAGGCATTAGGGATCACATTGCCGGTGATGATTTCCGGCACGATCACAGATGCGTCGGGGCGTACGTTATCAGGCCAAACCACGGAAGCCTTTTACAACTCCCTGCGCCATTCCCGTCCGCTTTCCTTCGGTTTGAACTGTGCACTGGGGCCAGATGAGCTGCGCCAGTATGTCGCTGAGCTGTCACGTATTTCAGAATGCTATGTGAGCGCGCACCCGAACGCTGGACTGCCCAACGCCTTTGGAGAGTACGATCTGGATCCGGCCGATATGGCGAAACATATCGGCGAGTGGGCGCGCTCCGGCTTTCTGAACATCGTTGGCGGCTGCTGTGGATCGACACCCGCACACATTGCCGCGATGGCAAAAGTGGTGGAAGGCGTACCGCCGCGCAAGCTGCCAGAGATCCCGGTCGCCTGTCGCTTATCCGGCCTGGAACCGCTGACTATCGATGCCAACACCTTGTTTGTTAACGTGGGGGAACGGACGAACGTTACCGGTTCCGCACGTTTTAAACGTCTGATCAAAGAAGAGAAATACAACGAAGCGCTGGATGTCGCCCGTCAGCAGGTAGAAAGCGGCGCGCAGATCATCGACATCAATATGGATGAAGGCATGCTGGATGCGGAAGCGGCGATGGTCCGTTTCCTGAACCTCATTGCGGGCGAGCCGGATATT
Source organism: Pectobacterium artocarpous (assembly GCF_046159765.1). Lineage (NCBI taxonomy): Bacteria > Pseudomonadati > Pseudomonadota > Gammaproteobacteria > Enterobacterales > Pectobacteriaceae > Pectobacterium > Pectobacterium artocarpous. The sequence goes on from NZ_JBJXVK010000017.1 coordinate 9,315, forward strand.
GCCCGTGTGCCGATCATGATCGATTCCTCAAAATGGGATGTGGTTGAGAAAGGGCTGAAGTGCATTCAGGGCAAAGGGATTGTTAACTCTATCTCTATGAAGGAAGGCATTGAGGCCTTTGTTCACCATGCCAAATTGGTACGGCGCTATGGCGCGGCCGTGGTGGTCATGGCCTTTGATGAAGTCGGCCAGGCGGATACCCGCGCGCGTAAAATTGAGATTTGTCGCCGGGCTTATCGCATCCTGACGGAAGAAGTCGGCTTCCCACCGGAAGATATCATCTTCGATCCGAATATTTTCGCTGTGGCAACGGGGATCGATGAACACAACAACTATGCGGTGGATTTCATTGAGGCCTGTGCAGACATCAAGGCGCAGTTGCCCCATGCAATGATCTCCGGCGGCGTGTCTAACGTGTCCTTCTCATTCCGCGGCAACGATCTGGTGCGTGAAGCGATCCACGCCGTCTTCCTTTATCACGCGATCCGTAATGGCATGGACATGGGGATTGTGAATGCCGGGCAGTTGGCGATCTATGACGATCTTCCTGCGGAACTGCGCGATGCGGTGGAGGATGTGATCCTGAACCGTCGCAGCGATGCCACCGAACGCATGCTCGAGTTGGCAGAAAAATATCGTGGCAGTAAAACGGAAGATGAAGGCAGTAAAACGCAGGCGGAATGGCGCGGCTGGGATGTGAAGAAGCGTCTGGAATATTCTCTGGTTAAAGGCATTACCGAATTCATTGAGCTGGACACTGAAGAGGCGCGCCAGCAGGCTACACGGCCGATAGAGGTGATTGAAGGTCCGCTGATGGATGGCATGAACGTGGTCGGCGATCTGTTTGGCACGGGGAAAATGTTTTTGCCACAGGTGGTGAAATCTGCCCGCGTGATGAAGCAGGCGGTGGCCTATCTCGAGCCTTATATTGAAGCCAGCAAGGCCAAAGGTACGTCCGCTGGGAAGATCCTGCTGGCGACGGTTAAAGGCGATGTTCACGATATCGGTAAGAATATCGTCGGCGTGGTGCTGCAATGTAACAACTACGAAATTATCGATCTGGGTGTGATGGTGCCGACGGATAAGATCCTGAAGACCGCGCGTGAAGAGAAAGTCGATATTATCGGGTTGTCCGGGCTGATTACGCCGTCGCTGGATGAAATGGTCAACGTGGCGAAAGAGATGGAGCGTCAGGGCTTTACGCTGCCGCTGTTGATTGGCGGTGCGACGACCTCTAAAGCGCATACCGCTGTGAAGATTGAGCAGAATTATAGCGGCCCGACGGTCTACGTGCAGAATGCCTCACGCTCTGTCGGCGTGGTGTCAGCGCTGCTGTCCAGTACGCAATATGACGACTTTGTTACGCGCACCCGTAAAGAGTACGAAACCGTGCGTATTCAGCATGCGCGTAAAAAGCCGAGAACGCAGCCCGTGACGCTGGAAGCGGCTCGTGCTAATGCCTCAACGCTGGACTGGGAAAATTACACGCCGCCGGTGGCGCATCGTCTGGGCGTTCAGGAAGTGACGGCCAGCATTGAAACGCTGCGCAACTACATCGACTGGACACCGTTCTTTATGACCTGGTCGCTGGCGGGGAAATATCCTCGCATTCTGGAAGATGAGGTCGTGGGTGAAGAGGCCAAACGCCTGTTTGCTGACGCCAACGCGATGCTGGATGACTTATCCGCGCGTGGTGCGCTGAATCCCCGTGGCGTGGTGGGCTTATTCCCGGCGAATCGCGTTGGGGATGACGTCGTGATTTATACCGATGAACGGCGTGAAACGGTGCTGTCAGTCAGCCACCATCTGCGTCAGCAGACGGAGAAAACCGATTTCCCGAACTATTGCCTGTCTGACTTCGTGGCACCGAAGTCTAGCGGTAAGCCAGATTATCTCGGTGCCTTTGCGGTAACTGGCGGGCTGGAAGAAGATACGTTGGCCGATCAATGGGAAGCTCAGCATGATGATTACAACAAGATCATGGTGAAGGCGATCTCTGACCGTCTGGCGGAAGCCTTTGCGGAATACCTGCATGAGCGTGTGCGTAAGGTCTACTGGGGCTATGCGCCGAATGAGAACCTCAGTAATGAGCTGCTGATTCGAGAAAACTATCAGGGGATTCGCCCTGCACCGGGCTATCCAGCTTGCCCGGATCACACGGAGAAAGTGCAAATTTGGCAGTTGCTGGATGTGGAAAAGCATACTGGTATGAAGCTCACCGAATCCTATGCCATGTGGCCGGGCGCGTCGGTATCCGGCTGGTATTTCAGCCACTCCGACAGCAAATACTTCGCCGTCGCACAAATCCAGCGCGATCAGGTGGAGGATTACGCGGTGCGTAAAGCTATGGATGTGAGTGAGGTAGAGCGCTGGCTAGCGCCAAACCTGGGCTATGATGCGGATTAAGTTTCGACGTAAGTCGAGTATGACAATATCAGCCTCGGAGATTTAGCCATCTCAACTATGCCCGTGAGGGGGCGTTTCGTGCGTGATAAGACACATGATTTCTCTGTGGCACTAGCACCACGCCCACTCAGGGCGCTCAGTCGCCGCTGCCCTGAGAACCCAGGCTTTTTGGCGGAAATTATGCCGCTTTGCGGTTCCTTCGGCATTCGAGAACGCTAATCGTGCCGCTAGTGACGCGCTCCCGGCGCGGCACTAGCTTTCGCAGCGTCCATGCTGCTCACACGGCGTCCTCGCTCGCCTCAGCATAATTTTTAACGCCACTTGAAAAGCCAAACCGGTTAGCACGCAGATGTTTTCTGCTTCCTAGCCTATCGTCATGCAAGATTGATTGTGATGAGAATAGTTATCAGTTTATTGATGCGTTTTCATGGTAATGGTAAGGTGAGCGCCAATTAAGCAGAAAGTGCTGTTCTGTTTTCATTCCACGCATTTCCGTTAATCGCAGGCCTGATTCTGGGCGTTAAACAGGATGAGGATATCTTCTCGCCTATGCTAAAACGATTCTTTTCCATTGAGGATTTCTTCGACATCGGTGAACGTTACGGGATTGATTACCGCTTCCCGCAGTTGTCGTCTTGCCGCGATCGTACGAAAGAAAAACGTATCGTCGTGCAGGGGGATGTCGAAGAGATGACGCTCTCCTCCGGTATTTGTCTGACGAATTCCAACGTGCGCGTGTTGCAGCCTTACGAATCGACGTCTTTGCACTGTTGCCCGTTTTATACGCTGGTGGTGCTGGAAGGGGGCGTCGCGCTGCGCCTGAACGGTAAGGCGTTTATGGTACGATCGGGCATGGCATTCAGCACCCGGCTGGGCGATCCGCTAGTCATGAACGCCAGCCACCTTGCAGATTGTCACCTTCGTACCGTATCACTGGGTATTTTTCCCGCCACTTTTGCTTTGAATCCGCTGTTGGGCTCGCTGCTGAGCGAGTGGGAACAAGGGGGAAACCCGACGTTTCTATGGCAAGTTCCCGGCTATGTGTTATCTGGGTTACAGCACGCGTTGGAAAACACTACGCCGGGACTATCCCGCCAGTTGATGCTGGAAGGCGTAATGCTACAGTTGCTGGGGCAAGGCCTGTCATTTGGGCAACGTGGTAGGGAACGGCGCGTATTGCCTCCACCTGGTGAACAAGAGCGTCTGGAGAACGTGCGGCGACGTCTGGCGCAACAGCCTGAAAAAGCGTACACCCTTAATGAACTGGCGCAGTTGGCCGCGATGAGCAGCAGCAGCCTGCGCACCAAGTTTCGTCAGGCGTATGGCCATTCGGTTTTTGATTACCTGCGCGACTGTCGGCTGGAGCTGGCTCGACGTTATCTGGCGCAGGGATACAGCGTTCAGCAGGCGGCCTGGATGTCGGGCTACCAGCACGCGACCAACTTTGCCACGGCTTTCCGGCGGCGTTACGGTATGGCGCCAAGCGATGCACGTATGCCCAGCTAGCGTTTCCTTTTATTACTCTTCCGAGCTTTATTTATGTCAGAGGTTGCCCGCTTGACGTTTTCTCTCTGAGTTCCCGTTTTGTCATTGCGCATACACAAGCTGTCATCGCGCATAGCTATTGCAAGACTAAAAACGGTAATAATTCTTATTTACAATAATAAGGTCTGTGGAGATTCCCATGTTCAGAAAAACGCGGCTGGCGCTGGTGGTCGGCTGTTTCACCAGTGGATTTATTGTGTCGGCACTGGCGCAGGATACGCCATCCTCTTCTTCTCAGGGCGATACGTTAGTCGTGACGTCTCAAACACAGCGTGGTGCGACCAAGCTGGAAACGCCTGATATTGAGACTCCTCAAGCCGTTTCTATCATTACGCGCGATCAGATTCAGGAACAAGGGGCGACCAGCGTTCGGCAGGCGGTTGGCTATACACCGGGTGTGTATAACAACCAGATCGGCGCGTCCAACCGCTTTGACTACATGGTTCTGCGCGGCTTTTCCGACGGCAGTCTTGATAACGTCTATCTCGACGGGTTGAAGGTGATGGGGGATACCAACTCCCATAGCTCACTGGTTATCGATCCCTGGTTTCTCGACAGCATTGAAGTGGTCAGAGGGCCTGCGTCCGTACTCTATGGTCGTTCTTCTCCGGGCGGGATTGTTGCGCTGAATTCCCGTCAGCCATCGTTCGATCGCAGCGGACAGATCAAATTATTCGCAGGTAATAATGCACAGCGCGGTGCGGCGTTTGACGTTACCGGACCGTTGGATGATGATGAACGTTTTGCGTTCCGTCTGGGGGGAATGGTTCGCGAGGCGGATACCCAATTTGGGCCGCTGAAAGAAGAACGCTATGCGATTGCGCCTAGCCTGCTGTGGCGGATTTCCGACAAGACGCGTCTGGAATTGATGGCCTACCTGCATCGCGATCCTGAGGGCGGCAGCCATTCGGGTTTACCGTATGACGGCACGGTGGTGGCGCATAACGGGCGGAAAATCTCGAACTCTTTCTATGAAGGGGAAGAGAATTATGAGAAATACGACCGTAAGCAAAACATGGTGGGATACAACTTTGAGCACGGCTTTGATAGCGGCTGGGCAGTACGCCAGAAACTGCGTTATCTGCGTACCAAGGTGCATTTGGATCAGGTATACGCCTATGGCTGGACGCAGCCAAGCGCGGATACGCTGACCCGCTACTACTCCGGTTCCCGTGAGTCGCTGTCGGCGCTCACGTTAGATAATCAGCTTGATGGCAGCGTGGATATCGGTGCGGTAAACCACCGTCTGCTGGTGGGAATCGACTATCAACAACGCCATAATGATGTGGACTGGCCTTCCGGTTCCTTCCCTGCAATCGACGCATTTAACCCTGTTTACGGTTCCGGTCCTACGGACATGTATGCCAGCACGATGGAAAAACATAAGCTGCAACAGACGGGCATTTACGTGCAGGATCAAATGAGCTGGGAGCGCTGGCGTTTAACGCTGGGCGGTCGGTACGATCAAGTGAAAGTGACCCACATTAACCAGACGAAAGGGACACACAGCGAGCTGGATAAAAACAACTTTAGCTCGCGTGCCGCGTTGCTCTATCTGTTTGATAGTGGCTTTGCGCCGTATGTCAGCTATTCCACTGCCTTTACGCCGACCAGCTTCGCCGATGATAATGGCAATGTGCTGGAGCCAATGAAAGGCAAACAGTGGGAAGCCGGGATGAAGTATCAGCCTGAAGGTTCTCAGGATCAGTACAGCCTGTCGGTATTCCGTATTAATCAGAAAAATGTGGCGACCAAAGTTCAGCCTAACGACCCTTACCGATCTGTTGGTGAAATCGAATCGGAAGGAGTGGAGTTAGAGGCCGTGAGCCATATTACCGATAATCTGCGTCTGCAAGCGGCTTATACCTATACGGATATTCGCTACAAGAAAAGCAGTGCGGCTGAGCAAGGAAAACGTGCGGTGTACGCGCCACGCAATCAGGTCAGCGCCTGGGCCAGCTATGATGTCAAAAGCGGTCTGCTGGACGGTTTGACTATTGGTTCCGGCGTACGCTACGTGAACGGTGTGACCTCCGATCGTGCCAATACCTACACGCTGCCTTCTTATACGCTGGTGGATATGGCGGTGGGATACGATCTCTCGAAAGTGGGTCTGAAAGGGTTGAGTGCGCAACTTAATGTGAACAACCTGACTGATAAACGCTACGTGGCGGCGTGTAACTCGCTGGAGTTCTGTTACTTCGGTGCCGAGCGTAGCGTAGTCGGCAGCGTCTCTTATTCGTTCTAATCGTCTGTTTTCTCTGTGATGAAAAGCCGGGGCAACCCGGCTTTTCATTCCATTCCTTCTCCCGCGTTCAATAGAGGCCAATCACCTTCCACCACAGCAAACCCGCACTCATAAAGATCGCCTGATTGACCAGACTGACGACGAAACCGGTGCGCCACCAGATGGTGGTGGGCACGTAGCCTGCGCCGAACAGGATGGGGCCGCGCGCGTGGGTGTATTGCGTTAGTGAACAGTACAGGCTACTGGTGAATGCCAGCATGAACGCCATCGGCACAGCTGGAATGCTCAGGTTGATCCCGACACCGAGGAAAACCGCAAAAAGCGCGGCGATCTGCGCGTTGCCACTGGCGAAGAAATAGTGGGTGTAGAAATAGGCGGCATTGAGTAGCAATAGCACCAATACCCAACTGGTTCCCTGCATCAAGTGGCCGATGTTACTGCCGATGAGATCGCCAAACCAGTTAGTGAAGCCGAGCTTTTTCAACTGATTTGCCATCATCAGCAGAGCGGCGAACCAAATCAGCGTATCCCAGGCACCTTTCTCGCTCTTCACATCTTCCCAGCTCAGTACGCCGGTCAACAGCAGGAAAGACAGCCCGACAAACGAGGCCGTTGTGGCATCCACGCCTAAATTGTCGCCAAAAATCCACAGCACCAGCAGCAGGATGACGGTGAATGCCATCAGCCATTCACCGCGGCTCATGTTGCCCATCTTTGCCAGTTCGGCGATGGCCAGTTTTGGCGCATCCGGCGTATGGCGAATTTCCGGTTTGGTCAGCCAGTAGACGAGGAGGGGGACAATGGCCAGAGAAATCAGGCAGGGCACGAGTGCCGCCAGAAACCAGCTTCCCCAGGTAATGGTCACGCCTGCGTTGGCCGCCAGTTTCACCGCCAGTAGGTTGCCGGTGTAGGCGGTCATAAACAGCGCGGCTGTCACGTCGTTAACATTTCCAATACAGGTAATCAGGAACGTGCCAATCTTACTGCGCGAGGCGTCTTCCGGTTTGGAATCGAAGCTGCGCGATAGGGAATCCGCAATCGGATAAATAATCCCGCCGCAGCGTGCGGTGTTGCTCGGCATGGCGGGGGAAAGCACCAGATCGGCAAAGGCTAGGCCGTAAGCCAGACCCAGCGTACGTTTTCCTAGCAGGCGGATCATCTGCAAGGCGATGCGGCGTCCCAGACCCGTTTTGATAAATCCGCGTGCGATCATGAAGGCGACAACAATCAGCCAGATCAGTGAGCTGTTCAGGTCGCTGAGTGCGGTCTGTATCGCACCACTGGCCGTTTTATCCCCTGCGGCGTACGTCAACGCAAAGAGCGTGATACTGATAATGCCGATAGCCCCAATCGGGAGCACGTTAGCGACAATAGATACGATCGTTGCGACGAAAAGGACAGCAGAGTGCCAGGCGGCGGCGCTTAAGCCTGTTGGGGGCTCCATTCGCCAAAAAAAGGCGGCGATGGCAAGAATAACGATCAGTGGAAGCCAGTTCAGTCCATACGAAGTTTTTGTTTTCATCCATTTTCCTTACTAAAAAGCCAGAAGGAGTACAGGGGATTCGCTACTACTATGCAATGTGCTAAATGTTAAGCCTGTAACCCATAAGAATTATAGGGATAAAAAGAGCATAGCGTTAACCGGGGAAGGTGTGAGGCAAAAGTATCGGCTTATTGATTTGGATCCTATTTTTTAAATATTGTCAGTTAATTGACTTTTGTTATCGGCTGATTGCTGGGCGATGTTATCTGGCAACGGGCTGCCTCGCAGTATGGCTTGCCAACATCTGGTAAGATGGTTGCTCATTACGTCATCAACACATGTTTAGCTGGAGGCGTGGACTTTTTGTTAACACTGCTGAATCTCCTTTCTGCGATTGCGTTACTGGTGTGGGGCACCCACATTGTCCGTACCGGTATCATGCGGGTTTATGGCACCCAGTTACGGCGAGTTCTCAGCGATAGCGTTGAGAAAAAACCGTTGGCTTTTATGGCTGGCATTGGCGTCACTGCGTTGGTGCAGAGCAGCAATGCGACCGCGTTGCTGACGACCTCGTTTGTCTCACAGGGATTGGTGGCGCTAACGCCTGCGCTGGTCATTATTCTCGGGGCCGATGTCGGTACGGCACTGATGGTGCGTATCCTGACGTTCGACCTGTCCTGGCTGTCTCCGCTGCTGATTTTTCTTGGCGTAATATTTTTCCTTAGCCGCAAGCAGACGCGGGTTGGCCAGATTGGCCGTGTGGCTATTGGGCTCGGGCTGATTTTGCTGGCGCTGGAAATGATTGTCGTGGCTGCGGTCCCGATCACGCAGACAGCGGGCGTGAAGGTGCTGTTTTCCTCGTTGACGGGTGACGTCATGCTGGACGCGTTAGCTGGCGCGCTGTTCGCGGTGATTACCTATTCCAGTCTGGCAGCGGTGCTGCTGACGGCAACGTTGACGGCAAGTGGTGTGATTTCGCTGGAAGTGGCGATGTGTTTGGTTATTGGTGCCAATCTGGGCAGCGGATTACTGACGATGATGAGCACCTCGGAGCAGAATGCAGAGGGCCGGCGTGTGGCGCTCGGCAGCATGTTGTTCAAGTTGATCGGGTGTCTGGTTGTGTTGCCGCTGGTTGAGCCGCTTTCGCGCTGGCTGACGCGTATTCCGCTGGGGGCCGAAGAGCTGGTGATCTACTTCCACCTGTTCTACAACCTGATCCGTTGCCTGCTGCTGATTCCGCTTACCGGCATGGTGGCGCGCCTGTCTTGTGTGATGATTGCGGACTCACCGCCGCTTGATCTCCAGATGAAACCGCGCCATTTGGACATCAGCTCGCTGGACACGCCAGCGTTGGCGCTGACCAATGCCGCACGGGAAACGCTGCGAATTGGCGATGTGCTGGAGCAGATGCTGCGTTTATACCGTGACGTGTTGCAGGGCGACACTATGCAGCGCCGGGAGATTCGTCGGCTTGATGATGATGTCGATATTCTTTACACCGCCATTAAACTCTATCTGGCGCAGATTCAGAAAGACGGGTTAGATGAGCGGGATTCCCGACGTTGGGCTGAAGTGATCGAAGTGGCGCTGAATCTGGAGCAGGCGGGAGATATTATCGAGCGCATGGCGGACGACATCGCGAATCACTCCTCCGGTGTACGGATGGCGTTTTCCGCTCAGGGACTGGAAGAGTTGAACCACCTTCATGAACAACTGCTGGCGAATCTGCGTTTGGGGCTGTCGGTTTTCCTGTCGGAAGATATCACCAGTGCGAAACGTCTGCGTCGTGCTAAACACCGCTTCCGTATTATGAACCGCCGTTATGCACACGCGCATGTCGATCGCTTACATCAGCACAACGTGCAGAGTCTGGAAACCAGTTCGCTCCATTTGAGCCTGCTTGGGGACATGAATCGGTTGAATTCCCTGTTCTGCTCGGTGGCGTATAACGTCTTGGTTGTGCAACAGGATGGGGAAGACGAGCGTGAAGAGTCACCGCTGACACTGTGACAACCTCCGGTTGGGCTTCTTAGTTATATTTTATGCAGACTAAGAGGCAGTTTCGTGCGCGATAATGCCGCTATTTTCATGCTACGTCGTAGCACGCGCCCGACATGGGGCGGCTCAAACGCTGCTCGCCCCATGACCCTCAGGCTTTTGGCGCAAGCTTTCGCCGCGTCCATGCGGCTCATCCTAAGCCCGCTATCTCCTCAGCATAATTTTTTACGCCGGATAACGGCAAAAACCGCATTCACATAAAAACATGACGAAGAGACAGACTAAGCGGCGCGAACTTACTCGAACAGGCTGCGGTGCAGCGTCTGTACCACCCGCTCGGCGTCGTCGCCAGGCACCAGGAAGCACAGATTGTTGCTGCTAGCACCGTAGCAAATCAGGCGAATACGGAAGGGTTCCAGTACGCCAAACACTTCTTTCCCGACGCCGCAGGCCTGAGACAGCTTGTTGCCGATCAGCGCGACCAGAGACAGATTCTCTTCAACCTCGACCCGACACAGCGAGGACAGCTCGGTCAGCAGAGCGCTGGACAGCAGGCTGTCGCCCGTTGAGGTGGAACCCGTGGTATCGAGCGTCAGCGCGACGTTGACTTCTGATGTCGTGATCAGGTCAACGGAGATGTTGTGACGCGCCAGAATACTGAACACTTCGGCGAGGAATCCGCGTGCGTGCAGCATATTCAGGCTGTACAAGGTGAGCAGCGTTTGTTTACGACGCAGCGCCAGTGCGCGGAATAGCGGCGGGTTTTCGGTTTTATTGCACACCAGCGTACCGCCAGCGGCCGGATCTTTGCTGGAGCCGACGAACACCGGAATATCGCTACGCACCGCAGGCAGCAGCGTAGCCGGGTGAAGGACTTTCGCGCCAAATGTCGCCATTTCGGCCGCTTCTTCAAACATGATTTGGTCGATACGTTTTGCCGTCGGCACCACGCGTGGATCGGTGGTGTAGATGCCGGGAACATCGGTCCAGATGTCAATTCGGCTGACGTTGAGCGCTTCGCCCAGCAGCGCCGCAGTATAATCGCTACCGCCACGGCCCAATGTGGTCGTACGGCCTTTCGCTTCACTACCGATGAAGCCCTGTGTGATCACCAGACCTTGCTCAAGGCGCGGCTGTAACTGGCTGCGAGTTAGTTCACCCAAGACGTCGCAGTCCGGCTGTGCACGGCCAAAGTTATCATCGGTACGCATAATTTTGCGCACATCGAACCACTCTGCCACTACACCGCGCTGACGCAGAATTTCGACAAACAGCAAGGTAGACATCAGTTCGCCGTGGCTGACGAGTTCATCGGTCAGGGCGTTCGAGGTGGCAAGCGCCGCCGCTTCAGACAGTGTCGTGATGCTATCTAACATGCGATCAATCTCATCACGAATCACGCTTTGGTTGCTGAGTCTGTCGATAATGGCGTATTGGATCTGGCGGATTTTCGCCAGATTCTCAGCACGCGCTTCCGGTGCCAGACCTTCTGCGAGTGCGACCAGTAAATTGGTGATACCCGCCGACGCCGACAGCACCACAACGCGTACATTAGGATGAGATAACACCACATCGGCGCTGCGATTCATGGCGTCAAAATCCGCCACGCTGGTGCCGCCAAATTTGGCAATAACGGTAGAATTCGCGTTTGCGGAAATTTCAGTTGCAGACATGTCAAAAAACCTCGTGTCAGGGGGTAAGCTGTTTTCAGTCAACAGCATTCCATTAATCAGCCTTGGCACAGGGGAGAGCAGAAGTAGGGGGCAGGCGTAGAAAATCGCTACGATACACCCAGAAGCGCTCCACCTTGCTAAACGTCCATCTGGACGAATCCGGTGACAACCCAGAGGATTCAGCCTCTGTAGTCGATAGAGTGAAAGCCGTATTTCACCGCATCTCGGCGTCGCTCCCCCTCGGATATCATCAGCGGATTACGGTTCCTCCGATACCTTACCTGGGCGACGCGCCTCTTCTGGCTTGCACACCGAGTGTGCAAGTACGGTGTTACAAATAACGGGTTATGCAGTTTCTGTCAATAAACAATCTTTCAGTAAACGACAGGGCATAAACCGCTTTTAGCAAGAAAAGGGATCTCAATCGGGATTTTAAGGGATACAATCGATTCAGTCACTTTGAACTCATGCTTAGAGAGAAAGTCGCATTATGAAAAATATTAATCCAAGCCAAACTGCCGCCTGGCAGGCATTACAAACCCATTTTGACGTGATGAAAGAGGTGCAAATCAGCGAGCTGTTTGCACAGGATAGCGATCGTTTCGCGCATTTTTCCGCTACGTTCGACGATCTGATGCTGGTGGATTACTCCAAAAACCGCATTACGGCGGAAACCATGGAAAAACTGCACGCGCTGGCGCGGGAAACCGACCTGTCTGCGGCGATGCAGTCCATGTTTGCCGGCGAGAAAATCAACCGTACGGAAGACCGTGCGGTTCTGCACATTGCCCTGCGTAACCGCAGCAACACGCCGATTGTGGTGGATGGCAAGGATGTGATGCCGGAAGTCAACGCGGTGCTGGCGAAGATGAAAGATTTTAGCGAGCGCGTAATTGGTGGCGACTGGAGGGGCTATACCGGAAAAGCGATCACTGACGTGGTTAACATCGGTATTGGCGGCTCCGATCTGGGCCCGTTCATGGTAACGGAAGCGCTGAAGCCTTATAAAAATCACCTCAACATGCACTTTGTCTCCAACGTTGATGGCACGCATATTGCTGAAACGTTGAAGCCGCTGAACCCGGAAACCACGCTGTTCCTCGTGGCGTCGAAAACCTTCACCACGCAGGAAACCATGACCAACGCGCACAGCGCTCGCGACTGGTTCCTGAACACGGCGCAGGATGAGAAACACGTTGCTAAACACTTTGCCGCGCTGTCCACCAACGCGAAAGCCGTCGGCGAATTTGGCATCGATACTAACAACATGTTCGAATTCTGGGACTGGGTGGGTGGGCGCTACTCCCTGTGGTCGGCAATTGGGCTGTCGATCATTCTCTCTTTAGGGTTTGAGAACTTTGAAAAACTGCTCAGTGGCGCGCACGCGATGGATAAGCACTTTGCTTCCACGCCCGCAGAGAAAAACCTGCCCGTGCTGCTGGCACTGATCGGTATTTGGTACAACAATTTCTTCGGTGCTGAAACCGAAGCGATTCTGCCGTATGACCAATACATGCACCGTTTCGCGGCCTATTTTCAGCAAGGAAATATGGAATCTAACGGAAAGTATGTCGATCGCAACGGCAATCCGGTGGATTACCAGACCGGGCCAATTATCTGGGGTGAACCGGGCACGAACGGCCAGCATGCGTTCTACCAGTTGATCCATCAGGGTACCAAACTGGTTCCGTGTGATTTCATTGCGCCGGCTATCAGCCATAACCCATTGAGCGATCACCACAGCAAGCTGCTGTCGAACTTCTTTGCACAAACGGAAGCGTTGGCATTCGGTAAGAGCCTTGAGGTCGTGGAAGCGGAATTTGCGGCCGCTGGCAAAAGTGCGAAAGATGTGGAACACGTGGCACCGTTCAAGGTGTTTGAAGGCAACCGCCCAACCAACTCCATCCTGCTGCGTGAAATCACCCCGTACAGTCTGGGTGCGCTGATTGCGCTGTATGAGCATAAGATCTTTACTCAGGGCGCAATCCTGAACATCTTCACGTTTGATCAATGGGGTGTAGAGTTAGGTAAGCAACTCGCGAACCGTATTCTGCCTGAGCTGGAAAATGACAGTACGATCGACAGCCATGACAGCTCCACTAACGGGCTGATCAACCGTTTCAAGGTATGGCGTCGTTGAGCGTGTTGTTAGGCGTCAGGTGCTAAAATGAAAAAGTGAGGAGAAAGCTCCTCACTTTTTTTACGGTAACCCGTCACAAATTGATGGGAATTTCAATACCGATACCTGCACCGACATCATCACTGGTGCTGTGATTGCTATCGGTGTACCAGGCCATGGTATCCAGTTTGATTTTTGAGTCAAAGTCATAGCCCCACCCTAACTCAATCCCTTTTAGCGTATCTGAGCGTGGGAATGCTAGGTTGATACTCTGGCTGTTGGGATTCACTTTGGCGTACATAATGCGGGTACTCCAACGCTGTCCGTCGTCGAGCGCCAGTTCTACTCGACCAGAAAGTACCTGGGCATCGCCACCTGCGGCATATCCCAGTGGATACCCTTGCTGATAATATCCATTCCTATAGATATGGTGACTATAGGTAACATTATCCGCGCTACCATTAGTTCGTGTATCCGTTCCCTCAATGTTCCAATTGATGGTAGACGTGCCCCATTCAGGGTGGCCTTCAATACCGAGTAGGTAAAAGTTTTTGGATGGCAGTATCCCCGCTTCATCTTCACCCACTACCTGTCCATACAAACTAATCGGAGCACCGACAAGCGTTGCCATTTTCAGCTTGAAATCAAATCCCGCTAGCTGATTACCTGGTTCTTCGTTCGTACCTGTATTATCACGTCCGGCTACGCCATCCCAAAATGAACTCCACGAACGAGGACGTCCTTCTCCTCCCCATTGCATGATGCGGGAAGCGCCGAGCTCAAGAAATTCTGTCGGTTGAATCGACAAGCGACCGCCGATAATTTTTGTGTCAGGTACGGCGGTGTATTGCTCCAATTGTCCGGCAGAGAGTTGATATTGCCAGCGACCCATCCATGACAGCCAAGGCGTTTCAAACGGTGATTGATCGGCGCGCTGCAATATAAATCCTGTGATAGGACGAGCGGCGTCGGATCGTATCAAACTACCCTCATAGCCCGGTCCCCACCATTGTGAGACTTTCCCGAACGACAACCATTGATTAAAAATTTTCACCGCACCATAGGAACCGTCAATATTTCCACGGGACTGATCTGCAATGGTTTGGTTGCCTTCAATGGTTCCTTTAAGGTTGATATCCCAGAATTCATCGCTGGCGCCGACACCGATAGATAATGCATGATCGCTGTCGTGTCGGCTATCGAAGCCTTGGGGCAGGCCGGGCCTGCCTGTTGATGTGTAGCCTGTGAGACGAACATTCGATTTAAGCTGACCGATCCGTTGTTCAACGCGGGTTATCACGGCTTTTTCTGTTGCCGTGACCGGTTTGGCACGAGAAAGAGCAGATTCAATTTCTTCCTGACTCACAGGCCAGGTCGTTAAGCTAGTCTGGATAACACCGCGGTCGGATAGCCAAGCCAGATCGTTACGAAGCGTCTTGTCTGGTGCGATAAGACCTGCAGCATGGCTAGTCGACACACATAAAAACGAACCTATAAGGGTGGCTAAGCATTTTTTCATCTCCATTCAAGGGTTTCCTTTATGTATTGTCTTAATATATCTACTAATTAGTGTTAATTACGTTAATGTGCTCGATGCTCAGAGTCTTTCCCATCAGGCGGTAACGTATTTATCAGACAGAATACAGAGTATGGAATTGCTGAAATAACCATAAATGGCATTTGAGGCATTATTCAGATAATGCTGAATGTTTTCTTACTAATTTCCCAGAAAAACTAAATTTTTACTAAGTTGAGATCAATCGCGTGAATTCTCATTTTTGACGTTCACCCAGTGTAAACGAGCGGGATGACAAGAGATTGCAAGGGAAACGTCGTATGATAGGCGGTGGGCAGTGATAGGTTTTCAATCGCAAGGAGGAAGAAATGCAGGTTCGTATTTTGTTGGGTCTATCAGCGGCTGTCTTGCTGGCGGGGTGCAGCAGCACCAGTCAGCTCAGCGCTGCCGGGCAGGCCGTAACGTTCACGGATACCAAGCCAGGAAGCGAATGTCAGTTGTTGGGGCAAGCCAGCGGTAGCCAGTCTAACTGGCTGGCGGGCAACCATAGCGACGGCAGTTCTATGCGCGGTGCAGCGAACGATCTGCGTAATAAAGCGGCAGCGATGGGAGGCAATACTGTCTATGGCACGACCAGCCCGAGTGAGACCTTCTGGTCAAGCTTTGCGCCGCTGGACAGCAAGATGAACGGCAGCGTTTACAAATGTCCTTAAACTAAAGAAAAACCCGGTGAGAGTGATCCGCTCTCACCGTTGTTTACTCACTCAGTCAACGCAATAGCCCGGTATCGTCCTGATGCTGCTTCATTCCTAAATCCAACGGCGTTTTGCTGGCTTCGCCACCGATTTCCCGCGCCAGACGCGGCACCAGATAGCCGGATACCTGCTCCATTAGCGCTTTGACCAAGATGCGCGCCTCGTTGTCATCCACCAGAAAATGCGCGGCACCCTGTACTTTGTCCAGTACGTGCAGGTAATAAGGCAGAATACCTGCGTCGAATAAGGCATTGCTGAGCCGGGCAAGTGTCTCTGCGCTGTCATTCACCCCGCGCAGCAGTACGCTTTGGTTGAGCAGCGTCACGCCAGCGCGGCGCAAACGCGCCATACTTTGTGTTAAATCAGGATCAATTTCCTGCGGATGGTTAATATGCGTCACCAGCAGCACCTGAAGCGAACTGCGTGACAGGCGATCGCACAGCGCGTCGGTGATGCGGGCAGGGATAACCACAGGCAAGCGGCTGTGAATGCGCAGGCGTTTAAGATGTGCGATGTGTTCCAGTTCGGTGATCAGCCAGTCTAACTCGTGGTCTTTGGCCATCAGCGGGTCGCCGCCGGAAAAAATGATTTCATCCAGCTCAGGATGCTGGCGGATATAATCCAGTGCCTGACGCCAGTTGGCCTTATTGCCCTGATTATCCTGATACGGGAAATGGCGGCGGAAGCAGTAGCGACAGTTCACCGCGCAGCCGCCTTTAACCAGCAATAACGCGCGGTTGTGATATTTGTGTAGCAGCCCCGGCACGACGCTGTGTTGCTCATCAAGCGGATCGTGGGTGAAGCCTGGCGTAGCAATAAACTCCTCACGTGCCGTCAATACCTGTCGCAGCAATGGATCGTCAGGGTTACCTTTTTGCATCCGTGCAGCGAATGCGCGCGGTACACGCAGAGCAAAAAGCCTACGTGCATCATTACCTTGTCTGAGTTTAGCGTGATCGTTCAGTGATAAAAGTTGCAGTAATTCATCAGGATCGGTAATTACGTCTGCAAGTTGCTGCAACCAATCTTCTCTGGAAGGTATATTTAGGGTTACAATGTGTGCCATTTTTTTGGCTTCGTACCAGTATTAAATTGTAGAGGGCCTTTATGGCGACTTATTCTAGCAACGATTTTCGTTCCGGTCTTAAAATCATGTTCGAAGGCGAGCCGTATGCCATCGAATCCAGTGAATTTGTGAAGCCGGGTAAAGGCCAGGCTTTTGCTCGTGTAAAAATGCGTCGCCTGTTGACGGGCTCTCGCGTTGAAAAAACCTTCAAGTCTACCGATTCTGCAGAAGGCGCAGATGTTGTAGATACCAACATGAACTACCTGTACAACGACGGTGAGTTCTACCACTTCATGCACCCTGAGACGTTTGAACAGCACCAGGTTGAAGAGAAGACCGTTGGTGATTCTGCTAAATGGCTGCAGGATAACGCTGAATGTATCGTTACTCTGTGGGATGGTCGTGCTATCGCTGTTCAGCCGCCGAACTTCATCGAAGCTGAAATCACCGATACCGATCCAGGCCTGAAAGGCGATACCGCAGGTACTGGTGGTAAGCCCGCTACGCTGAGCACCGGCGCGGTCGTTAAAGTGCCATTGTTCGTACAGATCGGCGAAGTTGTCAGAGTTGACACGCGTTCTGGCGAATACGTATCGCGCGTTAAGTAATTAATGCGAAAAAGGCCGCCTTCTGCGAGGGCGGCCTTTTGATTGATTCTTCATTCCAGCTTTCCTTTTCTGTCCCTGCCTTAAAAATCCTCCACAATAACCAAAATTGGCTACGCTTAAAATGCAGTCACTTTCGTACAGTTGAAATCCTATTCTCATAAAGAAGGAATCGAGTATGTTGAAGAAAGCTTTTGTTGCCATTTTCTCTCTGGTTATTCTCTCTGCTGTGGTTGGGTGTAATACCACCCGAGGGGTTGGACAAGATGTTGAGGCGGGTGGGAAGGCCATTCAGCGCAGCGCCCAATAATCAACATAGGAAATAAGTCGTAATAACTTTTCCGAGTGGAAGAAAATGCCGTTTATGGTGTTTTCTTCCCCGCAGCGAGATAATGTGAAAGTGGATCACTCGGAGAAGTAATAATGTCGCCTATTTTCATTACTGTCGGCATGCTGACATTGAGTAATATATTTATGACGTTTGCCTGGTACGGGCATCTACGCTATTTCAGCGGTCGTACCTGGATAATTGCCGCGTTGGTCAGCTGGGGTATCGCATTATTCGAATACCTCTTGCAGGTGCCAGCTAATCGGATTGGCTATCAGGTTGCCTCAGCCGGCCAATTGAAAATATTGCAGGAAGTGATCAGCCTTTCCGTATTTATCCCTTTCTCGATGATCATTTTAAAAGAGCCGTTCCGCACCGATTATATTTGGGCGGGTCTGTGCCTTCTGGGCGCGGTTTTCTTTATGTTTCGCGATAAGATCATGGGATAACATTCCGGTTATCCCATTGTTGCGGTAGATATGCTCCGATCACTGATTGACCCAGATGAGCGCCTCTGTCGGGAAGCCGTAGCGTTTGGCCGTGGCGACCAGTTTGTTGCGTGTGGCAGCCTCCAGCATTGGCGTGCGTGAGAGAATCCACAGGTAGTCACGGTTCGGTCCGCAAATCAGGGCGTAGCGATACTCGTCATCCAGTTCAATAATGTTGTAACCGCCGTAGAACGGTCCGAAGAACGACACTTTTAGCGCACCACGCTGAGGCGAGCCTGTGAAATAGGCTTTCCCGGTGCTTTCTTTCCATTCTTGTTTTTCGATGTTAAAGCCACGATTGATCACCGTGATGCCGCCATCATCCCGTGGGCTGTAGGTTGCCGTCACGCGTTCCAGATTGCGCTCAAAGCGGTGGTCGAGACGGGCGATCTCGTACCATGTTCCGAGGTAGCGATTGACGTCAAAATTTTCCACTACGGTGACGTTATCGGGCGGCGTTACGCTACAAGCGACAGAAAAGAGCGCCACCAGCGCGGCAATACCTGCCTTCCCGCATCGTCTGATTTTGAAGAAAAGGGTGTTAAAGCGAATCGCGTTAAAGTGCATCATATTGACGTCTCATCATTTTCATCTCTGTTCCAGTGTAGACGATGGACGTGATCAGACGGGGAAATAAAACGGCCTGCGATGAGGTCATGCAGGCCGTTAAGGACAAATTTACCGATGTTATCTCTACAGCGTAACGACACCGATGACGGTAACCACGGTCAGGATTGCCGCCAGACCGTAGAACACCCATTTCCCGGCAGGTACGTGGATTTTTAGGTCATGCATCGCGTGGTGGATACGGTGCAGGCCACACCAGAGCGGCAGCACAATCATCAGCAGTAAAAAGACGCGGCCGATAAAGCTCTGGCTGAACGCGGCGATGCGCTCATAGGTTAGCGCATCTGGGAACAGCCCCAGGGGCAGCATCACGCCGACCAGCAGGATAATCACCGGGGCGAAGAACGCGCTCCACATCCCACCGGCGCCGAACAGGCCCCAGAAAGGTGGTTCGTCAGAACGTTTTGGCGTTGGGTTAATCACGTTATTTCTCCTGTTCAGAATAGTAAGGCGATCGCCAGAACGGCTACGGTTACCACCACGGTGACAGCCCACAGCCCTTTAATGAGCGGCTCTGGCCCCATTTTTTCATCTTTAACGATGATGATGCTGGCCTTCGGCGCCAGTTCAAACCAGGTTTTTGTGTGCAGCGCGGCGGCCAGCAGCGCAACGATATTAATCAGCAGCACCAGCGGGTTTTGCAGGAAGCTGACGAAATTTGCCCATCCTTCCGGCCCGTTCTTCAGTGCGAAGATGCCGCACATCAGTACGATACTGAACCAGACGGCAGGGACAGCCGTCCCCTCACGCAGCATATAAAAGCGGTAGAACCCCAGTTTTTTCCACCAGGTCGGCGACATGTCGCGAACATACGCTTTACGTTTAGATGTCATCATTGTCCCTCCCTTATTGTGGTTTCAGCATGGCGATCATGAAGTCTTTAGCGCTCTCGACTTTGCCTTGCTGGATAGCGGCGGCTGGGTCAACATGCTTCGGACACACTTCTGAGCAGTAGCCCACAAACGTACAACTCCAGACGCCGTTATTACCGTTCAACTGCGGCATACGTTCTTTCTTGCCGTGATCGCGGTTGTCCAGGTTATAACGGTGCGCCAGCGTAATCGCCGCCGGGCCGATGAACTCAGGGTTCAGGCCAAACTGCGGGCATGCCGCATAGCACAAACCACAGTTAATACAGCCGGAGAACTGGTGATACTTCGCCATTTGCGCTGGAGTCTGCTTGTTCGGGCCGTCAGCAGGTTTACGATCGTTGCCGATGATATACGGCTTGATGGCTTCCAGACTCTCGATGAAGTGGGTCATATCGACCACCAAATCGCGCTCGATGGGGAAATTGCCCAGCGCCTCGACCTTCAGACCATTCGTGTAGTCTCGCAGGAAGGTTTTACAGGCTAATTTAGGGACGTTGTTCACCATCATGCCGCAGGAGCCACAGATTGCCATACGGCAGGACCAGCGGTAGGAGAGGTCCGGTGCCAGGTTATCTTTGATATAACCCAACGCATCCAGCAGGGAAGTCTGCGTGTTGTACGGGACATCGAACGCCTCAAAATAGGGTTTACTGTCCTGTTCAGGGTTATAGCGCATGACTTCCATTTTCAGGGTTTTGATCGTCTCAGCCATTCGCCTGCTCCTTCTTGCTGCCTTCCTGTGCATCACCTTCTGCACCGTATACGCGTTTGGCCGGTGGAAGTTTGGTAATTTTCACATCGCTGTACTCCAGACGAGGTGCGCCTTCCGCGTTATAGAACGCCAGCGTATGCTTCAGGAAGTTAACGTCATCACGCTCGGTGCAACCCTCATCCAGACGCTGGTGTGCGCCGCGAGACTCTTTACGGTTGATCGCCGAGTGCGCCATACATTCCGCCACATCCAGGCTGTGGCCCAGTTCAACGGTGTACAGCAGGTCGGTGTTGAACACGCTGGAGCGGTCGGTGATTTTCACGCGTTTGAAGCGCTCTTTCAGCTCCGCAATCTTATCGACGGTTTTCTGCATCAGATCGGTGGTGCGGTAAATACCACAACCTTCTTCCATCGACATGCCCATTTCGTCACGGATTTTCGCCCAGCTTTCGGTGCCTTCCTGATTCATCAGATCATGCAGGCGCTGTTCGATATCACGCGTTTGTGCGTCCAGCGCCGCGCCGTTGGCTGGTGCTGCTGCCTGTGTGCGCTGTACGGCGTGTTCACCCGCGACGCGACCGAAGACCACCAGTTCAGCCAGCGAGTTGGAACCAAGGCGGTTCGCGCCGTGCAAGCCAACGGAGGAACATTCGCCGACGGCGAAGAGACCCTTGATGCGGGTTTCACAGTTTTGATCGGTTTCAATGCCGCCCATGGTGTAGTGCGCGGTAGGACGAATAGGAATCGGCTCTTTCACCGGATCGACGCCGACATAGGCTTTTGCCAGTTCGCAGATGAACGGCAGACGTTCCAGAAGTTTCTTCTCGCCGAGGTGGCGCAAATCGAGGTAAACCACGTCGCCCAGCGGGGTTGAGACGGTGCGGCCTGCGCGCCATTCGTGCCAGAACGCTTGCGATACTTTATCGCGCGGCCCCAGCTCCATGTATTTGTTTTTCGGCTGGCCGAGCGGCGTTTCCGGGCCCATGCCGTAGTCTTGCAGGTAACGGTAGCCGTCTTTGTTGACCATGATGCCGCCTTCGCCGCGACAGCCTTCGGTCATCAGGATACCGGAACCGGGCAAACCGGTCGGGTGATATTGAACGAATTCCATATCACGCAGCGGCACACCGTGACGGAACGCCATGCCCATGCCATCACCAGTGACAATGCCGCCGTTGGTGTTGTAACGGTACACACGACCTGCACCGCCTGTTGCCAGTACCACGGCATTAGCACGGATCTGAATCAGCGAACCTTCCATCATATTGATGGCAACGAGACCGCGCGCCTGGCCGTCATCGACCAGAACGTCGAGGACAAAGTGCTCGTCGAAACGTTGGATTTGCGGATATTTAAGGGAAGTTTGGAACAGCGTATGCAGCATGTGGAAGCCGGTTTTATCGGCAGCAAACCAGGTCCGTTCGATCTTCATCCCGCCAAAGCGGCGAACGTTGACAGAACCATCCGGTTTACGGCTCCAGGGGCAGCCCCACTGTTCCAGTTGAATCATCTCTTCCGGGCAGTGTTTGACGAAATGCTCAACAACGTCTTGTTCACACAGCCAGTCGCCACCGGATACGGTGTCGTTGAAGTGATAATCGAAACTATCGTGTTCCTGAGTCACTGCTGCTGACCCACCTTCTGCCGCCACGGTATGGCTACGCATTGGGTAGACTTTTGAGATCAGTGCAATTTTCAGTTGAGGGTTGGCTTCTGCGGCAGCAATTGCCGCTCGTAGGCCAGCACCTCCGGCCCCGATAATGGCCAAATCGGCATTAAAGGTTTGCAATGCATTCCTCCAGTTACTTAAGTTAATTAAGTTAAAATAAGAAAATAATATCTATTCATTTCTGTCTTTATATCCGAGCTTAATATCAAACCCGCTGAAAATTATGTGATAGATGTATAAAGAATAGATAAACCTATAATTTTTGTGTGGGAATAATTATACCGAATTGTAGGTAGATGAAATTTGATGTGATCCCGCATTTTGTCGTTTTTTCAGAGAGTCTCGTATTTATTGATAAAAACGTGATCGAAAGGCTTATTTAAAGGGAAATGATGCTTTTATTTCTTTAATAACCCTTTCGAAGGGAATATAAGAAAATGATCCACTGGATATAATTTACGGCTGCTATCCTGAACGCTCCCTTCTAGAGGATAAAACATACCGTTCTGAAAAGCGCGTCTGGCCTTTTTTCCGCTGGAAATTTGGGCTGATGCGCGTAGACTGCACCCCCTGTTTGACTTTGGAGTAAGAACCATGCGCGAGACGACAAGTTGGCAACCTAGTGCTTCTGTCGCTAATTTGTTGAAACGAGCGTCGATCATTGCAGTTATCCGACGTTTCTTCACCGATCGTGGTGTACTGGAGGTCGATACGCCTGCGATGAGCCAGGCTACGGTAACGGATGTTTTTTTGTGCCCGTTTCAGACGCGTTTCGTTGGCCCCGGTGCGGCGGATGGCATGACGCTGTATTTGATGACCAGCCCGGAATACCATATGAAACGTCTGCTGGCTGCTGGCAGCGGACCGATCTTTCAGTTATGTCGCAGTTTCCGCAATGAAGAGTCAGGGCGACACCACAACCCTGAGTTCACCATGCTGGAATGGTATCGTCCGCACTATGATATGTACCGCCTGATGAATGAGGTCGATGACCTGTTGCAGCAGGTGCTGGATTGTGAAAGCGCAGAGATGCTCTCTTATCAGCAGGCATTTCTACGCCATCTGGAGATCGATCCGCTGTCTGTTGACAAAGCGCAACTGCGCGAAGCGGCAGAAAAAATTGGGCTGGGCGATATCGCCTGCCGTGAAGACGATCGCGATTCACTGGTGCAGATGCTGTTTACTTTCGGTGTGGAGCCGCACATCGGGCGTGACAAACCGGCATTTGTCTATCATTTCCCTGCCACACAGGCCTCGCTGGCCGAGATCAGTTCGGAAGATCATCGCGTCGCCGAGCGTTTTGAGGTCTATTTCAAGGGGATCGAGCTGGCGAATGGCTTCCGTGAATTGACCGATGCCGATGAGCAACGTCAGCGATTTGAGCAGGATAACCGCAAACGTGCCGCACGTGATTTGCCACAGCAGCCGATCGATGAAAACCTGCTGGCGGCGCTGCAACACGGTTTGCCGGAGTGTTCGGGTGTCGCGTTGGGGGTAGATCGTTTGATTATGCTGGCGCTGAATGCCGAGCAGTTGAGTGACGTGATTGCGTTCTCCGTAGAGCGCGCGTAACCGGTTTGAAACAGGGCGGCGCCACATCTGGCTGCCGCCCGTTTTCCTTTCTTATAAGCTGCCCGGCGTCCGCTGCCGTGGCGTCAGCGTTTTCCCACTGCGTGACAGATTGTCCATTTTCACCTGGAACGGAGGGAAAGGAAGATCCAGATTGTGTTTGCGGTAATTTTCCAGAATCAGTTGATGCAGTTCGTGGCGCAGCGGCATACGGTGCCCCATTTCGGCGGCAAAAATACGCAGCTCGAAGATCTGAATTCCCTGTTGCAGATCGACCAGAAACACTTCAGGCTCCGGTGTATCCAGAATCAGCGAACAGCGTTTCACCGCATCCATAAGCAGATCCGTCACTTCCTGACTGTTGGCATTCGCAGGGGCAGGCACCGTCATCACAACACGCGTGACCGAATCCGACAGCGACCAGTTGATGAACTGCTCGGTGATAAAGGCTTTGTTCGGCACGATGATCTCTTTGCGATCCCAGTCTGAAATAGTGGTGGCGCGGGTATTAATGCGCATGACACTGCCCGTGAGATCGCGGATTGTGACGGTATCGCCAATACGCATGGGTTTTTCAAACAGAATGATCAGGCCGGAAATAAAGTTGGCGAAGATTTCCTGCATGCCGAATCCCAATCCCAGACCGAGAGCGGCGACGAGCCATTGTAGTTTCGACCATTCGATCCCGATAAGCGAGAAGCCCATCATGCAGCCAATTAACATCAGAATATACTTACTGATCGTGGTAATGGCGTAGCCGCTGCCCGGCGACAGATCCAGATGTTGCAGGATCGCCAGCTCCAGCAGGGCGGGAAGATTGCGTACCAACTGCGCAGTAATAATGAAGATCAGAATCGCGATCAATACCGATCCCAGCGTAATTGCCTGTACGCTCTCTACGCCTTTAACCGTGCTGGAGACATCCCACAGGCTGATGTTTTCCAGGAAGGCGAAGGCCGAATGAATCTCCGACCACAGCGCGATCACAGAAACCAAGGCGATTAGCGTCAGGATGGATCGCACCAACTGCAAGGATTTAGCGCTGATGGCGTCCAGATCGACGACGGGTTCTTCCACCGCTTCCGAGCTGCTTTCATGGGATGATGCAGATGGCGCATCTTCTTCCCCCTTGGCACGCTGCGCCAGAATCTCCGAACGCCGCTGTTTGGCACGGTCGAAAGCGATGCGACGCCGCTGAATCAACATCCAACGGCGAATAATGTGGTAAACCACCAGCAGGAAGAACCAGATGGAGACGGAGGTTTCCAAACGTGCCAGCAGCGCCTGTGCGGTTGCCAGATAGCCGATGCAGGAGGCGAGTGCGGCAACGAGCGGCATAGCGATCAGGATGTTCCACATCGCACGGTTAATAGAGTTTTCCCCTGAGCCCTCTTTATCCAGATACAGCGGGATACCGGCGCGTTTTAATCCGGTCGTGACCAGACTCAACGCCATACAGAGAAGGATGAAACAGAGCCGCCCCAGCGTGCTGGAAAATTCGCGATCGTTGAGCTTATCGAACGTAATCAGCGCCATAATCAGCGGCACGATAAAGGCGATAGAAAGGCGATAGTAGCGCATCGCTCTGGCGACGCGTTCCGGCGACCAGCGGAAGTGGACAATGAACAATCCCTGCGGATGGGCGAATGAGGCGCTGATCATCACCAGCCACATCAATGGCACGGTGGCGGTCACGCTGTCGCCGATCGCAACGGCAATCGGATAAGGCCAGGCGTTTTGCAGCCCATAGCCCAGCGCGACCCAGAGTACTGGCAGCGGCAGTGCGGTAAGAATGGACCAGAACACGGTACGCAGCGTTAGCATAAAGTGATCGAGAGTGACCTTGCCGACGCGGCTGCTGGCGCGTTCCATAAACGCATGATAGTGACGACGAGAGCTGATACTGAAGCCCACCAGTAGCAGTGCGCCCAGCAGAGGCAGCACGGTTTCCTGACTGGTGACCATCATGACCAGTGCACTACCCAACTGCGTTAGTGTATCCAGTGACAGCAGACGCGTCAGGTCCTGTACCAGCTTGAGCGGATAGGCGAACGTTACGGGATTGACATCCGCCACCCAGAACAGGTCGCGATGGGCCGCTTCCCGTGTTTCGGTTAGTGCATCTGCCAACTGGTTATTGGCGACTTTGAGTTTGGTCAGTTCCAGTATCTGTGAATCACAGCCGGAGATCAGTGAAGTCAACAGGTCGCGCTGGGTACGTATTTGGTCAGTCAGAATACGTTGCTGTGCGCTGGTCAGCGGATCGCCGTTATCCTGTTTGGCTTTATCAAGATCCTGCGGTTTGTTGATCAGGTCTTCAAAGTGCAGCCGCTGTACGCGTAACTGCGCCATGTCGCTATCCAGCAACTGAGGTTTGGGCATTTCCGGCAGACGGGCTATCTGCGCCCGTAGCGTTTCTCCCAATATTGGTGAGACGCCGAGCCACTGCGCCTGCTCGCGAATTGTGCTCAACGCCTGACGAACCTGAATGGTGTGCGTGGCAGCCTGACGCTGTTGAGAGGCAATGAGGTCCATTCGCTGCGCCTGTTGGTTCAGCGCGACGGAGAGCTCGCGGTTCACCTGTAGCTGTTTGCTGATGACGCTGGGCAAGTCACCGCTTTGTTCTGCGAGAAGTTCTGTGCGCTCTAATGCTTGTTCGGCTTCGCGCTGGCGTAGGTTATTGAGCCTGCTGCGTAAATCCTGTTGCAGCAGATCCAGCCTGTCGTGGCGCTTTTTATACAGCTCGACGCGTAGCCGGGACAGTTCCTGACGATTGCTGGCTGACAGCTGCGCCAGTTCCAGTTCGTCCACCCGGCTTTTGCGCAGAGCAGATTCGGCCTGAAGCGCGACAAGCTGCGCTTGCCCCAACGGCGTGGCGGGCGTACCGAGAGACTGAATACGGCGTTCCGCATCGCTTTGCATGCGGCTGGCTTCGGTTTGCTGCTGCGGAAGCTGACTGAGTGAATCGCCGATTTCACGCAGCCTCTCCTGTTCCTGTTGGAGCTGGCGGGCTTGTTCCAGCAATTGGCTGCTTGTTTGCAGCAGTTGCTGTTCAAGATCGTTGCTGGATAGCCCCTCTGGAATAGACGAGAGTTTGCCATCTTCGGCATTAAGCTGGCGACGCAGTTCCTGAACCAGCTTGGGGAAATCATCAATAACACGCTGATACTGTGTGGCGCGTTCCAGCGCCTCTTTGCGATCCTGCAAGGTGTTGAGTGCAGCCTGATATTCCTCAACAATTTTTGCCTGATCGGCTGCACCTTTGTTGGCTTCTGCCTGCTGTAGTTGCTGGCGTAGCTGCGCCTCATTAGGCGCAGCGGCAGCCAGCGTGGCAGTTGATAATAAACATCCCAGAAGAAAAGTCAGAATCAGACGCACGTTAGCTACCTTCTTACAAACAACACTCTGTACAAGCGACTAAGGTCAGACGCTATTTACGGCGCATCGGGTTTGCGGCCCGTCTGGCCGGAGGCGTCAGCCGCAATATTTTGTTCCGCAGCCTGAACAGACCCAGGCGTTGCAACGACAGGCGACGGTGCGGCGTCGTTTGCTGCCAGTTCGGTTCCTTCCGGGAAGACGACAGGTGTTGGTTCATCCTGACGGACTTCGGCAAACGGTTCACCCACACGGGTCACGCTCATGGTATTCAGATGGGCGGCAAACTGGAGATTATTGCCTGCGGCAAACAGGTTAATCACCGTTGAACCCAGCTTGAAGCGGCCCATTTCCTCGCCTTTCGCCAGTACGACGGCGCCTTCTTCACCCGCCTGCGGGTAAGTCCAACGCTTGATGATACCTTCACGCGGTGGCGTCACCACGCCTGACCACACGGTTTCGATGCTACCGACAATGGTCGCACCGACCAGAATTTGTGCCAATGGCCCGAATTCAGTATCGAACAGGCAAATGACGCGTTCGTTACGCGCAAACAGATTCGGCACGTTATCGGCCGTCAGCAGATTGACGGAGAACAGATCGCCCGGCACATAAATCATCTCACGCAGCACGCCATCGCACGGCATGTGAAGGCGGTGGTAATCACGCGGTGAAAGATAAATGGTGGCAAACAGACCGTCGCGGAACAGCTCGGCCATCATATAGTTGCCAGCCAGCAGCGCTTCCAGCGTGTAGTCGTGCTTCTTCGCCTGAATCAACTTACCGTCGGTAATAGGGCCAAACTGCGACAGCACGCCGTCAGCAGGTTGCACCAGACGGTGCGCATGAGAATCAATAGGGCGAATACCTGGACGCAGAGGGCGAACGAAAAATTCGTTAAACGTGCGATAGGATGCGGTATCCGGCTGCTGCGCTTCCTGCATGTTGACGTTGTATTGGCGGACAAACAGATCGATCACCAGCTTGGTGAGTTTTCCCGCACGCTTATTTGCTCCCCAGCCAGCTAAGCGAGTCAGCCAGATCTTAGGAAGCCAATACTGTAATTTGATTTTGATATTATCCAGCACGGTGAGCCTCTTGGATTAATAGTGCGCCATAAATAAGCTGCTTGGGGAACACGCCTGACGTTGCCAGCGGTAGCCCAGAGAGTCAGCGGATTCGTTAACTCTCAAAGGGGGCGCATTGTAACGATGGTCATGATAAATGTCAGTTATCTGTATCTGAAAAGCCTTTACGCGTTTTTACTTGCGCCATGCTTTCCAGAATCCGGTGATAGTTATCATAGCGCTCTACGGCAATCTCTCCGCGCTTAAGTGCGGCGTTAATGGCACAGCCCGGATCGTTTTCATGTTTACAGTCGCGGAATTTACACGAGCCGATGTATTTGCGCAGCTCGATGAAACCACGCGTAACCTGTTCGGGTTCCAGATGCCACAGACCAAATTCGCGCACGCCTGGCGAATCGATGACGTCGCCGCCGTGCGGGAAATGGTAAAGTCGGGAGGCGGTGGTCGTGTGCTGTCCTAATCCTGAGGTATCGGAAACCTCATTCACCAGAATGCGTTCTTCATCCAGTGCGAGCAACGCATTAAGCAGGCTGGATTTCCCTACGCCTGACTGTCCGGCGAAAATACTGATACGGTCGGTAAGCGCCTGTTCCAGTTCAGCCATACCCTGTTGAGTATGGCTGGAAACCATCAGCACGCGATAGTTGAGCGCACGGTAGATATCCATCAACTTATCAATAAACTGGCGGGATTCGTCATCCAGCAGATCAATTTTGTTCAGTACGATCAGCGGTTCGATCTCCAGCGTCTCGCAGGCGACCAGATAGCGATCGACAATGTTCAGTGACAGTTCAGGCAAGATCGCGGAGACGATCACGATTTGATCGATATTGGCGGCGATTGGCTTAATGCCATCGTAATAGTCAGGGCGTGTCAGGACGGAATGACGGGGATGAACGGCTTCCACGATCCCGCTGATGCCAGCGAGCGATTCATGGCCGGGTCGCCAGACGACGCGGTCGCCAGTCACCAGCGATAAAATGGTCCGACGAATGTTGCAGCGGTGCACCACGCCATCGGTGGCTTCCACATCGGCGTGCATACCGAATCGGCTGATGATAATGCCTTCCTGCACATCGCCCAGTTGGCTATCTTCCCATTCGACTTTGCTTTCCGTTTTTTTCAGGCGACGCTGGTGGTTGGCGCTAACCCGACGCTGCTGACCTTTCGACAGTTTCTTTTTGCTCACTGAGCCTCACTTAATGCGATTTATCGTTCGCGGCAGTGCGTTATCGCCCGCCGCGTTTCAACAGACTATAATACACCCTATTTGATTTTAATTAACGGATACCACCTTGTCGGTATCAGCGCTGGGACTGATACTGTTATCCTTATATCGATGACAGGGCACAAGGCAACAGTAACACCCACGCAACAGGAACACCCACGATGGTAGATGAAAATAATCTGATCTGGATCGATCTCGAAATGACCGGCCTGAACCCGGATCGCGATCGCATTATTGAGATCGCAACGCTGGTGACGGATGCTAATCTGAACGTGTTGGCCGAAGGGCCGGTACTAGCGGTACACCAGTCGGATAGCCAGTTAGCGCTGATGGATGACTGGAATGTACGCACACACGGCGCCAGTGGCCTGACGGAGCGCGTCAAAGCCAGCACCACGGACGAACGAGCCGCCGAGTTGGAAACGCTGGCGTTTCTACAAAAATGGGTGCCGGCGGGTAAATCGCCGATTTGTGGCAATAGTATTGGTCAGGATCGCCGCTTCCTGTTTCGCTATATGCCGGAGTTGGAAGCCTACTTCCACTACCGCTATCTGGATGTCAGCACGCTCAAAGAGCTGGCGCGACGCTGGAAGCCGGAAATTCTGGCGGACTATAAGAAACAAGGCACGCATCAGGCGATGGATGATATTCGTGAATCACTGGCGGAACTGGCTTATTACCGTGAAAATTTTTTGCGGCTGTAGATGAAGCAAGATGGGTAGGGCGTGATGTGCAGCGAACTGCTGCTATTTACGCCATAACGTCTATTTTGTCAGCGTATTGTTTTTTTTATCAGCAGTCAGGCTATTTTTCATTTTTTGGGGCTTGCGGTTAAACGGATTTCTCGTATAATGCGCACCCCATACCGATGAAGAATTTCAATTAAAGAACTTCAACATTGAGTAAGAATTTCCCGGGCGGGAATAGCTCAGTTGGTAGAGCACGACCTTGCCAAGGTCGGGGTCGCGAGTTCGAGTCTCGTTTCCCGCTCCACATTTTATCGCTGTTTGTCACCATACAATCAGTGTGCAGTAATCAGACGTAACGCCTGTTAATGTCTGTCCGATATGCGGGAATAGCTCAGTTGGTAGAGCACGACCTTGCCAAGGTCGGGGTCGCGAGTTCGAGTCTCGTTTCCCGCTCCAATTCTTATTCTATAGACGTCCATCACGATCTGTAGCTATCTAATTTAACAAGCTAATCGCTCTGTTGAGCATCCAGCGAAATCCACCGTCAACCACGCCGAAGTAGTACACAATTAGTACACGAATAGTACACGAAAATCGGGTGCGTTACGGATGCGGCTTGTTTGCTGAGTCGCTTCCCTGTGCGCGGTACACCTCTCTTCAACCTTGAAGGAGGCATACCCTATGGCGTTAACTGATGCCGTCGCCCGGCAGGCCCGCACCACCGGCAAAGCCTATACCCTGAACGATACCGATGGGTTGTCGCTGTTCGTGGCCGCCAGCAGTGCGACGTCAAGGCGCTGAGTCTGTCCGTAAGGCCATCTATATGACGAATGTCATCGAATCGCTGAATAGTGTGATACGGCAGGAGAAACGCAAAGTGTGCCCAACGGATGACTCAGTGCGGAAAGTTGTTTATCTGGCGATACAGTCGGCGTCGAAAAAATGGAGCATGCCAATCCAGAACTGGTGGCTGGCGATGAGCCGTTTTATTCTTGAGTTCGGTGACCGCATGACAGCCACATGCCCCCGCCTCCTGCGCTATGGCGTGGCTGCCATGCAACGCTATCTCGATGCTGGGCATAAAAAGCTGCTGCTGATCATCCCGGACGACGGCATCATGACCTACCGTAGTATGGCAGCGAGAAGGGCATTCAGTTGGGCGAGCAGAAGGGCCTCGAACGTGGCCGCGTCGAAGGCCGTCAGGAAGGCAAACGCGAGGGTGAGCGCGAGCCGGCCCTGAAAATCGTCCGCACGATGCTGGAGAACGGTCTGGACCGCAGCATGGTGATGAAAATGACCGGTCTGTCCGGAGACGACCTGGCACAGCTGTGTCACTGATTTCCCCGCCCGCGCAGACGGCCCGGCGGGAGTCGGGCGCGCTAAGGGGCTCTGATGGCATTTTACGTTCCCGGACTTACTGGCTGCGTAATTGCATTTGACTTGAGTACCCGTTTGTATTTTAGTCGGCGATCATTTGCAAATCACTTGACCATCGCCAACAAAATCTGGCCTCACATATTCGGAAGTGAAAGGATTTGGTAATCCCCGCGAAAAAACGTCTGGATATATGGGGGGCAAATCCACCCTTTAAAAAATCACAACGAACATAGTGTCATTTTATGTGACACTATGTACAAAAAACTTACAATCTCGTAAATTGAATTTCGCCTGATTAATTTAGGAGATTGTTATGAAAGCCTTACCAAGTATAGTGTTAAGTGCCTTGCTACTGGCTGGTTGCTCCTCTGGAGGGATTTCTCTTGGCGGCAATGAGGACAAGTTAAGTCATGAATATTTAACTAAGCATCTGATCGTTGGTAAAACGACTAAATCTGATGTGAGAAGAGACTTTGGTGAACCGGAGCCAAGATTTATCAGCTTCGATTCAAGTGGCACTGAAATTTGGTATTACCCTGTAGATGAAGGATTTGACTTAATTGGGGCGGCAGCGTCTCTGGTTCCTATTTCTGGCGCATCTTCAGCAGCGAAAGTCGCAAACAATCAGAGCGGAAAGGGGGCTCAACCACTTGTGATTTCTTTCGACAAGAATGGAGTAGTCGAAAGTTGGCTTCGCTAACTGTCGGCTTTCAAAAACGAATACTTCGGCCACCTTCGGGTGGTTTTTTATTTTGTATTAACTGTGATTCGGCTCACTGGATCGTTCGCATTCCCATGATGGACGCTATTCTCAACGTGTCTCCCCGGCCGGGCAAGCAGGAGTTCGTGTCGGCGCTTCCCAAGCCGCACCGATATGAGGCTACCAGTGAGATGAGCAGGACATAGCGAGGCAAATCGTCCCCTGTCGAGCTGGTGGACGTATGGTGATCGATGTATGGCTTCATGAACGTGTCTTTATTCTTCGCACGAAAAGCACAATAAACTACTTTCAATGAGCGTAGATAAACCACATGCAGGCAAGCAGCAGCAAAGGAACTGAAATGTCGGAATTTGTCGTCATTGCCTCCGATACTCTCGTAAGGACTGAGGAAATTCTTACGCGCCTGAGAAAACAGCAGAAGGAATATCTGCGGAGACGCGGTCTTGTCAGTGCTGGCTCCGGCGCGCTGGCCGATTGCTGCATAAAAGAGGGAGGTCGCCGCGACCGTCCAGCCCAACACCAACACCTCCGCGCTCTTCCTTCTGGTCCGCAAGGTTCAGCCAGAAAAGGTCCTGGCCGAACTCGCCGACATCGACGCAAGGATCATCCGCTCCTCGCTATCGCCGGAGGACGAGAAAAAACTTCAGGAGGCAATCTCACGAATCAGTTCCGAAACCTTGTCCGGATAGGCGCTGGAGGGCATGTTTGCACCCTCGGCAAACTAATGAGAGGCTTTAATAGCTTCTGTTTCCAAATGTGAAGGAGTTTGATTATGCGTTATGTGGTTATGGGGGCTGACGGCCAGCTTGGTGGTCGCGTTGCAAGCAACATGCTTGACGCGGTATCCGGTAGAGAGTTGATCTTCACCAGTCCGGATCCCTCGCGTATTCCTGTCGAAACGTTGGAAGACTGGAAGTCGAAGGGAGTAACGATCGCCGCAGCGAGCTATGACGATCGCGCGGGGATGAAAGATGTTTTCGCTGGCGCTGAGCGCGTCTGGATGGTTTCAGGGGTGTATATCGGTCTGCCCCGACAGCTTCAGCACCGTAACGTCATTGATGCGGCGGTCGATGCGGGGATAGAGCACCTGACCTACACATCCAGCTTTGGCGCCAACCGGCAGGGATATGGGCAATACGTCATCCCGGACCACACGTTTACCGAGGCCTACATCGGAAATTCGGGCCTATCCTTTAACATCATGCGTAATAACCTTTACCTCGAAAACTACTTCCTCGATGGCGTGAAGATGGCGCTGCGGTGCGACAATAAATGGACGACGACCGCAGGCGAACACCCGGCAACGTTCGTTGCCAAGGACGATAGTGGACGGGTCGGCGCTGCGTTGCTGCTCGGAAAGGGGGAGCTGAACACCGCTTATGATGTCTGCGGTCTGCCGATCACCGAAAGGAAGATCGTAGAGATGATTGCCGCCGCTTCGGGCATCCCGTTGGAATACAGGCCGGTTGATGCCGAAACCTTCTATGCGCATCTGGACAAGCTCGGCGTGCCTCGAACCAGTGAAGGCGACAGTTCGAAGTCGCCAGTGTTATGGTGCAGTGACGACATGGTGAGCAATGAAGCGGCAGTCGGGCTCGGCCAGATGGCTGTTGAGACGGATACCATCGAGCGTCTCACGGGTCGCAAGCCAACAGATCCCGCCACGCTTGTGGAGAAATATTCGCATTTCTGGCGAGAATGGGCGAAAAGTTGAGCGCTCAGGACTATTGAGGATGACAGGCAAATCATTCGCTTCCCCGTCCGGCCTGCCGCCGACTTCGTTTCCAAAGACGATGTCAATGAAGACTTCTACTCCGTCTTCGGCGAGTTGGATGTGGGCGGCCAATGGACCTGCTTGTCCATTACCTGCGGCTGAAATCGTCTGCTGCGTCAGGGACACTTCCCTGCGTTGTCAACATCGTTCTAACGTATCGTTTTGGGGGGCGGATGTTTTCCTGGGCCGCTTTATCTCGTGATTCCACGTTGTCGGACGGTACATTTCCGGGCTGACACCACCCAGAGACAGTTTGATACGACGTTCGTTATACCACCGGATATACACCCACATGCAGCATAACGTCTTCAGGTGTCACACCCGGCCACTTCCGGCCAAAATACATTTCAGTTTTTAGCCTGCCGAAGAACCCTTCGCATGTGGCATTATCAAGTGAACATCCTTTGCGTGACAATAGTGCAATCTGTTCAAGAATTGATTAACACCACCGCAGGACTTTTCGCTATTATTTGCCTCTTTTCCACCTGCATATAGTGAGTTATGGAACGTTTTATTGAGAATCTGATGTACTCATCGCGCTGGCTGCTTGCCCCGGTTTATCTTGGGTTATCGCTGGGTTTGCTGGCGCTGGCGATCAAGTTTTTCCAGGAGGTGTTCCACGTCCTGCCTAATATTCTGGATATCGCTGAAGCAGATTTGGTACTGGTGCTGCTGTCATTGATCGATATGACACTGGTTGGCGGATTGCTGGTGATGATGATGCTGTCCGGTTACGAGAACTTTGTCTCGTCTCTGGATATCTCCACAGGCAGAGAAAAGCTGAACTGGCTCGGTAAGATGGATTCCGGCTCGCTGAAAAACAAAGTGGCTGCCTCGATTGTCGCTATCTCGTCGATCCACCTGCTACGTGTGTTTATGGATGCCCGCAATATCCCGGATAACAAGCTGATGTGGTACGTGATTATCCATTTGACGTTTGTGCTGTCTGCACTTGTCATGGGGTATCTGGAACGTATGTCGCGTTACGAGAAAAGCAAAGCAGCATAATGAATGCCGCACGGTTTGCGTAGCCAGAAGAAAGAACCTATCCTATTGTTAACGAAGTGATTTTATCAACACGCTTGGTTTAACGGAGGATACGATGTCGCAAACCGATCAAATTAACCGCCGTGTGGTTCTGGCTCAGCGCCCGCACGGCGCACCGACGAAAGCGAATTTCCGTCTGGAACAACAGCCTGTTCCGCTGACCGACACTGGGCATATTCTGCTGCGTACGGTGTTCCTCTCCCTTGACCCCTATATGCGTGGCCGCATGAGCGACGCCCCTTCTTATGCCAAACCTGTCGAGCTGGATGAAGTGATGGTCGGCGGGACAATGAGCCGTGTAGTGGCGTCCAGACACCCGGATTATCAGACCGGCGATTGGGTGCTGTCCTACAGCGGCTGGCAGGACTACGCGCTTTCCGACGGTAAAGGATTAACGAATCTGGGGCAGTCGCCGACTAATCCTTCCTATGCGTTAGGCGTGCTGGGTATGCCTGGCTTCACCGCGTATATGGGTCTGACGGATATTGGCCAGCCTAAAGCAGGGGAAACGCTGGTGGTCGCTGCGGCGACCGGCCCCGTTGGTGCAACGGTTGGCCAGATTGGGAAACTGAAAGGTTGCCGGGTTGTTGGCGTAGCGGGTGGGGCGGAGAAGTGTCGCTACGCGGTTGAAGTGCTGGGGTTTGATGTTTGCCTCGACCACCGGGCGGATGATTTTGCAGAACAGTTGAAACAAGCCTGTCCGCAGGGTATTGATATCTACTTTGAAAACGTCGGCGGGAAAGTCTTTGACGCCGTGCTGCCGTTGCTGAATACCTCGGCGCGTATTCCGGTATGCGGATTAGTCTCTGGCTACAATGCAACAGGTTTGCCCGATGGCCCCGATCGTTTACCGCTGTTGGCGGGCACGATTCTGAAGAAACGTATTCGGATGCAGGGGTTCATCATCTTTGATGATTACGGGCATCGTTTCGATGAGTTCTGGGAGGAGGTGGCGCCGTGGGTGGCAGAAGGTAAGATCAAATACCGGGAAGAGATCGTCGACGGGTTGGAAAACGCCCCTGAAGCCTTTATCGGCCTGCTGCACGGTCGTAACTTCGGTAAATTAGTAGTTAGGGTCGGACCAGACACCTGATGACTGACACGCGCTGACGAAAAAAGAGTTGGCGCAAAAATTGCCTGATCTTCCCTGTTATCTTTGCGGGGGAGAAGGTCAATGCATCCTGATTCAGCGTCGTTTCGCGTGCGGCCGTTGCAGCCGTGGTTTGTTATTAATGCGGCGGAAGATTACCTGAAGAAAAGCATCAGCCAGTCTCCCATTGCCCATTTTTACAGCTTCACGGTCGATCGTGCCGAGCCGATGACGCTGGCCGTGCCGGATGGCAGTGTTGATCTCCTATTGCACTGCTGTCGTGATGCGCCTGGTGGGCGCGTTTGCGGTAGCACGGCATCGGCGCAGATTACCCGGCTGATGCCCGGCGAGCGCTATTTTGGCGTACGCTTTATGCCGGGGATCATGCCCGCTTTTCTCGATCTTTCTCCGATGGAACTGGCAGGGCAGGAAATCCCTTTCGACGAGGTGGCACCTGATGTGCCACGTCTGCTGCGGCGGCTGGTGAATAGTCAGGATTTCAACGAGCAAGTTGATGTGTTTCTACACTATTTTTCCTACTGGACGAACCGCTCTGCACCGTCGCTGTTATTGCAGATTATAGACCTGATTATGGCGCATGACGGCAAAATTCGGGTAGACGAGCTGGAGAGGAAAACGCTCTATTCTGCACGCTATATCCACCGTTTGTTTCATGATAACTGCGGCATGTCGCCCAAAACATTCTGCCGCACGATCCGCTTCCAGAGAGCGCTTGCGTTACTCAACCAGGGAAATATCGACAGCCTGACTACGTTGGCGCAGCGCCTTGAATACGCCGACCAGTCGCATTTTTTCCGCGAATTCAAGGCGTTCTCTTCCTGTTCACCACAACACTATCTGGCACGGCTACAGGCTGTGCGCTATCAGAACCGTATCCGCCAGTGCTGAACCGGCGTTGCTATATCACCGAGACGCTGAAGGTTATATTCTGCGCTGCGTTTTTTGGTGCTCAGTTCTATTTTTTGGCGCAGTGTGCACCAAAAAGACGCTAACGCTGCACCGTGGCGTGTACCGATTTATTCTATTTTGCCCACCCTAGCCATTGCTATAAACGCTCCACACCGTGCGCTATTGCACATTTCTCTTGTGAAGCTGTCCCTTGTGAATATTGTGAGGTTGTTTATGGCACAGGCAAAAGACGTTGTACCGGGTTTTTACACCATTGATGATGCGATCGCACTGGATGGTGACACCACGCGCGCGCTGCAATTGACCCACTTGAACCGCATGCGGTCTCTGGACGGCCATGCCAAATACTTTGTTCGGGCTGAGGGCTGCACCTTTATCGACGATAAAGGCGAGAAGCATCTGGATATGATTGGTGCCGTCGGGGTGGTGACTGTCGGCAATAACAATGAGTTCGTGTGGTCCTGTTTGCAGAAGTGTTTCGACAACCGCTTGTTCATGATGGGCGCAATTTCCTATCACAACGTGGCGGCGGCGCTGGCACATAACATGGCGCTGCTCTCGCCGCAGGGCAAATTGACCAAAATGGGCACCGCGACTGGGGGCGCGGAGGCGATTGAAGGGATGATCAAGCTGGTTAAGCTCGGTACCCGCGATAAAGCGCACAAAACCCATTTGTTGGCGACGCTGGGCGCGTTTCACGGCAAGACATCCGGCGCGGTCTCACTCGGCGGCAAGGATAAATGGCGTGCAGGGCAGCAGCCCACGCTGGGCAATATCGATCATGTGACCTACGGTTCTGTCGCGGAGCTGGAAAGTGCGCTGGCGACCGGAAAATACAAAGCGTTTGTCGTGGAGCCGATTCAGGGGGAAGGCGGCATTATTGTGCCACCGGCTGGCTATCTGAAGGCCGCGCGTGAACTGTGTGACCGCTATGACACGCTGCTGGTTCTGGATGAAATTCAGTGTGGTGCGGCGCGTACTGGTAAGTTCTGGTGCTGTGAACACGACGACGTGGTGCCGGATTGTATTGTCTTTGCCAAAGGGCTGTCCGGTGGGCTGGTGCCGTTTGGTGGCTATCTCTGTACGGAAGCGTTATATGAAGCCGCGTACGGCACTATCGAAACCTGCTATCACCATACCGCCACCTATCAGGAGAACACGCTGAGCGCCGCGGCGGCACTGGGCGCATTACAGTTCATCATCGAACACGATCTCTGCGGCATGGCGGAGCGCAAAGGTGCGCTGATGATGCAGCGGTTACGTGATATTCAGGCGCGTCATCCGCAGGTGATTAAAGACGTTCGCGGTAAAGGCCTGATGATTGGTCTTGAGTTCGGGCGTTTACCGGAGGCGCTGCACGCCAGCATGGGGGAATACTATTCTGCGGCGATTGCCGGATTGCTGGTGGAAAAATGGCGTATCCAGGTGAACTTCACCATCAATAATCTGGCGGTGTTCCGCTTCCTGCCGCCGCTAACGATCAGTGAAGAAGAGCTGGACTATGCGCTGAATGCGTTTGAATCTGCGCTGAACAGCGTAGTCGAGCAGGCCGAGCACGCCAGTGCCTCTGCGGCAACGGTGTGAGGAGACGGTGATGACATTTACCTATTCACAACCGGTCAAACTTTGTATTGGCCGGGGAGAGGTCACCCGCGTTGGTGAGGAAGTCGCGCAGTGGGGGAAATGCGTGCTGCTGGTAACGGGAAAAACCAGCTGCCGTCAAACGGGGCTGCTTGCACGATTGACCGATCTGCTAACCCAGCGCGGCGTGCGCTGGGTGCTCTTCGACAGCGTTGAGGCAAACCCGCTTACCACCACCGTAGATGATGGCGCCGCGCTGGCGCGTGAACAACAGTGTGATGTGGTGCTTGGCGTCGGCGGCGGGAGCGTGATGGACGCGGCGAAAGGCATCGCGTTTATGGCATGTCATACGGGCAATCTGGTGGATTATCTCTTTCAGCCGCCAACCAGCAATGAAGCGCTGCCTCTGGTGCTGGTGACCACCACAGCGGGGACGGGCAGCGAAGGCAACTGCGTCGCCGTCTTCACGAATCCTGAAACCCATGATAAACCGGTGTTTTTCTCGCCTGCGCTGTACGCGAAAACCGCCATTGTCGACCCAACGCTAATGGTCACGCAGTCATCCCGTATGGTGGCGTCAACGGGCTTTGATGCACTGAGCCATAACATTGAAGCCCGGGTGGGCAAGTTCTGCAATCCGATGACGGAAATCATGACCGAGCGCGCCATTCGGCTACTGACCACCTATCTACCGCGTGTCTGCCGGGATGTGACCGATCTGGATGCCTGGGATCAGGTCTGCTGGGCGAATACGTTGGGCGGAATGGCGATAGGGATGTCGGCCTGCGGTTTGCCGCATGCGATGGAACACCCGCTGAGCGGGTTGTACAACATCACTCACGGTGAAGGGCTTGCCGCGTTGTATCCCGAACTGATGCGTTTTTCCTGTGATGACAATGTTGCGGGGTTCGCTGCCGTTACCGGTGCGATGAGCGATAGCGTAACGCATCTGGATGACGCCGAACGGGCAAGGCATAGCGTCTATCTGGTACAGCGTTTGCTGGAAAATATCGGGTTGACGTTTACACTCCGCGATCTGGGCGTACGCGAACAGGATATTCCCTGGCTGGCGGACAACTGCATGCAGACGATGGGCGTGAGCCTGGAACAGAATCCGCGCCCAGCTTCGCGTCAGGACATCGAATCGCTGTATCGCGCTTGCCTGTAAGGTGGCATGACGGCAAGGGATTTACCACCAGCCCGATTGCACAGTATTACGCTATCGGGTTCGTTTTGTGTATCCGAGGGCAAGATGAATACGCATCAATTGAAGAAAAACAGTCTGGGGCTGTGGTCGTTGGTCTTTTTTGTGGTCGCTGCCGCTTCGCCGTTGACCGGCGTGGTCGGCGGTCTGCCCGTCGCCATCTCCGCAGGCAACGGTGCGGGAATCCCTGCGGTCTATCTGATGGCTGGCGGTATACTGCTGATTTTCTCTTTTGGCTATATCGCCATGAGCCGCTATGTGACTAACGCCGGTGCATTTTACAGCTATATCACGCTGGGATTGGGGCGCCGTGCGGGCTTTAGTGCCTTATCCGTCGCGCTGCTGGCCTATTTTGCCATTCAGATCGCGGTGGTTGCGATGTTTGGCTTCTTCAGCAGCATGTATTTACAAGAACATCTTGGTATTGAACTGCCGTGGTGGGGCTACAGTGTAGCGATGCTTTTGCTGATGTGCCTGTTGGGGGTTGAGAGTGTGGAGGTCGGCGGACGCGTACTCGGCGTACTGATGCTGATGGAAGTGGGCATCATGCTGGTAGTGGATATCGCGGTGCTGCTGTCGCACGATACACCACCGCTCACGCTGGAGGCGTTTTCGCCCAGTGTGATTAATCAAGGCAGCATTGGCATTGCGCTGATTTTCAGTATCGCTGCGTTTATCGGATTTGAATCCACGGCGATCTACGGTGAAGAGTGCCGTAACCCGGAAAAAACGATTCCTCGTGCGACGCTGGCCGCGGTTATCTTGATTATGCTGTTCTTTTCTTTCACCAGTTGGATGATGGTACAGGCCTACGGGGTCGATCAGGTTAGGCTGCAGGCGATTAACGACCCTGGACGTTTTATTCTTAATGTGTCGACTGCGCTGATTGGCAAATGGTCTGAGCAGATGATATCGCTGTTGTTGATCACCAGTCTGTTTGCGGCTGCGCAGGCGTTTCACAACAATATCTCACGCTACCTGTTTAGTATTGGGCGTGATGGTGTGCTGTCTTCCAGGCTGGCGATGGTCAGCAAAAATAAAGGGACGCCTTACGTGGCGAGCATGGTACAGACGGTCCTTGTGCTCGCCGTGCTGTGTGCGATGGTGGTGGCGGATCTCGATCCAATGATGCAGATCTTTGCGTTAGGATCGGCGATTGCGACGATGGCGATTCTGTTGCTTCAGGTTGGTGTTTCGCTGGCTGTCATTCGTTTTTTCCAGCGAGAAACACATCTTCCGGTATCAAACTGGAGCCGCTTATGGGCACCGCTGATCTCCACCGTGGCTATGCTTCTGGCGCTGATTATGGTGGTCAGAAACGTGGATGTGCTGAGCG
Organism: Pectobacterium artocarpous; assembly: GCF_046159765.1. Lineage (NCBI taxonomy): Bacteria > Pseudomonadati > Pseudomonadota > Gammaproteobacteria > Enterobacterales > Pectobacteriaceae > Pectobacterium > Pectobacterium artocarpous. Next base: position 50,434 of record NZ_JBJXVK010000017.1, read on the forward strand.
GTTCATCGTCCCAGATCGTTTCGCTACTGCCTTGGGGCGTGTTTGGTATTGCCATCGTGGGTTACCTGTCCGCCAATCGGGTTCGCATCCCCTCGCCGCAGGAAAATATGCCGTAATTCTCCATCATCAACTGGGCTTATTATGGCGAGATAAGCCTGGTTTATGAGGGGCATGAACGGAAATTTAAGATATTTATTTTCATCATCACATTGCTTATCATTTTTTTCCGCATATTAATGATGCTTTTTTTATAACCCATAGGCTAGTGTGCAAAGGTGTTATGGTTTTTTATTTTAGCAAAAATTAAATCTAATATAAAAACTCCAAAAATAATAAAATAATAAAATAATAAAAGTGATTGCCCTAGCTAAACTTTTCTTTACAATAAAGAAGGGGATAGATAGCGGAATAATAATAAACGAAAAGAAACCATCGGAATCTCCTTCAGGTATCTCACAGAGATTTCTTATTTCTACCCCATCAACCATCCCTTCGTAATCTCTTATTGACGTGATCAATATAATAAAAGCGCAGAGAATTGAATAAAAATAAAATAGAATGTTGTAAGTCATGTTGCTATAGTTTGGCATATAAGAGTTCTCGTAATTTTAATTACTGTCACTATTTTGGGGCGGAGTCGTAACCTCATAAAGCAGTTTTGTTATTTTTTCTCGATGGTTTAGCATCGATCTACCGTATGATGACCAGTTCCTTTCTTCATAAGAGATTTTTTCTACATCATTTATCGATCGAATAAAATCACTGCGGCTGCGTTCAATACCTCTGTTGTAGCGCGAACCTGCAAGGATGAACTGCTCGTCGGTTAGGTTCAAAGTATCAGTACCGGGATAATCATAATTTATTAACTCGTAAAGATGGCGGGCGACCATTGCTAGGTTAAAATTATCCTTATTTAAGCAGATAGAGATGTATGTTGCTTCAGCATTCCTTAGTGCACTGGGATTCTTGCCGAAAATTTCGGCAACCACCCTAATTTGCATGGCGATAATACCTATTGATGTTTTCTCTGGGGGCGGTATGATCTTTTCCATTCCTGACCAACCACCGTAAGAATACACCACCTGTCTACCAAATAATGTTGGATATTTGAAATAATCAACCATTCCTCCGGCCTCTGCATGGGCAACAGATGCGAGAAGAGTCGCAGGTATTTTATATTGTCGAGCAATCTCTTTTATTTTCTCCCGGTGGAAAATGACATATCCATCTTTGTATTTATTTAAGTAATCATTACCGCCAAATGTTTTCCACCAAGCTGCATCAAGCGAAGACCAACGTGGGTAGTTCTTTCCCCAATCGGAAAAGCTAAGGTCGCATTCGTTGATAATATCATTGAATTTATTCATGGCTTATCAGTACATATTCTCAGTTAATATGCTGTACCCCGATGTACCCGCGATATTGTGCTGGCAGGTAATGCTTTCATAGCGCAGGCTCAGGGTTTCAAACGGCTGCATGTCGCTATGCGTCAATGAGTTGGGATTCTGATTAGAGAGATTGACAATAGACGCATCCCTCAATGTGATGGTCATGTAGTTCTCTTGTGTACCGCTGGCTGAGGTACGGTAATACCTCAATTCAACTTCCAGAAGTTCATTGTTGGAGATGCTGGTGAGTAGGAGCGGTGTCGATTTATCAACGACCTTGGTCACGGAAAAGGGGTGATGGTTGACGTGCCGATCTCGTGATAGGTCGTAATTTGTGGCATAAACAAAAATTTCATCCTCGTGGCCAGAAATATGTTTATTCCCTACAGAGTCGATGCTTAAACACCCCTCGGAGATCAGTCCCTGAATTTTTCCCGTTATTTTCATGAAAATAGAATTAGCCATTCGTGTAACTCCTTGTTAAACCATCCTTGTTGTGGACGTTATAACGTAAATTTTTCTTGAATAGAAGAGGAATGCGAAGGTTTAATGATAAATATGACTTCACCCATGTCACTATCTTGAAATAAATTAATTTAATTGTTTGTTTTTTATATAAAATATTAATTAATGTAAATATAATGATGTTGCTAATTATATTGAAAGAATAAGGTGGATATTCGAGAAATGCTGATTGAATAAAGGCGGGTGGTTAAATACGTTAGGTGTTTAATTAATATCTCGCCGCTGACACGGCGAGAGGTATTATTTATTCCGGTTTTACTATTTTCCGGCGCTAAGCCAGTCTGGCAGATCGTGCAATCCCATTGCCTGACGTACTAGCGTAGGTTTAATGCCGGGCAGTTTATCCGCCAGTACCAGACCGACATCACGCAGCAGTTTTTTCGCTGGATTGTCGCCGTTAAACAGCTCACGGAATCCCTGCATGCTGGCGAGCATCACGGCGGCGCTGTGTTTGCGGCGGCGCTCATAGCGTCGTAGATAAATGTGTTGGCCAATATCTTTGCCCTGCGTCTGTAAACGCTTCAGCTCCGTAATCAGCTCGGCGACATCCATGAAGCCCAGATTAACGCCTTGTCCTGCCAGCGGATGAATGGTGTGCGCCGCGTCGCCGACCAGTACCAGCCGATGTGCCGCAAAACTGCGGGCGTAGCGTCCGGTCAGCGGGAAAGTCTGGCGCTCGCTTTCCAGTTCACACAGCCCCAATCGCATATCAAATGCCATCGCGACCTGACGATTGAATGCTTCTACAGGCAGATTCTGCATCGCCTGAGCCTGTTCCGGTGACAGCGACCAGACAATCGAACAGAGGTGCGGATCATCCAGTGGCAGAAAGGCCAGAATCCCGTCACCGTGAAACGCCTGACGTGCCACAGACTGATGCGGATGTTCGGTACGAATGTTGGCGACCAGCGCGTGGTGGCCGTAATCCCAAAAGGTCAGCGGAATATCCGCATGCTGACGCAGCCAAGAGTGCGCGCCGTCCGCACCCACCACCAGCCGGGCGGTCAGCATGCTGTCATCCTGCAACGTAATAAAGGCTTCATTCTCGCCCCAGGCGACCTGTTTTAGCGATGCGGGGGAGAGCAGAGTGATGTCACTTAACTGAGCGGCACGTTGCCACAGTACCTGCTGAATCACGGGGTTTTCAATGATGTGCCCAAGGTGGGAAAAGCCGAATTCTTCGCCGCTAAAGCTGATTTTTCCGAAGCTGTCTTTGTCCCATACCTGCATGTCGTTATACGGGCTGACGCGTTGCGCCACGAGGTTTTCCCAGACGCCGATGTGGCGCAGGAGACATTCACTGGCGGCATTGATGGCGGAGACGCGCAGGGCATGGTCTTTCCCGATCGGCTGAGGTTCAGCCGCCTGTTTCTCCAGCACGGCGATACGCAGGCCGCTGCCCTGTAAGCCGCAGGCTAACGCTAGGCCGACCATACCGCCACCGGCAATAACCACGTCGAATGATTGCATTTCCGTCTTTTCCTGTTGGCGAACTTCGTTAACGTTCTACCCAGCCCAGCGTGCGACGAGCAAAGGCGTCGCGCATCAGCGGCAGGTTATTCATGGCAATGAGGCCGAGGTTACGGCCGACAGCCAACGCGGTATAGCGGTTGGCAAACAGCCTGACCAGCCCATCGGTGATCGCCACCGTGGTGTGTTGATCGGGTTTGCGCCGCTGCTGATAGCGGTTGAGTACCGTGTACTGACCGATATCCTGCTGATTTTTTGCCGCCCCGACGAGCGTTTCTGCCAGCGACATGACATCGCGAATCCCCAGATTAAAGCCTTGTCCGGCAATCGGGTGCAGCGTTTGTGCCGCATTACCCACCAGCGCTAGCCGATGGCTAATATGCTGGCTGGCTGTCAGTAAGCGCAGCGGATAGCTGTGGTGTTCACCGATATGAGTGAATCGCCCCAGACGCCAGCCGAAAGCCTGTTGTAACTGTTGACGAAATTCAGCTTCGCTCCAGCCATCGACCTCATGTTGACGGTGTTTATCATGGCACCAGACGAGTGAGGAGCGGCCATTGCTCATGGGTAGTAGCGCCAGCGGGCCGTGCGGCGTGAATCGCTCAAACGCGCGCCCATGATGAGGTTCGGCAGTCGTCACATTCGCGATCACGGCGATCTGATCATAATCATGCTGTTGCCACTGAATACCGCAAGCGTGCGAGAGCATAGAGCGAGAACCATCGGCGGCAACCATCAATTGACCCGTTAGCTCGGTACCATTGTCCAGCGTTAGTGCCGCGTTCTCTTGTGTCCGCGTGACGGCAACCACTTTGGCTGGGCAGTGCAGGCGCACGCCCGGCGACTGTTGCAGCAGGGCAAACAGACGTTGTCCGACGTCGTGCAGTTCAACCACATGGCCCAATGCCTGAACGTGATAGTCCGAAGCTTTCAGGTTCACTACGCTGGCGTGCCCGCGTTCGCTGACGTGAATGTCGGTTATCGCGGTTGCATGGCTGCATAGCGATGACCAGATGCCCAGTGCCGCTAGCTGCTGGCGTGTGCCGTCAGACAGAGCGATGGCGCGTGCGTCAAAACCCGGATGTTCCTTGTCGAGCGGCGAATGTGCCTCGATAAGATCGACCGGGATTGTGCCCTGTGAAAGCCGAGAGATCGCCAGCGCCAGCGTCGCGCCTGCCATTCCGCCACCGACAATCATGACTGCCATGCTGTTGTCCTTTGCAATGATGCCGTTATTCTTTGAAAGTACAGTTTAGTGTTGCTTGTCATGCCATTGCGCCATCAGCGCTTCAATGTCATCGGCGTCTTTGACTACGCCAGCCGTCAGGTTTTCGTTGCCGTTTTCGGTGATCACGATGTTGTCTTCAATGCGTACCCCGATGCCCCGATACTGCTGCGGCACCTTGGCATCCGGCGCGATGTAAAGGCCGGGCTCGATGGTCAGGACCATACCGGGCTCAAGCGGACGGCCTCGATCGGTCGTGCCGTAATCTCCCACGTCATGCACGTCCAGACCCAGCCAGTGGCTGAGGCCATGCATGAAGAACTGGCGATGTGCCTGTTCAGCAATCAACTCTTCCACGTCGCCTTTCATTACGCCGAGTTTGATGAGCCCATTGACCATCATGCGCACCACTTCTTCATTCACTTCGCGGATGCTACGACCTGGGCCAAACAGCTCCAGCGCCCGCAGTTGTGCGCGCAGCACAATGTCGTAAATGGCGCGCTGCGGCGCGGTAAACTTGCCGTTGACGGGGAAGGTGCGGGTAATATCGCCAGCATAGCTTTTGTATTCACAGCCTGCATCAATCAGCACGAGATCGCCGTCGCGCATTTGCATTTCGTTTTCGGTGTAATGCAGGATGCAAGCGTTTTCACCGCTGCCTACGATCGTGTTGTAAGAAGGGTAGCGTGCGCCGTGGCGGGTAAACTCGTGGTGAATTTCGCCTTCCAACTGATATTCATACATGCCGGGACGGCATTTTTGCATGGCGCGTGTGTGAGCCAGCGCTGTAATTTCACAGGCGCGGCGCATTACACTGATTTCTTCAGGCGATTTAAATAAACGCATTTCATGCACCCACGGGCGCCAGTCAGTCAGCGTAGCAGGGGCTGCAAATCCCTGACGAGTGCCGTTGCGCAAGGTGTCCAGTGCGGCGAAGATCAGCTTGTCGGCATAATCGTACTGACCCTGTGCGTGATACACCACGTCCAGACCATTCAATAATAGATGCAGTTGTGTGCCGATTTCGCCAAACGGCAGGGCGCGATCAACGCCGAGTTTGGCGGGAGCCGCTTCCTGACCGAGACGACGACCAAACCAGATTTCGGCCGTCAGATCGCGTACGCGGTTGAAGATCACACTGTGATGATGTTTGGCATCGCTTTTTACCAGCAGCAGAACCGCTTCTGGTTCGTTGAATCCCGTGAAATACCAGAAATCACTATTTTGACGATAAGGATAGTCACTGTCGGCATTGCGCTGCGCTTCCGGCGCGGCAAAAATAATCGCGGCGCTGCCCGGTGCCATTTTTTCCAACAGACCCTGACGACGACGAAGAAATTCTTGTGGATTCATCACCTGCTCCTGAAAATAGTCCGTGCGGTTGCCTTTCTCTTCCGCCCTGAATAAGGCATGCCTTTCTACGTTATTTAGTGCAGCGTTGGCTTTTGCTGTTCGGGCGCAGTCACAACGCGTTGGCTGGTAAATTCGGTATGGCACAAAATGGCAGAAACGCGAACATACTCAATCACTTCTTCCAGTGATTGTTCCAGCTCTTCCTGATCTTCATCTTCGTCGTAGCCAAGCTGTGCGATGTTGCGCAAATCTTCGATGGCTTCTTTCAGCTCGCCTTTGGCTTTGTTCAACTGTGGCTGAGCCACGCCCAGTCCGAGCAGGAAGTGGTTGACCCAGCCTGCCAGCGCGTCGGCGCGATCGAAGACGCTTACGTCATCCTGTGTGTCGTCCGGGAGGAAAAGCTGGAAGAGGAAACCGTCATCTTCCAGCGCTTCACGCGTGGCCTGATACAGCTCCTGAATCGGCTGCGATAGCGTTTGGGTAAACGCCATCCCTTCGTTAGTCAGTTCAAAAACCAGCGTTCTCCAACTGTCGTCATGGTTTCCACCACACAGCATCCCACTGATCAAACCGTGCATTTCTGCTGCGGTCAGCGCGACTTGCTGTTGGTGAAGCAGATGGTTAAGGCCTTCATAGGCGGGAAACGTATTCTCTATAGACATGCGGATTCGTCATCGTTGGCTGGATTGGTTCGTGCTATGCTACCACCAAGCTCCCTTTCGATACCAGAAAGGGCTTGTATCTTAGATCTCGGCTATATATAGTTGCGCCCGCTTTAACGAGCCCGATGTAACGGGTAATGCTCACGCTATGCGGCACGCGGGCGCAAGAACGACAAAAGGCAGGAAGGTGGTATGTCTGCACAACCAGTAGATATTCAAATTTTTGGCCGTTCGTTAAGAGTGAATTCCCCGCCAGAACAACAGGAAGCGTTGAATCAGGCGGCGGAAGATCTTAACCAGCGGTTGCAAGATCTTAAAGTTCGCACTAGAGTCACAAACACTGAGCAACTGGTGTTTATTGCCGCGCTGAATGTGTGCCATGAGCTGGCGCAGGAGCGAGGTAAGACGCGTGATTATGCGTCGAATATGGAACAGCGTATTCGTATGTTGCAGCAGACCATCGAACAGGCGTTGCTGGAACAGGGTAAGATCACCGAACGTCAGGGTGCGCAATTTGAATAACGTCGTATTTTGACAAAAGTACGGTGTTTTTACGCGGTAAGACGTGCTAAGGTTTATCGCGAGTAACGAATAAAATTTCTCTGAGATGTTTGTCAGCGGGCCAGTCCCCTGAGCCGATATTTCATACCAACAGAATATAATGCTCTGCGGTTGGTGAGCACGCTCGGTTCGTCCGAGAAGCCTTAAAACTGCGACGTTATGTTCACCTTGAACCAAGGGTTCAAGGGTTACAGCCTGCGGCGGCATCTCGGAGATTCCCTTTCTTTTATCATTCCTGACCCGTGGCGAATGCAGCCCATGTCATCTTCTGATTCATCGACACTTCCCGATACGACACCTTCTTCTACGGCATCATCACGTCAGCAGATTCGTCAGGCTGTGCGGCAAAATCGGCGTTTACTGACGTCAGAGCAGCAGGCGTTATTTGCACAACAAGCGTGTAAACGGGTCATCGCGCACCCAAAAATTATCGAAGCAGAGAGCGTAGCGGTATTTCTGTCGTTTGATGGCGAGCTGGATACACAGCCGTTGATTCAGCAGCTATGGCGGCAGGGGAAGCGCGTTTATTTGCCCGTTCTGCATCCGTTTTGCGTCGGGCATCTGCTGTTCCTGCGCTATGCGCCGGACACCGAGCTGGTACGTAATCGTCTGAAGATTATGGAACCGCGTCTCGACGTGCGCCAGGTGTTACCGTTACCGCAGTTGGATATTCTGCTGACGCCGCTGGTGGCGTTTGATCAGCAGGGGCAGCGGCTTGGCATGGGCGGTGGTTTTTACGATAGGACGTTGCAGTATCGCAACCAGATGTCTCGTGGGCCTTACCCAATTGGTCTGGCCCACGATTGTCAGCAGGTTGACGCTCTGCCGGTGGAAAGCTGGGATATTCCGCTGCCAGAAATGATTACTCCCTCCCGCCATTGGCAGTGGAACACGCGCTAGCTTTTTATCTGTTCAGGCGAACGATCGTGACCCAGCATCTGCTGCACCAGTTCCACACAGTGCAGGAAACGCGCATCGTAATCCGACTCTTTGATATAAACGTACGGGATATTATTGTCAGCCAGCATCGTTTTCAGCAGATTCTGGAACTCCGAACGTGCAGTGGTACTGCCTAAGCTGCGCAGTCCATCAGCCACCCATGGCGTATTATTTTCCAGCAAAATCACCAAATCGAAGCGGTATTCGTCAACTAACGCCTGAACGAACGGGTGTTCACGACCTTCATATTTCTTGCAGAACGCCTGCGTGGTGACGAAATCGGTGTCGATAAAGGCCACTTTATTGGCGTATTTGACGGCAAAATCGATGTACTGTGCCTGACCTAGTGCGATCTTGTCGTAGTCGGAATATTGCAGTGCCATCTCGTCGCCACCCAGATGGGAGAACACATAATCACGGCCATATTCCCAGGCGCTGGTGGTGTTGAAGATATTGGCCAGTTTATTCACCAGTGTGGATTTACCGCTGGATTCACCACCAAGAATGGCTACCGTGCGCACAAAGAACGGCTTAACCTCGGTCGGGATATAGTCCCAATAGCGGAAGGGATCGTGGCGAATCTGCGAACCGCTGATGTTCATAAAGGAGCGCTGCGGGTCGATCAGGACGGCCTCAATGCCCAGATGTTCGCGGTATTGCGGGGCATCCTGCTCTTCGCTGGTGTAGACAAAATTGGGTGTGATGCTTTTTTCCTGCATGAACGCCTTAATGCCTTTACTCCATACATCCCAGCCGTGCGGATACGGTTCCATTCCTTGCTCATTAAAAGCATGAATATGAATATTTTTCTGATACTTAAAGGTCTGCAAGAGCCAGCGCAAGCGGTCGCTGACGGTGGGCTGCTGCGACATCGAGCTGTTCTCAAACAGCAAACGATCACGTGGTTCGTCATAGCCCAAAATCACATGCAGTTCATCGACCTGACTACAAGCGCGTTGAATCAGATAAATATGGCCAGTGTGTAGCGGATAGAACTTGCCGAAGACGACGCCAATACTCTTTTCGTAACGCGGGAATTCCAGTTCAAGAAAGCGATGCAGCGCTTCCAGCTTCTGCGCGCTAGGGCTTTTGATCTTGGCATTAAGTAACTGACTGAGATAGCCTTTGGTCATATCGGTTGCGTCGGCAACCTGCTGTAGGGTGCAACCCTTCTGCCGGATGGCGGATTTCAGGTAATCAAATGATGACATGGTGCAGCACTCTTGTTTAGCTTACTAAACAAAATACCACAAGATAAGGCAATATCTGCTTTTTTTAGGACGGTTATTGGCGTCACTCAACCTCTACGCTGTCATTGTGTCCGTCTACTCTCTGCCATTTCTGCCGTTAACCAGTCGCGAAACTGTGCGATAAGCCGGTGTTTCTTACTGTGTGGGCTCTCAACGAAATAGTAGCAACCTCCATCAAGCGCTGTCGTAAACGGCGCGTAAAGCAGATGGCTGCGCAATGCGTTCTGCACGATTAGGCTGCTAGCGATCACGGCACCTTGCCCAGCGATAGCGGCCTGAATGGCGTGTGTTTCATCGTTGAAATGTGAGCCATGCGTAATATCTAACGCCTGCGGCCCATGTTGATCTCTCCACCGGCTCCAGTCGGGCGTTGATGATGGGATGCGCCTGCCATCAACGTGGATAAGTGGGATCGTTAGCAAATCTTTTGGACGTGTTATCGTGAATTTTGGGCTCACCGCGAGAAGAAATTTATCTTCGAACAGGCAGGGTGACGCCAATGTTCCATCAGGCGTGTTGCCATAGCGAATCGCGATATCAATTGCCGCAGTTTGCATATCGACGATGTGATCGTCAGCATGCAGGCGTAGATCGAGATCCGGGTAAGCATGACGTAACTGCGCCAGACGAGGCATGAGCCAGTGGGAGATAAATGCTGTTGTGGCGGTCAGTGTCAGCACGTGATTCACCGGGGTTTCGGTGACCCTTTCTACTGTATCCTGAAGTAACGTAAATGCCTGACGAGTGCCAGCGTAGAGCAATTCACCTTTATCCGTTAATGCCACGTGGCGTGGATTACGCTCTAGCACGCGCTGGCCGAGATGTGCTTCCAGCAGGCGAATCTGGTGGCTAACTGCCGTTGCGGAAACGCCGAGCGCATCGGCGGCATGTTTAAAGCTGCGTAGCTCAGCCACTTTATCAAAAGCTAGTAGCGAACCTAGCGGAGGAAGTCTTTTTTTCATGCTGATTTTTATTCATCTTATGCTGAAAAGGATGACTTTGAATGCACCATTCTAACGAGAATATTCTGTTTCAGGCAGCTAACGATGTGAAAATTAATTCATCAATGAGGAGTGCTTTATGTCTGAACAGAAGGTAAAAGAGTTAAGGCTAGTGGTCACTACGGAGGATTTCGATAACGCACTGGCATTCTATCGCGATCGATTGGGGTTACGGCAGCAGGATGCGGTACCGCCGGATAGCGGTCGTGTCGCCATTCTGGAAGCGGGAAGGGCGACGCTAGAGCTGGTTGAACCGGAAACTGCGGCGTTTATTGACCGTGTTGAAGTCGGTGAACGGGTGTCTGGTTGGATTCGCGTTGCCTTTGAGGTTGATGATGTGGTGCAGACGACGGATACGCTGACCGCGTCGGGAGCAACGTTGCTGGGTGCACCGAAAGAAACGCCTTTCCGCTCTGTAAATAGCCGACTGGATGCGCCGGCGGGATTACAGTTAACGCTTTTTCAACGGCAGTAATGAAAGAAAACGGCCTGCTAGCGGGCAGGCCGTTGCTTGGATTGGAGTGTTAGTGTGAGCGCGGCTATAGATCGTCGAGGATCGCCAGCGCATCGGCCAGCTTTTTCACGCCGAACACCTGCATACTGGCAGGGGTTTTCTTCGGCATATTGGCATGAGGAACGATGGCGCGTTTGAAGCCGTGCTTGGCGGCTTCGGTGATCCGCTCTTGTCCGCTGGGAACCGGGCGAATTTCACCTGCCAGACCGACTTCACCGAAGATGACGAGATCCTGTGGCAGCGGACGGTCGCGGAAACTGGAGACTAGCGACAGCAGCAGCGCCAGGTCGGCACTGGTTTCGGTGACCTTGACGCCGCCGACGACATTCACGAACACATCCTGATCCGACATCTGTAAGCCGCCATGGCGATGCAGCACTGCCAACAGGATGGCTAAGCGGTTTTGCTCCAGCCCGACCGCCACGCGGCGCGGGTTGGACATCATCGATTGATCCACCAGCGCCTGAATTTCGACCAGCAGCGGGCGCGTGCCTTCCCACACCACCATAACGGAACTGCCGGACGTCACTTCGTCCCCGCGGCTGAGGAAAATCGCCGATGGATTGCTGACCTCGCGTAGCCCTTGTTCCGTCATGGCGAACACACCCAGTTCATTGACGGCACCAAAACGGTTTTTATGGCTACGCAGGGTGCGGAAGCGGGAATCGGCATCACCATCCAGAAGCACGGAGCAGTCGATGCAGTGTTCCAATACTTTCGGCCCGGCGAGCGAGCCGTCTTTAGTGACGTGGCCGACCATCACGATAGCGACGCCGCGCGTTTTGGCGAAGCGCGTCAAGTAGGCTGCGGTTTCACGCACCTGCGCGACGCTGCCGGGGGACGATTGAATATCAGCGAGATGCATGACCTGAATGGAATCGATCACCATCAGCTTCGGCTGTTCCTGCTCGGCAATCAGGCAAATCTGTTCGATGCTGGTTTCCGACAGCATATTGAGATTCTGGGTCGGCAGGTTGAGACGGTGTGCTCGCATCGCCACCTGCTGCAATGACTCTTCCCCGGTGACGTACAGGGTTTTCATATTTTCTGACAGTTTGCACAGCGTTTGCAGTAGTAGGGTACTTTTACCCGCACCGGGGTTACCGCCGATCAGAATCGCGCTGCCGGGAACGACGCCGCCGCCCAGAACGCGGTCAAACTCCTGAAAACCGGTAGAAAAACGGGGCAGGGCTTCAAGGCTGATTTCCGAAAGTTTTTGTACCCGACTGACGCCTGCACTCTCACCCGCATAGCCGGTGAGACGGTCGGAACGTGATACGGACGCCGATGCCAGACGGACTTCGGTAATGGTGTTCCAGGCATGACAGGCGCTGCACTGCCCTTGCCAACGCGGGTAGTCAGATCCGCATTCATTACATACAAACGCCCGTTTGACGGCTTTTGCCATGGTTCACCTCCCGCTAGTTAACGTTTTTCGTGTCTCATACTACCGCTGAGAATGCACAGCACGCCGGTCAAGTCGGCATGACGGATGGTGACTGTAGACTGCTCATTGACCTTCGGTTTGGCGTGATAGGCAATGCCTAAGCTGGCAGCCTTGATCATCGGCAAATCGTTCGCGCCGTCACCAATTGCAACGGTCTGATGCAGAGGGATTTCCAGCTTTTCCGCCAACTGTTGCAGCGTGGTCGCTTTGTATTTTGCATCGACAATCTGACCTATGACGTCGCCAGTCAGTTTGCCGTCTTGCATGCCTAATTCGTTGGCAACGGCGGCCACCAGGCCTAGATCATCACGCAAATAATCGGCAAAGTAGGTAAACCCACCCGACGCAATGGCAACGTGCCAGCCTGCTTCCTGAAGCTGGCTAACCATATTACGCAGGCCCGGCATCAGTGGCAGCGTCTTAAGTACCGTTTTTAAAATGTTGGCATCGGCACCTTTTAATGTCCCCACGCGCTGGCGCAGGCTGGCAGCGAAATCCAACTCGCCGCGCATCGCGCGTTCGGTGACTTCAGCGACTAACTCGCCTGTGCCTGCCAGCTTGGCGATTTCATCTATACATTCGATCTGAATCGCAGTGGAATCCATGTCCATCACTAGCAAACCCGGAGAACGCAGCGTCGGCGCATTACGCATGGCCGCGACATCAATACCCAGTTCGTGAGCCAGTTTGGTGGCGCGTGGCGTCAGCGTGCCAGCTAAACGTACAACCTGATAATCGCCCACGTTCCAGGCGCTCACGATAACCATCGCGCAGCCCAGTTTACGCTGATAGCGGGAAATCAGATTTTTATCGAGGACATCGCTATAAATAAGCCAGCCAGTGTCGCCAGCGCGGTAGTCAAGCGGCATCACTTCGTCACCACTCAGTGATAATGGCAGTCCCGGCCAACAGTTGATCTCATCAGGGAGATCACGATAGGTCAGACTATTCGACATGGGGTAAATCCTCTGCTGGCAGTAGTGCAATAAAGTCGTGCGATAAATAAGGGATGTGGCGTCGACCAAACATATCCCTCCAAAAACAGGGCAACAAGCTATCCTATCGTCGGCGCTTCTGGCAACATGAAAGTATCCAAAACGTGTAAGGATTATCATGGTTCGCGCCCGGGTGAAATTTCGTCTACACCGCACGGCAATTGTGCTGATTTGCCTTGCCCTGCTGGTGATATTAATGCAAGGGGCGTCCTATTTCAGTTTGAGCCACCAGATGGCGCGATCTGAGCAGGTTGAAGATCTGGCGCGTACGCTCTCCAGACAGGTGGCTTACAGCCTTTCTCCGCTGATGGGCAGCGTGGATGATAATAGCCAAAAGATTACTACCATCCTCAAGCAGCTTACCGATCACAGCCGCATTCTGGATGCCGGCGTATATCAGCAGGACGGCTCGCTGGTGGCGCATGTCGGTGAACAGGTGCAATTGCGAGACCGACTGGCGCTGGACGGCAATCGGGTTGGCAGCTACTTTAACCATCAACTGGTGCAGCCGATTGAGGGGAAAGAGGGGCCGATTGGCTTCCTGCGTATCACCTTAGATACCCATGTGCTGGCAACCGAAGCCAGACAGGTGGATAACACGACCAATATTCTGCGTCTGATGATTTTGCTTTCGCTGGCTATCGGCATCATTCTGACCCGCACGCTGTTGCAGAATCGTCGGACTCGCTGGCAACAGTCGCCTTACTTTCTTACGGCAAGTACGCCTGTGAAAGAGGAAGGGGACGAAGCAGAGAGCGACACGCGGCCGAATGACAGCACGGCAGTGAAAAAGGACGAGGAAGAAAAAGCCTGACGACCTTCCGTACAAACGTCGTGTTTGTACGGGGGGTGGCTATTTCAATGCCTGCTGAAACGTTAGCCAGTGATTATAGAATTGATTGACGATTGAGTTGTATTCGCTCTTGGTATAGCGATCGAAATCAGAGGCAGCGATATAGTCGCGGAAGCTACCGAACCAGGCAGAAACATCGGTTGAGGCCGCACGCGAGAAAATTTGCTGGCGCTGAAGTTGGGTTGCTGACGTGCCTTCTGCGTTCTTTTGCAGTTCCAGAAATGTCGTGTTCGCCTTATCGGTGTCTCCTGCGTCGACGCTGCGCTGGTACTCATCTTGCAGAATGTTTTTTTCCAGATTACTCAAGGCGTCAGACTGGGACTGGATGAAATTTTGAATGTCACGATCGGCGTTTTGATGATAGTCGTTGTTTACATAGCGGTGTTTGAGTTCTTCCAGTTTTGCGGCTTTTAGCGTGATTTCGATACTCTCGGTGGGTAGCTCCACAATGTCACGCTGGATGGCTTAGATAGCGCCTGATGAACCAGACCGATAAAGTCTTCTTTACTGGTGCCACTGTCCTCTCTGAGGTGATTTGACCAGAGTTCAAGGGCCATTTCGTTCGTGCCGATGTTATCAATAGATAGCCTGATGTCTGAGTTAGATGGCGTATTGGCATTGCTTTGTAGTATCAGATTTCGATTTTCAAGTATCTCAGCCTGAAGTGCATTCTGCTCTATTTCACTGAGATTTGAGCGAGGAGCGATTACCACATTTTCTTTCAAGCGTGTCATCGCTTCCGCAGAAATTTTTATATTCTTGGGAAAAGTGAGCGTCTTTCCGGTCATCGGTTCAATGATTTGTATGCTATTGGCCGTGGTGGGCTCTGTCGTTGCTGTGTACTGTGTGGATGATAAGGGGGGCGCGGTGCTTTGGGCCTGAGAATTGCTATAACCCGTATTATTTACAGACAAGCTCATACTCTCTCCTTAAGGGCGATTAAGTGGTTAAATATTGACCTGAGCATTATCGGCAAAGAGGGATGGTAACTTTATAAATGATTTATTCCGTTATTATTGCCTGTGGAAGGCTGAGGTTTGTCGGGTAAAGACAGCTGCTTTGCTGTTTATGCCATCACCGATTGTGTCTGCACGTTAAATCAGGGAAAATGCGCGGCTACCGTTTATTTCCGCTTTGCCTGACGATCTGACATCGGTGTGTTGTTGACCTTGATGCTGACGCCGGGTGGCTAACAAAAGAAACCTGAAAATCATGTCTCCAAGTGAATACGCCCGCGAAGTCTCTAAAAGAAGAACGTTCGCTATCATTTCTCACCCCGATGCCGGTAAAACTACGATTACCGAAAAGGTCCTACTGTTCGGACAGGCGATTCAGACTGCCGGTACGGTAAAAGGGCGTGGTTCGAATCAGCATGCAAAATCCGACTGGATGGAGATGGAAAAGCAGCGTGGTATCTCTATCACCACGTCCGTGATGCAGTTTCCTTACCGTGATTGTCTGGTTAACCTGCTTGATACGCCGGGACACGAAGACTTCTCCGAAGATACCTATCGTACGCTGACGGCGG
Source organism: Pectobacterium artocarpous (assembly GCF_046159765.1). Taxonomy (NCBI): domain Bacteria; kingdom Pseudomonadati; phylum Pseudomonadota; class Gammaproteobacteria; order Enterobacterales; family Pectobacteriaceae; genus Pectobacterium; species Pectobacterium artocarpous. The sequence goes on from NZ_JBJXVK010000017.1 coordinate 66,145, forward strand.
TGGACTGCTGCCTGATGGTGATCGATGCCGCAAAAGGGGTCGAGGATCGTACGCGTAAGCTGATGGAAGTGACACGCCTGCGTGACACGCCTATCCTGACGTTCATGAACAAACTCGACCGTGACATCCGCGATCCGATGGAAGTGCTGGATGAAGTCGAGAGCGAGCTTAAAATTGCCTGCGCGCCGATTACCTGGCCGATTGGCTGCGGTAAATTGTTCAAAGGCGTATACCACCTTTATAAAGACGAAACCTACCTGTACCAGAGTGGTAAAGGCCACACGATTCAGGAAGTGCGTATCGTTAAAGGGCTGGATAACCCGGAACTGGATACTGCCGTTGGCGAAGAGCTGGCCACGCAGTTGCGTGAAGAGCTGGAGTTGGTGAAAGGGGCATCGCACGAATTTGAGCTGGACGCGTTTCTGGCAGGTGAACTGACGCCAGTCTTCTTTGGTACGGCGCTGGGTAACTTTGGCGTTGACCACATGCTGGACGGCTTGGTCGCCTGGGCGCCCGCACCGATGCCACGTAAAACGGATACCCGTGAAGTCACAGCGGCGGAAGAGAAATTCACCGGCTTTGTGTTCAAGATTCAGGCGAATATGGACCCGAAACACCGTGACCGCGTGGCGTTTATGCGCGTGGTGTCCGGGAAATATGAAAAAAGCATGAAGCTGCGTCAGGTTCGTACCGGTAAAGACGTGGTGATTTCAGACGCGTTGACCTTTATGGCGGGTGACCGTTCCCACATTGAAGAAGCCTATCCGGGCGATATCATCGGGTTACACAACCACGGTACTATCCAGATTGGCGATACATTTACGCAGGGTGAAGACATGAAATTCACCGGTATCCCCAACTTTGCGCCGGAACTGTTCCGTCGTATTCGCCTGCGCGATCCGCTCAAGCAGAAACAGCTGCTGAAAGGGCTGGTACAGCTGTCCGAGGAAGGTGCGGTGCAGGTCTTCCGTCCATTGACCAACAATGATCTTATCGTGGGCGCTGTTGGTGTGCTGCAATTCGATGTGGTGGTTGCCCGTCTGAAAACGGAATACAACGTTGAGGCGATTTACGAGTCGGTTAACGTTTCTACCGCGCGCTGGGTTGAATGCAGCGATGTGAAGAAATTTGAAGAGTTTAAGCGTAAGAATGAACTGCATCTGGCGCTGGATGGCGGGGATAATCTGGCCTATGTGGCGCCGACGATGGTGAACCTTAATCTGACGCGGGAGCGCTACCCGGAAGTGACGTTCCACCAAACGCGCGAGCATTAATTTTTATAACGACACTCATTTTATAATGGCATCGGTTCACAACGAAATGGATTAATATGCTGCGGTTTCACGAAAATAATCGTGGTTGTCGAGCTTAAATCGTGACCATGTTATTAAAATAATCATTACCCGGTTATGTTTGGTTTCAGAACCAAAATAGCCGGTTTTTTTATTTTTAAATGCATTAAAAAACAGTGTATTACATGTTTCTTCTGCAAATTTCACCTTTTCATTCTGGTGCCACAGACAAATCTGAATTGCTGTGCATATTCCCTTGTTCCCCTGTGAATTTTCATTCTGTGGGCTATAGTTAACAGCGTGTTAACTGGTTTAGCTTGTTCAACTGTTAACGTAATTTAAGTTGGTTCATTGTTTTGATTTGTTTCGCCTTTGCAATTCAATACTCTGATTTTTTTATGCAAGAAGAGGGAATCATCGGAGTATTGGGAATGCCATTATCACCCTGATTTGTTGATGGTAGTGCAGGCGTTAACGTGACCCAAAATAGGTTATTTCGGGTTTATAGAAAAGCATAAGAAGGAAGACATCGATGAAAAAGACCAAATTGGCACAATCGCTGATCGTAGTGGCTTTGGGTTCTATTCTGGCTGGCGGTGCTATGGCTGAAGAAACGTTAGGGCAGAAAGTTGATCGTATTGCGGATACAACTGGTGCAAAAATCGATAGCTCCGCTAATAAAGCGTCTGACTACATGAGCGACAGCGCTGTCACAGCAAAAGTGAAGAGTGCGTTGCTGGAAGACAAATCGATTACCAGCAGCGACATTTCCGTTGAAACATCCAAAGGTGTCGTCACACTGAGCGGCTTTGTCGGTAGTCAGGCGCTCAGCACCCGAGCGGTAGAAATTGCTACGCAGGTTGAGGGCGTTCAATCCGTCAGCGACAAACTGCAGGTGAAAGATAATCAATCACAATCGGTTGGCGCTTATGCCGATGATGCTGTGGTGACCAGCACAATTAAGGCCAAATTGCTGGCGGATGACATCGTTCCATCCCGTAAAGTGAAAGTCGAAACGCAGGACGGCGTTGTGCTATTGAGCGGTGCAGTGGACAACAAAGCGCAGTCTGACCGTGCAGAAAGCGTTGCCAAAGCCGTTGAGGGCGTGAAAAGCGTCAAGAACGATCTAACCTTTAAATAACCATCGTTATTTCAAACATAGCTATTATTAAAAGTAGCTATTTCACACAAGGTTATCCGTGATAGCGGATAACCTTACCTAATCCGCATAATAAAACACCATCTGTGGATACGCAGTCAGGACGCAGTACCGCGTCAGGATGACCACCATGATTATTTTTCATTTTGTCTGGTAAGGAGAGCGTATGTTTCGTTGGGGCATTATATTTTTAGTGATCGCACTCATCGCGGCAGCACTGGGTTTCGGTGGACTGGCTGGTACCGCAGCTGGCGCGGCGAAAATTGTCTTTGTGGTCGGTATTATTCTGTTTCTGCTTAGCTTGTTCACCGGTCGAAAACGGCCGTAGCACAGCACATTCTTTCGTTCTTTCTTTATAGATAGATAGAAAGAAACATAGATAGAAAGACATGTCATACAGAGCACACAGCCGCGCCACGCGGCTGTCATATTTTACCGGCACACTGTCCGTGTATTTGCTGCATTTCGACAGTTTATCAGGAGGTTTATGATGAATAGCGATATCGTTGTTGGCAAATGGAAACAGTGGAAAGGGAATTTTCTGGCGCTGTGGGCCGATTGGTTTGACAGCGATTGCGCCTGGCTGGAAGGGAGTAACGATTACTTGTCCGGCGTAGTGCAAGAGGGTTACGGAAAAGCGCACGAAGAGGTATCCTCAGGGAAAACCACGTTACACTGAGGCTTTACCGCAGCGACAAGTTCTATTCTGCCATGAGGTTTTGGCAGGATATCACTTGGCCGTAGATTAGGTCGCCTCATCTTGACGGAGAGAAGCGACGTGCCTTCTGAACGATACCGTTTTATCGACACCCATTGCCATTTCGATTTTCCCCTCTTTTACGATGCCGCACCGGAAAGCTTACGTCTGGCGCAAGACGCGGGGGTTGAGCGCATCATTATTCCGGCTGTGGCTTCTCAGCATTTTGAGCGTGTGTTGACGCTCGCTCGCACTTACTCACCGCTTTACACTGCGCTGGGTCTGCATCCGCTTTATATCGCCGAACATCAGGAGAGCGACCTGCTTTGTCTGGAAGACCAACTGCGTCAGCAGTCTGCTAGATTGGTAGCCGTGGGTGAGATTGGGTTGGATCTCTATATGCCGGACCCGCAGTTCGAGCGACAGTTTACCTTCCTTGAGGCTCAGCTTCGTCTGGCGAAAAAATACGATCTCCCGACTATCCTGCATTCGCGGCGCAGCCACGACAGACTGGCGCAGTTGCTCCGCCGGATTGACGTGCCACGCACCGGGGTGGTTCACGGGTTTGCCGGGAGCCTGGCGCAGGCGCAATCCTTCATCCGGCTGGGTTATTACATTGGCGTAGGGGGAACCATCACCTATGACAGAGCGAATAAAACGCGTCAGGCGATTGCACAACTGCCGTTAAATCGGCTTCTGCTGGAAACTGATGCACCCGATATGCCGATGAGTGGCTATCAAGGGCAGCCAAACCGACCCGAACGCATTTCGTGTGCGTTTCACGCGCTGTGTGAGATACGCGCGGAACCGCCTGAGGAGATTGCTGAGGCGCTCTGGCAGAATTCGCATCGGCTGTTTGGGCGACTCACTCAGGCATAATATGGCTATCGTTATGGTACTCGCTGTTACGCAACGATGATTCCTTTAAGTGGAAGTCAGTTTGCTTCTTCTTTTCTCTTATTTCTGTGTAACAACTGGCAAAACAGTCATTCTTATTTCATATATCAACCATAAATTTGTGATGCAGATCACCTTTTGGTCTTTTCTACTGTTCGATGTTGTGTGTATTTGTGACATAAATTAGCGACCTTCACGAGCCTGTCTTTATAATCAGTTCGCCAGATAGTTATTTTGCCCTGATGGCTGATTTTTATTTTTGCTCTCACTTTTTCACGCGTTATCGCGTTATAGGGAACTACACATGCAACTCGTTATGAGTCTCGTCGGCGTGCTTGTTCTGATGTTATTCGCGGTTATGTTATCCACTAACCGTAAAGCGATCAGATTGCGCACCGTAGCCGGTGCTTTCATTATTCAGGTTGGTATCGGCGCGCTGGTGCTATATGTACCAGTAGGACGCAAGATTCTGGAGGGCATGACTGGCGGTGTAGCAAACGTTATCGCCTACGGAAATCAAGGCGTTTCCTTCATGTTTGGCGGTCTGGTCTCCGACAAAATGTTCGAAGTATTTGGCGGCGGTGGGTTTGTTTTCGCACTGCGCGTATTGCCGATTATCGTCTTTTTCTCTTCCCTTATCGCCGTGCTCTACTACATGGGCATCATGCAGTTGGTCATCAAGGTACTCGGTGGCGGATTGCAGAAGCTGTTAGGAACCTCCCGTACTGAATCGCTCTCGGCAACGGCCAACATCTTTGTCGGCCAAACGGAAGCGCCTCTGGTGGTGCGTCCCTATATCGCCAACATGACGCAGTCAGAGCTGTTTGCCGTGATGTGTGGTGGGTTGGCCTCGATTGCGGGTGCCGTGATGGCGGGCTATGCCCAGATGGGTGTACCACTGGAATACCTGATTGCTGCATCCTTCATGGCTGCGCCTGGCGGGTTGCTGTTTGCCAAACTGATGGTGCCGGAAACGGAAAAAACGCACGACCATGACAAGATGGTTGGGTTTGTTAATGAAGACGATCGCCCGGCTAACGTTATTGATGCGGCGGCAAGCGGTGCGGCTTCTGGTATGCAGTTGGCGCTGAATGTGGGGGCGATGTTGCTGGCATTTATCGCCTTGATCGCCGTGCTGAACGGTATTCTTGGCGGTATCGGCGGCTGGTTTGACTACCCGCAGCTGTCGCTGGAACTGATTCTCGGCTGGTGTTTTGCACCCGTTGCGTTCCTGATTGGGATTCCGTGGAATGAAGCCACCGTTGCGGGTTCGTTCATTGGGCAAAAGCTGATTGTTAACGAATTCGTGGCTTACCTGAATTTCAGTCAGTATCTGAAAGCGGATGACGTGGTTGCTACTGCCGGTTTGCAGGTTCTGTCAGATCATACCAAAGCTGTGATTTCGTTCGCGTTGTGCGGCTTTGCTAACCTTTCGTCTATTGCTATCCTTATCGGAGGTTTGGGCAGTATGGCACCGACTCGGCGTCAGGATATTGCCCGCTTTGGTTTGAAAGCGGTCACGGCAGGTACGCTTTCTAACCTGATGAGCGCCTGCATCGCAGGGTTCTTTTTGGCTCTGTAGTCCTTGCTGACTACGTCGTTTGCGGGCCCTGTAATGTAACCAGGTATTCTTGCAGTAGCGAGATAATGGGCGGCGAAAGTCGCCCATTGTTCGTTTATATCCCTACATTAATCAGGGATCAAGCGTGGTCTACGCCGCGTTTACTGAATGCGGGTGCGATATGCTTGCCTGAGTGGAGTGACATGCTTTCTGCTTTTATTGACGATGTTGAATGGATTACTTTTCCACGGGCAACGGATGGTGCCACCTACCCAGGTATGACTGCTCGCTGCCATTTCCATTTGTCTGCCTATGGCGACGCGCTGTTTGCCGCGGCGAATATCCCTTTTCCTGATGCGCTAGCGCGCGCCGTGCCGAAACGGCGCGCCGAGTTTCTGGCTGGGCGCTATCTTGCCAGACACGTATTGAATAAACTGGGTCACCCCGAGTTTGTGCTATGCAGTGGGGAAGATCGTTCACCGCAGTGGCCTGAAAATATTGCCGGTTCGCTGAGCCATAACAAAGACAGTGTACTCTGTGCTGCGCATGTGCGCAGTGATGAAGCATCGTGTGTGGGCGTTGATATCGAAGGATTTATCTCCGACGAGCGCGCGCAGTCGTTGTGGCCTGGTATCATCGGTGATGAGGAATACCAGTGGTTTCAGGAACGTGATGAATCGTTCTGCTGCTTGCTGACGGTAAGCTTCTCGGCGAAAGAAAGTCTGTTCAAGGCACTTTACCCGCAGGTGCGGCACTACTTTGACTTTCTTGATGCCAGACTGGTGGCGCTGGATATCACCAAACGTGAGTTTGAGCTGGAATTGTTAACCGATCTGACGCCGACGTTTTATGCCGGGCGCCGTTTTAAAGGGGCGTATCTGCTGAGGGAGTACGACGTCACCACCTTTATCTGTTGCTAAAAAAGCCCGCGAATTCGCGGGCTCAGAGTCATTCATTAGGGCTTAATTGGCATCAGAATTTATAGCTCACGCCGCCGTACACTGTGCGTCCAGACAGGAAATAGTCGTTGTTGGTGGCAACGTAGTCCCGTTTTTCGTTGGTTAGGTTCGTGACGCCCAGTTTCAGATCCACGTTTTTAACCGGCGTATAGGTGGCACCGATATCCACGGTATTGAAGCCACGAGTTTTGCTGACTTCGTTATCAAACAGATACTGATTACCTGTGTATTGGTAAGCAATATAAGTCGATAGGTTATCAAGCGTCTGCCAGTTCAACTGCGTGTTAACCGTATTTTTCGGTGTTTGCTTCAGGCGTTTTCTGGTGGTGCGGTCTTCGGCATCAACCACGGTCCAGTTGGTGGTCCAGTTCAGGGAATCTGTCACATCGACCCAGAATGAGGTTTCAATTCCCTGAATGCGCGCTTTATCCACGTTTTCATAGGTGAGGCGCGTCGCGACTCTGTCCCAGGTTTGGACCTGAATCATGTCTTTAATATCGTTATTAAATAGCGTAACGCCTGCGCCAAATCGTTCAGCTTCATAGGCGGTGCCGAGCTCATAGCTGATTGATGTTTCTGGTTTCAAGTCTGGGTTACCGACCGTCTGGCAACGGCCACGGCAGGCGGCGATGGCATACGATTCAGATGATTGCGCAATGGAAGGGGCTTTAAACGCTTTGCTGACGCCGCCTTTTACCACCCAGTTATCAGTGAGGTTATAGGTGGCATAAGCGCGCGGGCTGAATTCTGTACCGTATGTCTCATGCTTATCGACACGTCCGCCAAAGGTTAATGACACATCGGCCAGTTTGAATTCGTCTTGCAGGAAGAGCGCGCCTTGGCTCACGTCAATGGTGCCGTTGGGCAGATTCATGCTGTGTTTAAGTGAGGTTAAGCGGTATTCTCCGCCACCGGTCAGAAGATGATCGCCCACATAGCCAGAAACCTGGCCGTCAACGGTATGGTTATCCTGAGTAATGTCTGCTTTGCCATTATTAAGTTGAGAATTATCCATCAATTCTACATTTTCGTAGTAGTAGCGCAGACGCGTATCGACGTTATCCCAACTGCCGTTGTGCGTTAACCCCAGCCCCAATCGATCCATTTTTTGAATGTTACGCACTGCTGTACCGTAGTTATTCCAATGTACGTCACGGTCATCTTTGGTGTAGGTGGCATCAAAATCCAGACTCTGCTTGTCATCAATCAACCACGTTAAATTTCCTATCACGCTGTAATTATCACGTTTTTCTAGTGCATCAGTATTCTGATTCACCGACTGTTCCGTTTTCCATGCGTCACGTTTTCCACCATCGACTAACAGGCTCCCCAGAAGTGTGTTTTCTATGAGTGGTCCACTGATATAACCGTTCAGACGGTTGTGGTCGCCGCCCGATCCTTCTGTTGGTGCTTCAAAGTTATAGCCAATTTCGCCTTTAAGATCGTTAGTCGGTTGGTTCAGGATGACATTAATGACGCCGCCTAGTGCATCGGCACCGTACAAGGAGGACATGGGCCCACGGATCACTTCGACACGATCGATAGCTGAGATGGGAATCGCACTCAGATCGAAATCATTTCCCATGTTACCAGCAAGCGCATCGCGGGAATTGACCCGACGTCCATTGATCAGCAGCAAGGTGTAGTCCGCTTTCATCCCACGGATCTTGATTTCGTTGCGGCCATAGCTGGTCGATGGGTTGATGTTAATTCCCGGCAGCTTTTTCACCGCATCTGACACGTTATTCACCGACATTTTTTCCAGCTCGCCGCGAGTGATGACAGAGACACTCGCGGGGGCGCTCAGCGTCGTGTGTTTTGTCTGTGTTGCCGTCACGACGATTTTTTCATCTGTCGCGTTTTCTGCCTGTGCGAACGCAGGCTGTGCCAGTAACCCGGTCACCAACAGGGCGCGATACACCTTGCTGTGTGGGAAATGATGATGTGAAAAACGGTTTTCCGATTTTAGCTGCATGTCAAAGACCCCATCAAAGAGTGGAAAAACATCCCCATAAATAAATTGCGTGCTGTGTTGCGTGTATTGCCGGTCCACTCATTCGTGAATCGATCGGCTTATTGCCGTATAGCCTGTGCCGGTTGGCGTGCAGCCAACTGCGGAATCAGGCGCATGGTCAGCAGCATGGCGGCCAGCGCAAATACGGTGCTGGCGACGGCGAGCTGCGAGAATCCGTCAATTTTCCCCTCTGCGGAGGTACTCAGATAAGCCGCAGAAGCGACGCTGGCAAGCCCTGACGCTACGTTGGCTGCGGTGCCCTGATAGGACATAAACGCGGCGCGCTGATGCGGTAACGGAATGCCTGCGGTAATCGCCAGCGTGCTGCTGGAACGAGCTGCGCTGAGCGCCATGAACAGAGTGAACACCAGATACAGGGAAAGCGAAAAAGACAAAACGAAACCAAAGAGGATCACAATGGCCAGTAGCAGCGTCGTTATCACGATTGTCCGGCTGGCATATCCTCGATCCAGCAGATTGCCGCACAGTTGCATGGTCACCATGCTGGCCAGCCCACCGCAGAGATAAAGCAGGGAAATATCGTCCCGTGGGAACGCTAAATTGAACTGAAAGTAGTTGGAAAAATGGGGAATCAACAGGAAATGACCGAACATTTGTAGCGAAACCACCGTTAGTCCCAACAGGAAAAGCGGGGATGCCAGCAGATCGTGTAATACGGAAGTGGGCCTTTTACTGGGAGAAGCGTTTTGTTGATACCGGTGCGTCGGCGGCATGGAAGGAAAGAGCCACAGCACTAACAGCGCCAGCAACAGGCCGCCGAGGCCGAAAATATAAAACGGTGCTTGCCAGTTAATACGGTGAGCCAGCTCCAGCGACAGCGGCATGATGATGATGGCCGCGAGTGAAAAACTCATACCGACATAAGCCAACTGCTTCCCGCGCTCATTGGCTGGCACGATATCGACTACCGCCGCCATCAACACGCCAGAGGCTGGCCCGGCCACGCAGCCCGCCAGAATAAACAGCACTAAAAGATGGGCTTGGCTGGAGGCAAACATGCAGGCTGCTGTCAGGCCAAAGCGCAGCGTCAGCAGAACGATCAGGGCATGTTTACGGTTAAATCTGTCCAGATAAGGGGCCGCGAGGAAGCCGACGATGGCAGAGGCAAACGTTGCGCCGCCGCTAATGTAGCCGATGTTCTTGGCATCCATCGATAGCGCGCTGATAAAATCGGGGCCTAACGGCATCACCATCATCAGGCTACCGAGGGAAAGCATGTTGATGAGCAACGCCAGATGCACAACGGATCGGGTGTGCTGGCGGTACATGCTTTCATCCATGATGGGCTCACATTTAGACACAGTTAGTAAAATATTCGCGCAGTCTAGCGCAGCTTAATTGCCATGACAATAAATGATAAGTATTTTCATTATCATTTGTGATGTGCGTTTTATAATCAACACATTCCTATTGCTAATCATTAACTGTTATGAATGATGATCAAAAAAATTGATTAATATCAATATAACCCTAATAAATTGGTGTGAATAACCACTTCTGTGGAAAGATTGACCGAACACATTACTTCAGTGTAATTTAACTGCGCTTGATATAAATGATAATGATTTTAATAATCATTGATATTTAATTTACGAGCGCAGGAGCTGCCTTGTGGATACACTGATTACAGAAGCTGAAACATTTAGCGGGGTAAGTTATTCGGAACAAACCGCTTTTTTATATGCATCGGAACACCGTAGCCTTTCTACTTCCGGCTTATTTGAACGTATTTCGTCCCCTGTTTGTGCTCCAGATTCGCACGATGACAGACTGAGCGCTGCAATCGCGCAGGCGTTCCAGCGGGCGTGTCAGGCAGGGCAGTCGCTGCCTATTGTGGTGGGAGCGATCCCTTTTGATACCACGCAACCCTCTAGTCTCTATATCCCTGATAGTTATACCGTTACGACGAAATCTGAACTCGTCAGCCGTGTCTGTCAGCAGACGGCAGCAGCACCCAGCGCGTTAACACTGAACAGTGTCCCGGACGAACGTCAGTTCAAGTCCATCGTGGCGGAGGCCGTTGAGCGTTTCCGTCGCGGTGATCTGAGCAAAGCGGTCCTGTCACGCATTTTGGACATTGAGCTGGCGGGCCCTGTTAAGGCGCAAACGATCCTTAACAACCTGATGGTGCAGAACGCGGGCGGCTATCACTTCTCGCTGCCGCTGCCGGATGGTTCCATATTGCTGGGTGCCAGCCCGGAACTGCTGCTGCGTAAGCAGGGAAACGTCATTGTCTCCAACCCACTGGCAGGCTCGGCACGACGGATGAACGATGAACATCTGGATTACCTGAATAGCCAGCGCTTGCTGAATTCCAGCAAAGATAAGCACGAGCATAAGCTGGTGGTGGACGACATTCGTCAACGCCTGATGCCGCTGTGCTCGTCATTAGCGGTTCCATCGGCACCTACGCTGATGCATACCGCCTCCATGTGGCACTTGTCTACCGCCATTAGTGGCGAACTGGTGAATCCAGAGATGACGGCGCTTCAGATCGCCTGCCAACTGCATCCCACCCCCGCGTTGTGCGGCTTCCCCACGCAGGAAGCCCGCCAACTGATCGCTGAACTGGAACCGCACGATCGCGGCGTATTCAGCGGCATTGTCGGCTGGTGTGATGCCAACGGCGATGGCGAATGGGCGATAGCGATTCGCTGTGGCACCATCAAAAACAATAAAGTCCGCCTGTTTGCCGGGGCGGGCATTGTTGAGGCGTCAGTCCCCGAGGATGAATGGGCTGAAACCGCCGCCAAATTAAACACGATGTTGAATGCGTTTGGGCTTAACTCAGGTGTGGATGGACTATGAGCATTGAATTTACGCCCTGGCCGGAGGAACTGGCACAGCGTTATCGCGACAAGGGGTACTGGGTTGGCCTGCCGCTCACGGATGCCTGGGAACGTCACCTGTCGACGCAACCTGACGCCGTTGCGGTCGTGTGTGGCGAGCGTCAGTGGAGCTATCGGGAGCTGGATCGACAGTCTTCCGCGCTGGCATCGCGCCTGACGGAAAGCGGCCTACGCTGCGGCGACACGGCGCTAGTGCAGTTACCGAACGTGGCAGAGTTCTATCTGACCTTTTTTGCCTTGCTAAAAATAGGCGTCGCGCCGGTTAACGCCTTGTTCAGCCATAACAAGCTGGAGCTGCTGTCGTATGCTACGCAGATCGAACCACGTTTGCTGATCGCCTCGGCTGAACACCCGCTGTTTGGCAACGGTGAGTTTCTGGATCGGCTACAAACGCAGGTTCCTCGTCTGCAAACGGTGGTGATGCTCGGCGACAGTTCGCTGGGGCACAGTCTGACAGACTGGCTACAACCGCACACGTCAATCCGCCAGTATCAGCCTTCCGCGTCAGGGCAGGTTGCCTTCTTCCAGCTTTCTGGCGGCAGTACCGGTACGCCGAAGCTGATTCCCCGCACTCATGATGATTATTACTACAGCGTACGCCGCAGCGTGGAAATTTGTGAGCTGACGCCACACACCCGCTATCTATGCGCGTTGCCTGCTCCACATAACTTCCCGTTAAGCTCGCCTGGTTCGCTTGGCGTGTTCTACGCCGGCGGACGTGTTGTGCTGGCACCGGATCCGGGGGCGATGACCTGTTTCCCGCTGATCGAACGCCATCAGATCGATATTACCTCGCTGGTGCCGCCCGCTGCCGCGCTGTGGATTCAGGCCGCCGAACAGTTTGGTGGCGCGCTGCGTAGCCTGAAGATCTTGCAGGTGGGCGGCGCGAAGCTGAGTGAAACGGTTGCTCGTCGTATTCCGGCGGTGCTGGGCTGTCAGCTACAGCAGGTGCTTGGGATGGCGGAAGGGTTGGTGAACTACACCCGACTGGACGACAGCGATGAGCACACTTTCACCACGCAGGGCTATCCGATGAGCCCGGACGATGAAGTGAAGGTGTTGGACATCGACGGCAATCCGGTGCCGAGAGGCGAAGCGGGTCTGTTGGCGACACGCGGCCCGTATACCTTCCGTGGCTATTACCGCAGCCCGGAGCACAACGCGCGCGCTTTCGATAGCGAAGGTTTTTACCATTCTGGCGATGTGGTGCAGATGACCGAGGACGGCTATTTACGCGTAGTCGGGCGGGAAAAAGATCAGATTAACCGCGGCGGTGAAAAGATTGCCGCCGAGGAGATCGAAAACCTGCTGCTCAAGCATGACGGCATTCTCCATGCCGCGCTGGTGTCCATGCCCGATCCCATTATGGGCGAAAAGAGCTGTGCTTTTCTGGTGGTCAGCGATCCCTCGCTGAAAGCCATTACGTTAAGAAAATATCTCCGTAATCAGGGTATTGCTGAATTCAAACTGCCGGACCGTTTCGAAATGATCGACACCTTGCCCGTCACACCGGTCGGCAAGATTGATAAGCAATCACTCCGTCAGCGCATCCAGACCCAACTTAGCACTCGAAACAAATAAGGATTTTGTGATGGCAATCCCTTCTATTGCGTCTTATCCCCTGCCATGTGCGCAGGATTTCCCGGACAACAACGTTTCCTGGGCGTTTGAGCCTGAACGTGCGGTGCTGCTGATTCACGACATGCAGGACTACTTCGTGAATTTTTATGGTGCGGACAGCCCGCTGGTGCAGCAACTGATTGAGAACATTGCGGCGTTACGAACCTACTGTAAAGCGCAAGGGATTCCGGTGGTGTATACCGCGCAACCGAACGCACAAAGCTCGGCCGACCGGGCGCTGCTGAACGACATGTGGGGCGCAGGGCTGAATAATCACCCTGAAAAGCAGCGTGTCGTGAGTGCGCTGGCTCCGGATGAGCACGACACGGTGCTGGTGAAGTGGCGCTACAGCGCCTTTCACCGTTCGCCGCTGGAGCCGATGATGAAGGAGATGGGTAAAGATCAACTGATTATCTGCGGCGTTTACGGACATATCGGCTGCATGATTACCGCGACGGATGCCTTCATGCGCGACATCAAGCCATTTATGGTCGGGGATGCGGTAGCGGATTTCTCACTTCAGGAACACCAGATGGCGCTGAAATATGTGGCGACGCGCGCCGGACGGGTGGTTAGCACGGCAGAACTCACAGGAGCAAAAATGGCACAGGCACTGACGAAACAAGGATTGAGAGCGCACCTGCTGACCTTGATCGATGAAGACGAAGATCAGTTCGATGAAGATGAAAACCTGATCGACTATGGTTTGGATTCGGTGCGCATGATGGCGCTGCTGACCGAATGGCGCAATCAGGGCGTCACGCTGAGCTTTGTCGATCTGGCACGTAACCCCAGTCTGAATGCCTGGTGGGCGTTGATCGAAAAGCAGCAGGGAGCCGCATTATGAAGCCGTTGAGCGTTGCGCAGCGTGGGTTATGGTTAGGCCACGCCCTGAACGATGATAAGGCGACGTTCAACACGGCGGAGTGCATCGCGTTCGATGGCAAGGTTGATATTGAAGCCATGCTAAGCGCGATCCGTCAGGCAGTCATGGAGTGCGAGTGCCTGTACTGCCAGTTTGTCGAAGTCGAGGGGAAAGAGGCCGACCAGCCGGAGATCGGCTTTGTGGCTTCAGCGTTACCGGTGCCGGTCGGCGTGCTGTCGATTACAGAACTGCTACCCGCGCCGATGACGGATGAAGAGCAAACCATACGCCAGTGGGCGCGCGAGGAAATCGCCCAGCCGTTGGATTTGCTGAACGGACTACCCTGTCGCTTTGCGCTGCTGTGCGGTGAAAAACGTGATTTTCTCTACAGCTGCGTTCACCACATTGCGCTGGATGGTTTTGGCACCACCATGCTGTTTCAGCGAATCGCCCAGATTTATACCGCACTGACGGCGGGGCAACCCGTGGCGGTGGCGGAGTTCGGCCCGTTTAGCGCGGTGCTGGAAGAAGAACAGCAGCGTGATGCCAGCGGGCAGACGGCGCAGGCGCGTGATTTCTGGCTGGAAACGCTGAACACAATGCCGGAGCCGGCCAGTTTCAGCGAGAAAAAAGCCCCGATCGCGGCACGTTTTTTGCGCCAGAGCAGCGTGTTGCCAGCAGATATCTGGCAGCCGCTGACGGCGCTGTGTGAAGGCAATAAAATCAGCTGGCCGGATCTGTTTCTGGCGATGCTGGCGACGCACCTCAAGCTGGTGTCCGGCAGCGACAGGCTGACGTTCGGCATGATGGTGATGAACCGTATCGGCTCCGCTTCGCTGACGGTGCCGAGCATGCAGATGAATATCGTGCCGCTGTGCATTCAGGTGGATGAACAATCTGACTTTGTCACACTGGCGCAGCAGGTGGCTCGCACCAAACGTACGCTGCGTCGTCATCAGCATTATCGCTATGAGCATTTACGACGCGATCTGAATCGCGTCGGCGGCGAACAGCGCCTCTTCGGTCCGCTGATCAATATCATGCCGTTCGATCATCCGCTCAATTACGGATCGCTGTCGTCCAGCACGCTGAATCTTAGCGCCGGGCCAGTAGAAGATCTGACGATCGAGATTCATTTCAAACCGGATGGCACACCCGTGCTAGATTTTGATGCTAACCCAGCCTGTTACAGTGCGGAAGCGCTTGCCAGCCTGCAAGAAACCCTGTTCACGCTGCTTCAACGCTGGTTAGCACAGCCGCAGCAGACTAGCGGCGAGCTGCTGGGTCGCTGGCTGCGTGAAGAACGCGAACTGGCGCTGATTACCAGCCGCGAGCCTGAACCGTTCGTTGAGCCGGTTCTGACGGCGATCGCCAAGCAGGCGCGTAAAAACCCGAATCATCTGGCGCTGACGCAGCGCGATCGGCAGTACAGCTATCAGCAGTTGCTGGATCTGAGCGGCCAGGCTGCCGCGGCGCTGCATGAACGCGGCATTCAGCCCGGCGAACGAATCGGCATCATGCTGAACCGTAGCCCTGAAACCATCATTTGCCTGCTGGCCGTGATGCAGTGCGGTGCGGTGTATGTGCCGCTCGATCCTGAACAGCCGCGTGAACGTCAGCAGCACATCATCCAGATTGCCGATCTGCATACGATCGTCACGCAGGCGGACTACCAGCATCGTCTGGCGTCGGTCTTTTCCGGCGAGATCGTGCTGGCGGGGCATCTTCTGTCATCCAACGCACAGGCTGCCTTGCTGCCGCCTGTGGAAGCGAGAGACGGACAGATTGCCTATGTCATGTTCACATCGGGATCGACCGGGTTGCCGAAAGGTGTGGAGATCGGTGCCAGTGCGCTGGATCACTTCACGGCGGCGGCACGTCAGCGCTATGGCCTGCGTGCGGCGGATCGCGTGCTGCAATTTGCCCCGTTTAACTTTGATGCCAGCATCGAAGAGATCTTTGCCACGCTGACCAGCGGTGCGACGCTGGTGCTGCGCACCGACGAGATGCTGGAATCGATACCGACCTTTGTCGAACAGGTCGAAGAGCAGGCGATTACGCTGCTCGATCTGCCCACTGCATTCTGGAATGAATGGGTGGTAGGGCTGAAAACCGGCACGCTAGCCATGCCTTCCGCACTGCGTGCCATCATCATCGGCGGTGAAGCGGTGTACCCCGAACAGCTGGCGCAGTGGCAACGTCATGCACCGGATACGCTGCGCTTAATCAATACCTATGGCCCAACCGAAACCACGGTAGTCGCGACCAGTTGCGATCTGCAAACGCAGTCTGCCGACGTGGCGCAGCTTCCTATCGGTCTACCGTTGGCGGGCGTCAACGCGCTGATTTTGGCGGCGGGCGATCGCCCAACGGCGGAAGGGGAACTGGTGCTACTGGGGCCAACGCTGGCGGCAGGTTACATCGGCACAGAACACGCGGCGTTTACTCATCTTGCCGTAGGCGATCAAGATCTTCCGGCTTATCGCACGGGTGACAGAGTTCGGCGGGAAAAAGGACAGCTGTTGTACCTTGGCCGTATGGATAACGAATTTAAAATCAGCGGCTACCGGATCCAGCCGGGGGAAGTCGAAGCCCATCTGCTGGCGCAGCCGGACGTTGATGAAGCCTGCGTACAGGGCATTGTTTACCCGAACGGCGTGCGGCGTCTGGTGGCGTTTGTCGCCACAAAAGCGGGCGAGATCGACGCTCGTGCGCTGAAGCAACGCCTGAGTAGCGTACTGCCACCTGCGATGATCCCGACCGATTACCGCGCCTTCCGCCAGTTGCCGAAAACCGGTTCTAACAAAGTCGATCGCAAACGGCTATTGGCGGAATACCGCGATGAGGCACCTGCGCAGGCGTTAGCCAGCGAAACCGAGAACCGGGTTAGCGCAATCTGGCAACAGATCCTCGGCGTGTCGGGGATCCAATCGCGGGATAATTTCTTCGAACTGGGCGGGCAGTCATTGCAGACCATCCAGATCGTCAATCGCCTGGCCGCAGAATTTTCCGTCAGCATCAAAGTATCTGATGTGTTCGATCATCCCCAGCTCAGCGACTTCTGCCGCTATCTGGACGACAGGCTGTCACAGGATGAAAACAGCGTGGAAATGGTGTGGTAGGGAAAATGATGAACAAGGCACAACCTCTTCAGTTTGATTTCAGCGGCAAGACTGTCTGGGTCACCGGTGCAGCGAGCGGTATTGGCGAAAGCATTGCCTGCCAGTTTGTCGCGCTGGGCGCGAACGTGATCGGCTTTGATCGCGCATTCCGACATAACGATTATCCGTTCCGCGGCGTGACGCTGGATATCAGTGAGCCGGATAGCGTGGCGGCGGTGTGTCGCCAGCAGTTGGCGGAAACCGGGCTTGACGTTCTGGTCAATGCCGCCGGGATTCTGCGCCTGGGTGACATCGATGCGCTGAGCGTGGACGACTGGCACCAGTGCATCAACGTCAATGCCTCTGGCGCGTTTTATCTGCTGAACGCGCTGGTGCCGCATTTTAAACAGCAGCGCCGTGGCGCGATTGTCTGCGTCGGCTCCAATGCTGCACATGTGCCCCGCCTGCAAATGGCGGCGTACTGCGCGTCGAAAGCGGCGCTCGCCAGCCTGTCCCACTGTGCCGGTCTGGAGCTGGCACCTTACGGCGTGCGTTGCAATCTGGTGTCGCCGGGCTCGACGGACACGCCGATGCAGCGCGGCATGTGGCACAGCGCCGGTGCCGAGCAGCGCACTATCGCGGGCTTTCCTGACCAGTACAAACTGGGGATTCCGCTGGGCAAGATCGCTCAGCCGGAAGAGATTGCCAATACCGTGGTTTTTCTGGCTTCCGATCTGGCCAGCCACATCACCATGCAGGACGTGGTGGTGGATGGCGGGGCAACGCTGACGGCCTGATTTGCTGAGAGAGTGACAAGTCATGAAAGATATCGTAACGCTGTTAAAGCAGTTGGAACGGCAGGGTGTTCGTCTGGCGTTGAATGCACAGGGGCAACTGATTTCGCAGTCCAATAAAGACGCGATCACGGCAGAGATTGGACGCACGATTAAGGAAAACAAAGACGCCATCGTGCGCTGCCTGACGGCGCAGCAGGCGTTTGAGCATCCCATCACGCCGCAGAATGCCACGTCTGGTCCGCTGTCGTCATCGCAAAGCGGACTATGGTTTATCGAGCAGTACGAAGAGCAATCACACCTCTATAATATGCCGGTCTATTTTCGCCTGACCGGCCCGTTGGATGTGGCCGCGCTGGAATTTGCCTTCGACGCGCTGGCGCAGCGCCATGCCAGCCTGCGCACCCGTTTTGTGGTCAATGAACAAGGCAAGGGTGAACAGCGTATCGATGCGTATCAGCCATTTGTGATACAGCATGATGACTTCTCACCGTTGCCGGAAGCCGAGCGGGAAGGGCGCTTACAGCAGCAGGTGAAAGCAGAAATCAGCCGTCCGTTCGATCTCACGGCGGGCGATCTCACCCGCGTGCGGCTGGTGAAGATGAGTGAACGGGTGCACGTTCTGATGATCACCCAGCACCATATTATTTCCGACGGCTGGTCGGTGAAGAATATGTTCGCGGACTTCAAACCGGCTTTTCTGGCTTGCCAAAATCGCCAACCTTATCCCGTCGAGCCGACCCAGCTTAACTATATCGATTACGCCCACTGGTTTAATTCCGCCTCGTTTCTGGATTACCACAACGAATTCAAACCGTTCTGGGTTGAGCGGCTGACGGGGATCCCCGAAGTGCACAGTCTGCCGCTGGATAAACCGCGTCCGGCGCATCAGAACAGCGGTGGTGAGGTGATCTTCTCCGCGATCAACAACGATCTGTGGGATAAATTCAAACGCCTGTGCCAGCGCTATAACACGTCTAATTTCATTGGCCTGCATGCGGTATTCTCCCTGATGCTGGCGCGTATCAGCGGCGAGAAAGATATCGTGATTGGCTCGCCGCTGGCTTATCGCGAGCGGCCGGATATCGAAGATGTTATTGGATTTTTCGTTAATACCATCGTGTTGCGCACCCAGTTGCAGGACAGCCAGAGCTTCGTGGATTACCTGCAATATTGTCGTGAACAGGATCTGTCAGCTTTCGATCATCAGCTCTATCGTTTTGAAGCGTTGAGCGAGGCGATCGGCTCCGATCGCACCACCGCGATCAACCCGATCTTCCAGGTGATGCTGGTGTATCAGGCCAAGGTAGATTTCAACGATCTGATCCCCGGTTGTGATGCGGCGGAAGAAACCTCGCCCGTGCTGCCTGCCAAGACCGATATTTCGGTCAAGGTGACGGAGCTGATGGGCGAGGTGCGGCTGGACTGGCTGTTTGCTACCGCGCTGTTTGAGCGCCAGACGATCCAGTATTACGCCGACCGCTTTATCCGGCTGATTGAGGCCGTGGTTGAGGCACCAGAAACCGATGTCTGGCACCTGCCGCTGATGGAAGCGGAGCGGTTTGCTGCTGTGCTGGCGGAAAGTCAGCAACTGCCGCGTAGCTATCCGCAGCCACAGCTGACCGTAACTGACGTGATTGAAGCGATGGCGCTGCGCGATCCCCAAAAACTGGCAATTGCCTTTGATGGTGAACAGCGCACGGACACATTGACGTATGCCGAACTGAACAGGCAGGCGAATCAGCTGGCGCACTGGCTGCACCGTCAGGGGCTGGGTGAGCAGTCGCTGGTTGGCGTGCTGGCGAAACGCGATCGCTATTTTGTCGTTGCGCTGCTGGCCGTCTGGAAAGCGGGGGCGGCCTATGTGCCGCTGGATCCTGACTATCCGCCGGAGCGGCTGCGCCACATCATTACCGATGCGAATCTTTCCGTCATTCTCGGCGGCGATGGGCAGCAGCTGGCGCAGTGGTCAGCCGAACAGCGCATCGATCTGACCGATCCTACGGTTGTCGCGCAGTGGCACGATCTGCCGGGTGATGAAGCGCCAGCCATTCCGCGCCATGCACAGCAACTGGCACAGGTGATCTACACCTCGGGATCGACTGGTGTGCCGAAGGGCGTCATGATCGAACACGGTTCGCTGATCAATCTGCTGGACGATCATCGCGATCGCATCGCGTTCACGCCGCAAAGCACGATGTTCAACTGCATGTCGCTCTCGTTTGACGCCGGTAACATGACGACGCTGCTGCCGCTGAGCAGCGGTGGCACGCTGGCGTTTGGCGAACCCAACGATCGGGCGATTGTGCAGGCCGAACAGGCGGGCGCGACGCATCTGATCCTGCCGACGGCGCTGATGTCGATTCTCGATCCACAGCAGGTTAATGGTATTCAGGCGATTGGCATGGGCGGTGAAGCCTGCCCGAATGCCGTAGTGGAAAACTGGGCCGATAAGGTGGCGCTGTACAACATGTACGGGCCGACGGAGTGTACCGTCACCGCGTTGAGCACTCGTTTGCGCAAAGGCCAGCCTGTCACTATCGGTAAACCGCTTACTCATATTCAGGCGCTGATTCTGGATGCGGCCGGGCAACTGTGTCCAGCGGGCGTGCCTGGTGAACTGTGTCTTGCGGGACTTGGGCTGGCGCGTGGCTACCTAAACCAACCGCAGATGACCGCCAGCCGCTTCGAGCACATCACGCTGAATGACGTGAATAATGTCGAACACGGCACGGCGACGCTGCGCATTTATCGCACAGGTGATAAAGCCAGACTGCTGAATAACGGTGACTATGAATACTGTGGCCGTATTGATGAGCAGATCAAGCTGCGTGGCTATCGCATTGAACCGGGTGAAATCGAGGCACAGTTGGCGGCGGTCTGTCCGCCCCTGAAACAGGTTAAAGTCATCGTGGCGCAAGTGGGGAATCGTCCGGCGCTGGTCGCCTACGGCACGGTGAAAGCAGGTTGCACGACACCTGAGCCTGCCGCTGTGCTGATTGATGTCGCGAAGCACCTGCCTGAATACATGGTGCCTTTCCGCTTGATTCTGCTGGAAGATATGCCGCTGACGCCGAACGGTAAGCTCGATGCGAAACAGTTGCCGCCGGTGATAGAAGCCAGCGAGGGTGACGGCGAAGCCGATAATCCGCTGGAAGCGGACGTGCTGGCGATTTGGCGCAGCGTGCTGAATACGCCGCTGGGCGTTGA
Source organism: Pectobacterium artocarpous (assembly GCF_046159765.1). NCBI lineage: Bacteria > Pseudomonadati > Pseudomonadota > Gammaproteobacteria > Enterobacterales > Pectobacteriaceae > Pectobacterium > Pectobacterium artocarpous. The sequence goes on from NZ_JBJXVK010000017.1 coordinate 87,184, forward strand.
AGATGATTTCTTCCGCTTAGGCGGCGATTCCATTCTCAGTATTCAGCTGACTACCCGCCTGCGCAGCGCGGGTTATGTCTGCACGGTGAAAGACGTTTTCGAAGCGAAGAGCGTGCGGCGTTTATGTCGCGTGCTGGCACAGAATAACCGTGACACCGGCATTGTCGCTGAGCAGGGTACGCTGGAAGGTGAATTCGCGCTGCTGCCGATTCAGCGCTGGTTTATGGAACAACCGCTGGTACGCCCAGAGCACTGGAATCAGGCGGCGATGATCCACCTGCCTGACGTGGATACCGAACGCCTGACCACGATGTTGCAGGCGTTGATGGCGCAGCATGACGCGCTGCGTCTGGTCTGTGATGCCGATGGGCAACGCTATCTGACGGATGTGCCTTGCCCTGTGGTGTCGACGCTGGATTATCGCCAGCTTGGTGATGACGGCCTGCAACAGGCGTTTACCGCGTTGCAGAGTGAATTCGATCCCGCGCAGGGAAGAACGATGGCCTGCGCGCTGGTGCGGCATCATCCGCAGGCGGACACGGCGGTGTTCCTCGCTTTCCACCATTTGGTGATTGATGCCGTGTCCTGGCGCATTCTGGTTGACGATCTGGAACGGCTGTACCTCGGTGAAGCGCTGGCGCCGAAAACGTCGAGCTACCGCCAGTGGGGCACGGCGCTGTATAACTACGCCACACAGCATGCGGAACAGTTGGCGTACTGGCAGACGCAGGAAGACGGCGTGGATCAGACGGCGCTGCTGGCGGCGAAAGATCCGCAAGGCTATGCCAGCGACGCGATTCTGACGCTGGATGCGGAAACCACGGGTCAACTGGTGAGTGAGGCCAATCGAGCCTTTAATACCGAAGTGAGCGATTTGCTCCTGGCTGCACTGACCCGCACCTTAAACGATCTCGGCTGGGGCGAGAAAGCGCGCATCATGCTGGAAGGGCACGGCCGCGAGGCGATTGATCCGACGCTGGATGTCAGCCGTACGGTGGGATGGTTTACCAGCACCTATCCGGTGTGCCTGCAAGATAAGCCTGACTGGGCTTCCCTGATTAAATCCAGCAAGGAACAGCTGCGTCAGGTGCCGGATAAAGGTGTTGGGTTTAACCCGCTGCGCTACCTTCATCCGCAGGGCAGTGCGCTCACGCTGTCGCCGATTGTGTTCAACTATCTCGGGCTGTCGGTTCAGGCTGCTGGCACGTGGCGTCCGGTAGACGTCGCACCGGGCTGCTGTGTCTCGCCGGAGAATAAACCGGCGGAGATTATTAGTCTCCACGGCGGCATTACGGGCGGGCAGTTAACGCTGCGTCAGGTCGGCTGCCTCAACCAGCGTGACAGTGAACGCCTGATGGTGCGACTGACGGAGAATCTGCGGGCGATGACGGCAGCCTGTCTGGCACAGCGACGTCACGGCACCGTTTTTACCCCCAGCGATTTCCCGGCGGTCAATCTGAGCCAGACGCAGCTCGACAGCCTGTCACAGCGTTATGATATCGACACGCTGTTGCCGCTGTCCTCGCTCCAACAGTCGATGTTGTATCACCGTCTGCGCTGTCCGCAGGACGATGCCTATCATCTGCAAACGCCGATTCGCTATGCGCAGGCGCTGGATGTGGAAGGTTATTGTCAGGCCTGGCAGCGCCAGATTCAGCGGTTCCCGGCGCTGCGTGCCGCGCTGGAAAGTGAATGTGCCAGCGTACAGGTGCTTGTGAAGCAGGCAGAGCTGCCTTTCTACTATCAGGATGTGGCGCAGGAGGCCGATCCGCACGCGGTCATCGAGCGCTATCGCCAGCAGGATTTACGCACCGGATTTGATTTATCGCAGCCGCCGCTGTTGCGCATCGCCTGTTTCCGTGTGGACGAGCAGGACTATCGGGTGCTCCTGAGCTGTCACCATAGCGTGATTGATGGCTGGAGCGGGCCACAGCTGCTGGGTGCGGTGCACCGAGATTATCTGCTGCTGATGCGCGATGAAACACCTGCGATTCAGGTAGATCGTGCCTATGTGGACTATGCCCTGCACGCCGTGGCGCAGCAGCCTGCCGTCGAGGCTTTCTGGCAGCAGCGGCAGCCGCTGCTGACGCACACGCACGATGTCGCCATGCTGTTTGCGGCGGTGGGGAAACGCGCCGATCTCAGCCAGCATCTGACGCAGGTTGAACCGCAGGTCACTGGTGTGAGCCTGAACGAACAGGAGCAGGCGATGTTAACCGCCTTTGCCCGTGAAGTCGGCGTTACGCACAGTATTATCGCGCAATATGCCTGGCACCGGCTGTTGGCGCGCTCGACCGGCGATGCGGTCAGTATTGTCGGGAACGTGCTGTCAGGTCGGGAAAGTCCGGTGGAGGACGTGGCGAGCAGCGTGGGTCTGTATATCAACAGCCTGCCGCTGGCGCTGAGCTGGCAGCAGCCGATGTCGCTGCAACAGCATTTGGTGCAGTTGCAGAATGAGCTGATGGCGATGAATCAGCATGCCACGCAGTCGCTGATTGCCCTGACAGCCGGACGTCCGCGTCTGTTCAATAGCCTGTTCGTTTATGAAAACTATCCCGGCGCGAAAGCTGAGCGGGACGAACGCGCTGACGATCCGCATCGGCTCTATCCCGAGTTTTCAGCCGCCTATGAAAAAGTCGAGATGCCGCTAAATCTGGTGGTGCGTGAGCAGGCGGGCTGCATGATGCTACGCTTTGAGTTTGATGCCGATGTGCTGGACAGCGCGCAGGCGCGGCGGGTGCTAATGCGCTGGCATGATGAGGTGGTGGCGCTGGTGAACAGCGCGCCGCAGCAGCCAGCCGAGATCGTCGGACATGATAAGGTCGCAGGCACGATGGTGATGCAGGAAGCGGCGCTGAAAGCTGAATCGGACAACCGCGCTCGCTCGCCTGATTCTCCGCGCGCCCAATCGCTGCTGCGTGTGTGGGCGCAAACGCTGAGACGCAGTGAATCCGGCCTCTGGTCGCAGACGCTGTGTGAATGTGGTGTCGATTCGCTCCAGCGTATGGCGCTGGCACAGGCATTGAGCCGCGAACTGGGGCAGTCAGTGAGCGTGGCGCTCTTGCAACGCTACCCGTCGCCGCAGGCGCTGAATGGGTATCTGGCACAGTCGAAGGTTATCGCCAATGAGGAAACGCTGTCATGACAGGGAGCAATGAAGCGGTCGAGAGCCCACTGGCTGACATTCAGCAGCCCACGGCCTTCGGGCAGCGTGTTGGCGCTGCACAAGGTGAACAGCGCCACAGCTGCGAGCTGCCCCGGCCGTACCCCACATCGCTGGTGAGCGCGGCGTGGAGCTGGCTGCTGTACAAATACAGTGGTGAAGAGCAGGTGTGTGCGGCGCTCGTCACCGCCGCGCTTCCTGACAACGTAAGGCCATTGATCGCGCACTTTCACCAGCGCGATCGTCTTGTCAGCGCGTGGATTGCTGAGGTGGGATTGTCGTGCGAGCTGCAGTCTGCGCCAGAGCGTCAGAGAGCAGAAACCCTGCATGCGCTGTTTAGCAGCCTGTTGATCGTGGGGGAAATCGCCTCGTTCCCTGATTCGTTAAAAAAAGCCGTGCAAAATGTGGCGCTGATCGTGCAGGTTCAGAACGATCGATTAATTCTGACGGCCCCTGATGGACAGTTCGATAATCAGCAGCTACAGCGCATGGCCCGCCATCTCACTCAGCTACTTGATGGGCTGCTGGCACAGCGTTGGGAGCATCTGACGCAGATTCGCCTCAGTCCGCGAGTGGCACCGCTACCGCATCGGGCGACGACGCCTGCCCTGCACGACGAACTGCTGGCGCATCTTGCTCAGGGAGAACATCAGGATCGCGTGGCCATTCGCTTTCAGGAACGTGAAATCAGCTATCGGGAACTGTTGCAACGCGTAGCGCTGATTCAACAGGTTCTGGCTGGTCAGGGCATCACGGCTGGTCAGCGTGTGGGGTTGCACTTGAGTCGTCAGCCTGACACCGTGGCGGCGCTGCTGGCCTGCCTGTTTTCTCAGGTGGCGTTTGTGCCGCTGGAGCCGGATTTTCCAGGGGAACGTCTACAGGCGATTCAGCAGGAAGCGGCGTTAGCTGCGGTCTTGCAGGACAGCTATACCGGCGGTTCTCTGGCGTTTGGCTGCCCGATCCTGAACCTCGGCGATTTACCGTATGCAGCCAGCGATGCCACCGCGAGCGTACAGCTGGCACGGACGTGCGGAACGGAAACGGCGGCCTACATGATGTTTACGTCCGGTTCGACGGGGAAACCAAAAGGCGTCGTGATTGGTCAGCGGGCGCTGCAAACCTTTATTCATGCCAGCACAGCGCGGCTGGCTTTAACGGATCAAGCCAACTGGCTGCTGATTACCACGCTGGCGTTCGATATCTCCATGCTGGAAGTGTTTGCACCGCTGTGGGTCGGCGGCGTGTTGCACCTGACCACGCATGAGGAATACAAAGATCCGCTGGCAGTCGCGGCGTATTTGCAGGCTCAGCCGGATATCAATGTCTTGCAGGCCACGCCCGCGTTTTGGCGCATGATGTTCAAAGCCGGTTGGCAGGGTAAACCCGATCTGGTGGCGCTGTGCGGTGGTGAGGCGTTGGATTTGCGACTGGCGCAACGTCTGGTCAGCCGTTGCAGGACGCTATGGAATTGCTATGGGCCAACCGAAGCGACGATCTGGTCGCAGATGGCGCAGATCGATGGTACAGCGTTAGAGAATCAGCATACGGTTGCGTTGGGTAACACGCTGGCTGGCTATCAGCATCTGGTGATCGATGACGATCGCCATCCGCTGACGGAAGGGATGGTCGGCGAACTGTGCATTCTCGGCGAGGCGTTGAGCAGCGGGTACTGGCAGCGTGATGATCTGACGCTGGATCGTTTTATTCAGCAGGTGGAGTCTGGTCAGCGAATGTATCGCACCGGCGACAAAGTCCGGCTGCTGGCGGACGATCGTTATCAGTATCTTGGTCGCTTCGACGATCAGGTGAAATTACGGGGATTTCGTATCGAGTTAGGGGAGATTGAGGCGCAATTGAAGCGGATCGAACAGGTACAGGATGCGGCTGTGAAACTTCAAGGGGAAGGGGATGACGCGGTGCTGGTCGGCTACGTGGAATATAAACCCGGCTCGGAGATGACCAAACTGGCGCTGCGTAAACAGCTGCATCAGTTTTTACCAGTGTACATGGTGCCGGGGCGTATTGTTGTGCTCGACAAGCTGCCGAAAACCGGCAGTGGTAAGGTCGATCGTAAACGCCTGACGGAAGTTTGACAGTAAGAGGGCGGCGGTGCTGAGGTTTCCTCCACGATAAACGTTTTCTTAATACACAAATAATATAGAGAGTGGCGTTGGGGCTGGCTGTTATCCGGCGTTAATAGGTATTTTCCTTGACGTGTCGGCTATTGCCACGCTGCTGCCTGTTCTGAAAAATAACCATTACGATCGGCCTGTCGTGAATCCTCAGGGAAATCTCTGGCATAACACTCATACGGGGCCAGTGGCCCCGCAGAGTCAAATGTGGGCGGGATCGATGGTGATAGGATCGTATTTCGCGACATGATGCTTGTGCGGGGGATGGGACAAAATATCGCGGGTACGTTCATCCAGCCCCTCGCCAGACAGTTGGTTGCGGCGCGCCAGCACCACTTCAAGCGCGGTGACAAAATGCTCATAATAGCGCCACTGCGCCTGAGTATAACCAGGATGACTCGCTTCCCAGCTTTTGATGGCATCGGTCAGCGCTTCCTGAAATTCCGACCACTGAAACTCTCCCGCTTCGCAAGCGGCCACCGCGACGGCGAATGCCCGCAGTTCCCAGGGCTTACTGAACGGTGCCTGACCGTCGGCGCGGTTTAGCGCCTGTTTCAGTTCAGGATGATTGATATCGATACTATTGGCGGTGCTCATGAGGTTCTCCTTTAACGATTATACCGCCCGTGCCGGGCCAGTACCGATCATCGAGTCACGCGTTACCAGCGCAGCCAGTTGTTCTTCGCTCATGCCCTCTGTGCCGGCAGGGCGTTTCGGCACCACCCAGTAGCGAATTTCAGAGTTGGAATCCCAAACCCGGATTTCTGTGTGGTTCGGTATGTCGAAGTGGAAGTCTTCTTTCAACATCTTGCGCGGTTCGCGCACCACTTTCGCCCGGTACGGCATCGATTTATACCAGTTGGGCGGCAGTCCCAGAACCGGCCACGGATAGCAGGAGCACAACGTGCAGACAATCACATGCTGAACCTCATCGGTACACTCCAGGGCGATCATATGTTCCCCTTGCAAACCGCCGATGCCCATCTCTTTACACGCCGCGGTGGCATCCGCCAGCAGCCGTTGTTTGAAAGCAGGATCGGTCCAGGCGCGCGCAACCACTTTTGCACCGAGCTGTGGACCGATGTCGTTCTCGTACAGGTCGGCGAATTTATTCACGCCCTCTTCGGACATCAATCCCTTTTCGATCAGAATGGCCTCAATCGCCTTGACGCGAGCGGCGATCTCTTCCTCGCTCTTCTGCTGGTGGGAAAAACTGACTCTGGTCATAACAACTCCTATTATTTCGCAAGGGTAATGTAGGGCTCCCACACATCCGCGTGGATAACACTGTTCGGTTCCGCTGCTTCCGCGCCGAACAACTCCTCGCCGGAGAAGCGCACGGTGTACAAATGCTCGGCGGTTTCCGGCAACCCGTTGCCGGTGGTGTCTGGATAGACGTGCCCGCCATGCAGCGAAACGATCTCGCCAGTGCGTCCGTGGATGTAGCCTGGGCGTCGGGTATGCAGCCGCGGCACGCTGGCATCCACCGTGACCCTATCGCCGACCTTGAATTTAGGTCCGTCAAGTAACTCACGGGCGGTGGAGAAACCATTCGCCACCGCCCATTCGGCGAATTCGACCAGTGCCGGATCGTTGTTAGGTGGCAGCGGCGCCTGAGGATAGTGCAGGTAATACGCCGTTCGTTTCTCCAGTTCCTCTTCCGTCCAAAACCCTTTTTTCTTGCCGATATGTTCCGTTGCTTCAATCCAGTGCTCGTAGTAGTACGCGGTCAGGTAATGGAGCGGATGAAGCTGCTCCAGATGGCAACGGAACTCATCTAGCCCAAATATGCCGGCCCGCGCCGAGAAGGGAAAAAACGCCCATGCTCTTTTTTCCCATTCCGCGTGATACTTGGGTTCCCACTGCGTCGGGCCTACCGGCCCCATGCCATCCATTCCACCCACGTCGTGAATGCCTTTCATGTCGTTTATCCTCGCTTCATGGTTGTGTGTCGCGGTTATCCCGTGCGTCTTGGCGGGCTCATCCGCCAGTGGCGGTCAACGCGGCTTGCGGATGAAAATCGATCCCAGTGAAAGCCGGTATTACCCGAGCCGACACTGGGATTAAAACAGTTTCATCAAACGCACTGTGGTGCTGAAATCACTTTTGTAGCTACCGTCAACAGAGGTCTCTTTTTGCACCAGCCATTGAATTTGCAGCGTGGGCTGAACGAATTTCGATATCTCCAGACGCACCTGATTCGAACGAGTTGCCGCACCGTTCGCGACACCATCCTGATACTGTGTTCCTCCCCAGTTTTTGGCGTAACCGACGGCGAAGTTCCAGGTTTTATCTTCCGGCGGAATATAGGACAGCCATAATTGCGCCTGATAGCTATTGTCCTGCGACAACGTGCCCTGTCCGCGACTGATGGCATCATTATTATCGCCGTACCAGATGGTATCGAACGATGCCTGAAGGACGACGTTATCGGCAATGCGCTGCGTGCCACCGACCTGAAAATCGAATTTCCAACGGTTTTCCCCCATATTTAACGTTTCACCAGCATCATAATTACCAAAGGGGATATAGAGATAAGGCACAAGCGCAAATGTGGTGCCGGCATCCTTGTTATTCACCAGCCATACCGGTAAGGCCACTATCGGATCACTGAGTCCAGATGTGGATTTCAGCTTCGCGCCGGCGAGTTTGCCGTCATATAACCCACCGAAGGGTAATAATATCTGCGGCGCGACGGTATAACCGCCGATATCCATATAATGGACGTAACGGAAAGTACCCACTATCGAATTCAGCCCGGTGTCGTTTTTAACATAATCGCTGCCAACTGGCTTATAGCTACCGCGCGTATTAAACGTTAAGTAATTTACAATTGCGGTGGTACCATCCGGTGCAGGAATTAAATCCAGTGCATCCAGATCCATGGCCTGAGCCGATTGAAAGAACAGCATCCCCGCCCCGGCCAACGGAATATAACGACGCCAAAGAAATACACGAGTAGTCATAACATTCCCTCTGGTCATGAATTATAAAAAATAATCAGGATGCAGTTACGGCATCGCGTAACATCCCCGTTTCACTGTGACAGTCATAATATTCGTACAGTTGTGTTTGCCGATCGGAAACCGATACTTCGTGATACAGCCTTAATTTTTCAAAGCCCGCCGCGACCCGTACAAAGGTCGAAAAAATACGCAGATGAGTGGGGTGAGATGCCGCCCATTCTTCCAAATGACGCAGCGATCGCCAGTGGCCGATATTGTAACTTTTTTCCTGTAAATTACCTTGTAAGTCAATGTATTGAACATATCTGTTAGTGTAGCAACCCACTTCCGCGCCCTGGTCGCGCAGGAAATCCATTCCGGCCCGCAGCGTGGGTTCGATTTCATCCAGATAGAGCGAACGCTCCTTTTCTTCGGTGCCTTCCCAATCCTGACCGGAACGGATCAGGGCGATATTGTTGTGTCCACGAACCACCACATGCCCACCCGCCTGCGGATCGCCGGAAATAATCGTCAACTCGCCGTCGGATGCCATGTTGTCGGTCTGGGAAATCGGAAAACGATCGCGCATTGACCCCCAATAACCGTGTTCCTGAATATCGCCGCTGATCGCATTCATCAACGCGCCAACGCCGGGTAATTGCTCCTTAAAGGCATATAAGGTTTCAAACTGTTCGGCACGCGGGGAAATAATCTCGCGGAAAAATCCCAAACCACGACCGAGCAGTGATTCCGGCTGCCAAAATTGTTTTACGCGTGTCGCATTCAGCCAGGCGCAGAAATCTTTCGGATCGTTCCAATAACCCACCACGATAAAATTATGGTAACCCTGCGCATCCTGGTGCCAGGTAGCGTCATAATCCTGCGGCCCCTGCCTTTCGGCAAATAGTTCGACGATATCTTGCAACGCTGCAAGCGCCTGAGGCTTTAATTTCTCGTCAGCGTACTGAACGCCGAAATATCCCATCACGACTTGGGTGATATTTGCATCCATACGCCCCACCCACATTGGATAGGGTGGTTCATAATCATCTTTACTCTGTCGCGGACAGGTTCTCGGACACTGCAGGTGTTTATCAATTGCCGACTCCATCATAGACTCCCAATATTTCTGAACGGGTCAGTAAAAAACAGCCGGATATTTTTTCGCAATGGCAACTGTGACGATGTTTATTATTCCCGACTGCTCAGGGTATCGCTTTTCAAAAACCGCGAGCGGAAATATGATTCCGTCACTCATGCAAATTTATAACCCGACAGGCCACCATCGGCATGATTAGGATGGACAATTAATGTACTCAAATGGACAGTTTTCCACCGGAAATCGCCAGCAAGAATTTCTCATGACAGCAAATACTGAATATGCACGCGACCATGAACGGCCGATTTGCCGATATGCGCCCGCACGCCAAAGACGCGCCATAGCAGACTCTCGGTCAAGACCTCCTCGGGTGTGCCGGTAGCGACAATTTCGCCCTGCTGCAAAATCGCAAGACGATCGCAGAACATCGCGGCCAGATTGAGGTCGTGAAGCGCAACGATGCAGGTGAGGCGAAGTTTTACGGTCAGCGCCAGTATGTCGAGCTGATGCTGGATATCGAGATGATTGGTCGGCTCATCAAGCAGCAGTTCGCTCGGGCTTTGCGCCAGCGCTCTGGCGAGATGGACACGCTGGCGTTCGCCGCCCGATAACGTCTGCCAAAGCTGATCGGCGCGCTGGCTCATATTCACGCGTTCAAGCGCGTGCTCAACGGCAGCATCGTCATCGACGCACCAGACCGACAGCAGACCACGATGCGGCGTGCGGCCAAGCCGCACGACATCGCGCACGGTGAGCGGCGTATCCGTCACCGACTGCTGTTCCACGAAAGCAATACGCTTCGCCAGGGTTGCCCGCGAGAACGTGGAGACATCGTTCTCTCCCAAGCGGATAACGCCGCTCTTGACCTGTCGCAGCCGACAGATTAGCCGCAACAAACTCGATTTTCCGGAGCCGTTCGGCCCCAACAGGCCAAGCACCTTCCCCTGTTCCACCATGATGCTCACGCCATTAATGATCAGGTTATTGCCCGCAGCATAGGCTACGTTATCGACGGTAATACTCATGCGTTTCTCCGTACCCGATAAAGAATGATGGCGAAAGCTGGCGCGCCAAAAAGTGCGGTGACCACACCGATCGGCAGAATTTGTTGTGGAATGATGATGCGTGAAACGATATCCGCACCGACCATGAAAAGCGCCCCGCCAAGGGCGGTCGCCGGCAACAGGCGCCCATGGGCCGGACCGACGAGAAATCGCGCGGCATGTGGGATCACCAGGCCGATAAAACCAATCGCGCCGACGATACTGACGACGCTGGCCGTCATCGCTGCCGCGATCCCAATCAGAATGATCCGCACGCGACATACCGCAATGCCAAGGGAAGCTGCCGCGTCGGCACCGAAGGCGAAGGCGTCGAGGGCACGCACGTAAAAAAGGCAGAAGAGAAAACCGCACACCGCCACAGGCACAGCAAGGTAGACATCAGCCCAACGCACGCTGGCAAGCGACCCCAGCAGCCAAAACAACACCCCGCGGGCCTGTTCGGCATTGGCCGATGTCGTGACAATGTATGAGGTGAGCGCAGTGAAGAGTTGGGAACCCGCTACGCCGCAGAGGATGATACGCTCACTGGTGCCGCCAACGCCCGCCGCGAGCAGCCCAATCAGTAGGAACGCCAGGGCCGCGCCGATAAAGGCGCCGCCAGAAAGCGTCAACGCCCCATAGCCGAACCCAAGTATCATGACGCACACGGCACCTGTCGAGGCGCCTGCGGAAATACCCAGAACGTAGGGTTCGGCCAGCGGATTTCTCAGCAATGCCTGCAATATCGTGCCGCACATCGCCAGCGACGCGCCCGCGCTGATGGCCACCAGCGCGCGGCTGAGACGGTAATCCCAAACGATGCCTTCATGAATGCGGTTAAGCGCGAACGTCGTGCCGAACAACCGGTTGGCAATCACCTTTGCCGTGGTGTCGAATGGGATGGTAATTTCGCCGATCGACACCGCGAGACTCACCATCAGGCCTAGTAAGAGGAGTGACGCGAGGATGAGCGCGCCAAAAGTCCACTCGCGTTTTTGCGCCGCCCTCCCGACCTTCAGGTTCACGGCGTCAAACCAAACGATTTGATGCCATTGGCCAGCACTTCGATGCCGTCTATCGTGCGAATCGTCGGATTCATCGACTGCGCATCCATCATCACGAAACGCTTGTTCTTCACGGCATCCAGTTGTTTTGTCACAGGATCCTGTTCAAGGAAATCCACTTTCACGTTGGGTTCGTCGGCGGCGAAGCGGCGGCGATCCATGGTGGCGATCACGATGATGGCAGGGTTGGCCTCGGAAATGGTTTCCCAACCGACAAGCGGCCACTCTTCTTCTGTCGTCACCACGTTTCTGGCACCGAGCGTTTTCAGGATATACGCGGGCGCGCTGTTCTTACCGGCGATGAAGGCATCCCCCTTCACCTCCTTGCTGGAAAACCAAAAGACAATCGGGAGTTGTTTTCCGGCAACGCCCGCGACGGAGGCAATGGCATCCGCTTCTCGCCGCTTAAGTTCGGCAATCAACGCATCGCCGCGCGCCTTGACGTCAAAAATCTCCGACAGCTCAGCGATTTCCTGATAGACCAGATCCATCGTGAACAGGGCGTTACGCACGCCGTCGCCGCCATTGGCGTTGATTTTGGCCACGCAATCGGCGGGAGACAGATAGGTGTTAATGCCGAGATCCTTGAATTGCTCGCGTTTGCCGACCGAACCCTGTGCCCCGACATGCCATGCGAATTCAACGGCCACCAGATCCGGCTCCGCGCCGACCACGGATTCGAAACTGGGATCGTTATCCGACAGGCGCTTGATTTTGCCATTGACCTCGGCATATGGTGGCAGCACGGGGCCGACCCAAACGGCCGTGCCGACCACCTTGTCGGCCAGCCCCAGAGAGAACAGGACCTCCGTCATCCCCTGCCCGATAGACACAACGCGGGTCGGCGCCTTGTCAAAGGTGACGTGTTGGCCACAGTTGTTGACTGTCAGCGGATAGTGTGTGGCTGCAATGGCGGACACGGTGATGCTCATCAAGCCACACACCAGGGAAACGCACTTCAGAAACTGCTGCATAGAGAATCCTTGCTAAACCCAGATAGGATAAAAATAACGCGGTGACCTACCGTTGACATGATTCAGATGGACAGCCAATGTGCTTAAAAAGACAGTTTGCAACGGCGTGTTGGCAACCGGGGAGGCCGTTATAAAAAACAGCGCCCCGCAGGACGCTGATGGTGAGAGGAATGATCGGGAGAGAAAGGCGCGCTTATGCTTCTTGTCTATCCGGTGAAACATACCCGGTCTGAAACACAACGATTCATGACGCCACAGGCAGCGTTTCCGCCTTTAACAGCGTACTGGGCGCATAACCAAAAGCACGGCGAAATGCGCGGCTGAAGTGGGAGAAATCTTTAAAACCGAGGTCCATAGCCACTTGGGAAACGCTGTGGGTGCGCTTATCCAGCAGCGCATGCCGACTGGCCAGCAATCGTTCTTGCCACACCACCGCCATTGGCGTTTTCTGCCGGGCGGCAAAGGCGCGAATGACGGTGCGCGGCGAAACGTAGTGCGCTTTAGCAATCGTCTCCAGCGATAATCCCTCATCCTGCAAATGGTGGCGAATGTACTGCATCACCCGCTCATATAGACCATCGTGACGAGAACTCGGTCCATTGTGATCGGTAAGCTCCAGACTGAACACCAGCAAATCCAGCATCATGTCGAAGTACCGGGTCGACATGTCATCGTGGGCGTGGATCAACGGATCGGCACTGGCCTGCATCAACATCTCCCGCAGAGGTACCATCCCCGGTCGGCTCGCGTCTAAGGTTATCGCCGTGAATTTTCCCACCTGAGGCAGACGCCTGGCCAGCAGGGGGCGCGGAATACGGACAATATGCAGCGCCCGCGAATCTAACTCGAAATTGAACTCCCGCGCCGAGTCATACAACACCATGCTGCCCGCAGGCAGCACCGCCTGACGACCATTCTGCTCGAACCCGCCTTGCCCTTGTTCCACCAGCCCGAGCCAGAAGTCCTCATCCGGCCCGCAACGTAAATCCTGCGTTCCTCGCGTCCAACTGTGCGCGGGCGCGTTGAGCGTACTGAGCGACAGCGAGTGCGATTTGTGAAACCGCATCGATGCGACAAAATCTCCACTCTCGACCGATCGACTCGACGCCCGCAGGCAATGGCGACAAACCACCTCAGTCCAGTATTCAAATCGCTGTTTACCGGTAATGTTTTCAGTTGAATACAGGATGGACATAACATTATCCTCAACGCGAATTTAACGACAATGGTTAATTAACCGCAATGCGATACATTTATTTAGTAGGCAATAAATATGCCAATTGAATCTCAGAGTAATTGCTATAAAATCATATAAATAACTGTTGTAAAAAACAGCGTATCGCGGGCACGCTGTTTATTTCGGTGCATTTGCACCATATTGGCGAGTTCCGATATGTTTTTATATTTTCGCCAAAAAAAACGCCGCCGGAATATTCCCGACGGCGTATAATAGACAAAAAACGAACAACACAGACATACAACAAACAATAAGTAGTCATTCAATAACGTCAGGCGTTCCGCCAATCCATGGCCGCTTCCAACGCCGCCGCCGTCTGATAAATCGTGCTTTCGGCGAAATGTTTGCCGATCAACATCATCCCCACTGGCAGTTGATCAACCTTGCCGCAGGGAATCGACATCGCCGGATGACCGGTGATGTCGAATGCCGCAGTATTGGCGATCATCTCAAAGGCTTTGCCGATATATTCGCTCAGCGGCGCCCCTTGCTCCGGTAACGTAGGCGCCACCATCGGCACGGTAGGCATTACCAGCACATCGTAACTGCCCAGCGCAGCATCGTAGGCGGCGGTGAGTCGACGTGCGATATTCTGCGCCTTGGCGTAAAAGCGTCCGCGATAGTTTTCGATACCGTATTGTCCCACCAGCATACAAATTTTCAGTGTCGCAGACAGATCGCCCGCGCGCTGACGCCAGTTGGCATGCGCATCCAGCAACCCGACGTCGTACAATCCTTTCCAGTTGAAGCCCATACCATTGCCGGTCATCATCTGCGCCATCAATCCTTCGCAACCGATAGGCTGCCAGATGGCTGGCCCCAGCGCGTGCTCCGGAATAGACACCTCTTCGACGCTGGCACCCAGCGCTTCCAGACGAGCCGCCGCCGCGCGCACGGCGTCGCTCACCTGCGCATCGCCGTTCGGCAGGGCGAAGCCTTCTGTTACCAGCCCGATGCGTAGCCCCTTAACGCCTTTGTTCAACGCCGCCGTGTACTCCGCCACCTCTGGTGCATATTGGCGCGGGTCCAACCCGTCGCTGCCCGCCAGAACCTCCAGCAACAGCGCATTATCTTTTACGTTGGCGGTAATGGGCCCGGTATGATCCAACGTGGCCTCAATCGGCATAATGCCGGTGTAAGGCACTAATCCATGCGTTGGTTTCATGCCGTAAGTGCCGCAAAATGCGGAAGGGATGCGGATCGAACCGCCCTGATCGCCGCCAATCGCCATGTCGCACTCGCCCAACGCCACTAGCGTCGCGCTGCCGGAAGAGGAGCCGCCGGAGGTACACTCAAAGCGGTGCGGGTTGTGCACCGGTGCCGGATCGGACGTATGACTGCCACCCGACAGGCAGAAATGCTCGCAGGTGGCTTTACCCACGATGGTGCCGCCCGCATCCAGAATGCGCGTTACCACGGTAGCGTCAAAACGGGGAACGTAACCTTCCAATGTCGCCGAGCCATTCATCATGGGTACGCCGGCCAGCGCGATATTATCTTTTAGCGCCACGCGTTTGCCCGCTAATTTTCCCTGACTGACGCCGGGAATATGGGTTTTATAATACCAGGCATTGTGTGTATTCTCGTCAGCCGTTGGGCGATAGCCCGGCGTGCGAGGATATTCGCTGACCGGAATATTATCAGGCAGAGCGTCAATCAGATCGTAGGCGTCGAAACTGCCCTGCATCAGCGATAAATATTCCGCCGCCTGTTGCGGATTCAGTTGAATATTAATACTGCTGGCAAGCTCAATGAGTTGTTCGACCGACGGGCGTTGTATAGCCATATATCTTCCTCATGTTATCTGCATTTTCCACACTGAAAAATCAGCGCTAACGTATACAAATGAACATATGACAGCATAGGGAAGAATACTTGCTCAGGAACGACAGTTGCTGTTTTCTGAGTGACAGCGCTATCGGGGCTGGGATAGGCATAATCAGCGCTAACGCTATGAAGGCCATTGTAGGTCCTCATTAAGTGTTCACCCTCTGACCAGTGAAGTGGGTAAGTATGTTATTTCTCAACGTTTTCATTAAGGTTGTAATCTATCTGCATACTCACCGAAAGGAGATCATTTTTTAAATGATAAAGCTCTGTATAGCCAATCTCTCTTTTTAATCTTTTTCTCGGTTAGGCGTTAATACACTCTGTTCTTCATTCTGTTTATGCATTTTTTCTCTTGCCGACGCCAAGTGCATACGACATAAAAAATGGCTTCCTGACTGAAAGCCATTATTCATCACCGTTGATGCGTCTTTCACTCGCCCAGCGCCGTGGATTTTGGCAATTTCGTGCTGCCCACCACAGGCTTCCACAGGCTAAATAGCGTATACAGCCCGCTGGCGCTGATAAAGGTCACCACGGCTGAGAACGCGGTGAATGACGCTGGGCCATGCATCAACCCAATCCCCAGCGCCACGCTGATGAACCAGGCGCTCACACCCACCGGGTTGATCGCCGCACCATCCTGATCGGGCTGCACCTTGCGAGCTATCCCGGCCAGCGCCACCCCGACCCAGGCCACCACGAAGACTCCCTGATAGGCCAATGCCTGCAACAGCCAAGCGAACACATCCGCCAGCATCAGAATATACACCACCACGCCTACCAAACAGGCCCAGAGCAGTTTGGGCAGCTTCAGGTTAAACAGGCTCTGGAAGAAAACCTGCATATTGACGGTGGCAAGATAATAATTCGCGGTATTAATCCGCGTTTGCGTTACCCAGACAAAACCCAGTCCGGCGAGACCCAGCAGATTGAGGATCGCCACCACCACCGCCGTTTCGCTGAGCGCCCCTGTATCGGGAAGGCTGCTGGCAAGATAAATGCCCGCCACGCCATTGAGGAAAAACGTCACCAGATAAAACGGCATGCCGAAGTTAATGCGTGCATGGTACTGGCTATCTTCCTCACGACCAAAACGGGCGTAATCGAAGGTGTACATCATCAATACCCAGACGCCCATGTAATAGGTGAAACAGTTCCACCATCCCCAGGGCGAGGGATTGGCCGGGCCGTAGTCGAGCCAGTCTTGCTGATAGCCATCACGCATGACGGACATGACGATGGTTGCCAGCAACCCTAGCAGATAAAATGGCAGCAGCACGCCGTTAAATTTATCCAGCCAGTTCTGAACACTGCCGAAAATAAGCGGCACGCTGTACACCACCACCAGCGCCGCTGCCACCCAGTAGACGATGCCGGGGAAAAGGTGGTTGATGGCGAACGCGATGACGGAACCTTCAAACACCGCGTAATAAATCGCGGTAGAGAAGAAAATCAGGGTCGCCAGCGACGCACCAATGCGCCCAAACAGGCAGCGTGAAAACTGGGCGACAGACAACCCGGTGCGCATGGCGAACCGACTGATCACGCCGTTAATCAAGCCATAGGTGACCACCGATAGCGCCATGCCGATAATGGCGTTAACCGCCCCGTAAGCCAGTGCCAGAGAAGCGCCGACTACAATATAAAACACGGCACTGCACACGGCCCACCAGGCCATCGTGAGAGATAATTTCCCCATTCGCGCCGGTTCCGGCGGCGCTGACTGGCCAACCTTATCCGCCGTGCGAGATTGTGGAGCTGAAGCCATAGCAACCTCCTGAAACACGCAATAACCAGAGATATCTGCCACGGGGCAACGCCCCTGGCAGGGTTAACGCAACGCGTTCGCCAACTGCGCCAGCCGCTGCTGAAATTGGCAGCGGGCAACCAGCGCCTCTTCCAGCGTGACGGGCATAAAGCGAACATGTTGATTCGGCTGTAACTGGCCAAGAATGGCGAGATCGGGGCTGATAACCGTCCCCAGCGTCATATATCCGCCGCCCGACACCGCGTCACGCAGCAGAACAATCGGTTCAAGCCCGCCAGGGACCTGAACGGAGCCGATGGGGTAACAGGCATCGACAATGTTTGAGGGATCGGAACCGGCACCGAACGGCGGCGTGCGCAGTTTGAAATCCAGAGGCTGTCCGCCTTTGAGGCGATAACCGGTCCGGTCAGCTTCGGTACTGACATACCAGCTTGCAGCGAAGAAATTATCCACCGCCGACTCTGTCAGACGATGGATATAGAGGCCTGGCATCAATCGCAGGGTGACCGACTTTTCCAGCACCGGCAGCAACGCGTCAGGAACGCGCTTCCCTTCTCGACGGAACCGCGCGTTGTCGGCGGCACCCGTGCTTAACGTATCGCCCGCCGCCAGCCGACGCCCCTGAAAGCCGCCCAGCGCGCCGAGCGTATAGGTCGCGCGGCTGCCCAGTACGCACGGCACATCGACCCCGCCCGCCACTGCAAGATACGCGCGACAACCCTGACGCGCCGGAGAAAAGGTCAGTTGTTGTCCGGCGCGAACGAGCAATGCGGTGTGCGTCGCGGCAGGTTGATTATCGACGATCGGCGTCATGCCCGCGCCGCACACTGCCACCAGCGCCTCCGCAGAGAAACTCAGCGCCGGGCCGAGCAGCGTCATCTCGAGCACCGCCTCATTCGGATCATTGCCTACCAGCAGATTCGCCATCTGCATTGAGTAGGGGTCCAGCGCACCGGAAGGCGGAATACCCAGATGGTAATATCCTTCCCTTCCGGCATCCTGCACCGTAGTGGCAAGGCCGGGCTTAATCACATTGATGGTCATACAGCCCCCTTTTCAACTGCTGAGGATAGCCCTGCGGGTCACTGAGAAAGTCCGCAAGCACAAAAGTGACGTCGCGAATACGCGGAGAAAACACGCCGCTTTTCACCTGCTCGCTGATGTCGTCATAGGTCTGGCGATCGATCGCTCGAAACTGAACAATGTCGCCGGCGTTGAAAAACACCATCTTGCTTTGCAAATAGGGTAAGCGCTGCGCCGGGGCGTAAATCGGCATCGGGGTGATGCCGAATAACTGATATCCCCCGGCGCCGCGTACGGAGTAGATACAGCCAAAACAGCCGCCGTGCCCCAGCGATAATCCCGGGGTGTCGGTGCGTGGGCGCAGGTATTTCGGCACCTGTAGCTGTTTTTCCCGTTCAACCATCTGATACATAAAGGGCAGACCGGCGACGAACCCTACCATTGAAACGAACCAGGGCGTACCGCTGTGCGCAGCAATAAAATCGTTTTTATCCGCGAAACCGTTGATGTGTGCGGCGTAATCGAGGTCGCTCCCTTCCGGTGCCTGGTGACGATCGCGAAACCGCATTAGCGTCTCGTGCGTCCACGGATCGTTGTACAACACCGGCACTTCAATAATGCGCGTCGCCAGCGTGCTGTCGCCTTCACCGTCGGTTTCCAACGCCTGTAACGTAGTAAGCAAGGTTTGCGGTGCCAGCTCGTCTGGATTAAAGCGCACCTGAAAAGAGGCGTTGGCGAGGCAAATGTCCAGCACGCCATGCAACTGGCGCGCCTCCAGCGCCCGCGTCAGCGTCAAGCCGCGGAAAAACGCGTTTAGCGACATCGATTCATCGATTTCGGCGAAGAGATGCTCATCCCCGCCAAACGAGTAGCGGATCGGGTTATTGGCCATAGCGGCGGATCTCCTGTATCTGTGTCGACGATTTATCGTCGCGCTCCGCCAGCCACTGCTCCAGCGTGGTGGTGGTGAATTCAGCGCTCTGCAATTTCGGGTGTTGCAGCAGCCACTGATGAAGCGACGCAGTGGTTTTTATCCCGCGCAGTTCGAGGCCTGAGAGCGCTTGTCGGGCGCGGGCCAGCGCCTGGGGGCGATCGGCACCCCAGGCGATCACTTTGGCCAGCAAGGAGTCATACCAGGGGGGAACGCGGTAACCGCTGAAAACATGACTGTCGACGCGAATCCCTTCGCCGCCCGGCCACACTACGCCTTCAATCAGCCCCGGACAGGGAAAGAAATTCTTCTCAGGATCTTCCGCGTTGATGCGCATTTCGCAGGCGTTGCCGCTCAGTTGCACATCAGACTGCGCCAGCGTGAGCGGATCCCCGTTGGCGATGCGCAGCATCCACTGCACCAGATCGACGCCCGTCACCATTTCGGTCACCGGATGCTCAACCTGAATACGGGTGTTCATTTCGATAAACCAGAACTCGCCGCGCGTTTCATCGAACAGATATTCCAGCGTGCCTGCGCCACGGTAACGCAGGTGCCGCGCCAGCTGTACGGCGCTGTCACACAGCGCGGCGCGTTGAACCGCGCTTAGGGCGGGCGATGGGGCTTCTTCAAAGATTTTCTGCCGACGACGCTGTAGTGAGCATTCGCGATCGAACAGGTGGATCGCCCGTTCGCCATCGCCGAGAATCTGAACCTCGATATGGCGGGCGCGGGCGATAAAGCGCTCCAGATAGACTGCGCTGGAGCCGAATGCCGCTTTCGATTCACTCTGCGCGACAGGAAATTCACGTGCTAGCGCCTCATCGTTCTCCACCACGCGAATCCCTCTGCCGCCGCCCCCCGCTGCCGCCTTTATCAGGCAGGGATAGCCGATTTCTTCGGCACGGAGTTGCGCCGCCTGCACGGTTTCCAGCACCTGTGAACCCGGCACGACCGGTACGCCCGCGTCTGCCGCCGTACGGCGCGCGGCGGCTTTATCACCCATCACCCGGATGGTTTGCGCGTCCGGACCGACGAAAATATACCCGGCTTGTTCCACCCGTTCGGCAAACTGGGCGTTTTCCGACAAGAAGCCGTATCCGGGGTGAATGGCATTGGCACCGCTTTTCGCTGCCGCATCCAGTAAAGCATTGATATTCAGGTAGCTACGCGCGGCTTGCGCCGGACCGATAATGTACACCTCATCGGCCAGCCTGGCAGCGAGGCTGTCACTGTCCGCCTCGCTGCATGCCGCCACCGTAGTCATCCCCAGTGTTTGCGCCGCACGAATAATACGTACTGCTATCTCCCCACGATTTGCTACCAACAGCTTTTTTATTTTCCCGGCCATACGTCCTCCGCAGAGCTTATTTATTATCGGTTTTTATTATGGCTATAACCTGCCCTGGTTCGACGGCATCACCATTTTTCAGGGCGATCGTAGTTATTGTTCCGCTAGCTTCGGCGAATATTTCACTGAACTGCTTCATGACTTCAATTAAACCAATCACCGTCTCCGGACCGACTTTAGCGCCGACTTCAACAAAAGGCTCAGCGTCCGGAGAAGGCTGCCGATAAAACACACCCGGCAAGGGTGAAATAACTTCAACGTCAGACATTATATTTCTCTCCAAATAATTGAGATTTTATTTACCCACTCCCGGAGAACATATTTCAATACCCGCATCAATCAGCGCCGATTTAACCGAATGGATAATCGCCAGTGCGCCTGGCGTATCGCTATGGATACAAATTGAATCGAATTGGATGGGAATAATATTGCCCGTCACGGTTTTTACTTTCCCCTCCAGACAGGCTAGCAACACTTTGTTGGTGATCGCCTGTATGCTGAGATGCCCTGTCTTACGTGTAAAGACGATAAACCCTTGATCGTCATACTCTCTATCGGCATAAAACTCGGTGATCACCGGATGTTCCAGCCGTTGCGCCGCCCGCCATACCGCCGAGTCAGCCATGCAATAGAGATACAAACCGGCATCAAGTTGATGCAAAGCGGCGACAAATTGTTGCGCAGCGACTTCATCGCGCGCTAAGTGCATATATAAGGCGCCGTGCGGTTTAATATGTTGCAACGGCAGATCATATAAACGGGCAAATTCTCGCAGTGCTCCCTGCTGATAAATAATATCGTTAATCAATTCCTCTGCCGGAATCGATAAATGGCGGCGACCAAATCCCTGTAAATCATTAAATCCCGGATGCGCGCCAATTGCCACACCATTTTCCCTGGCCAGCTCCACAGTTCTGCGCATAATATTAGGATCGCCGGCATGAAAACCAGTAGCAATATTGGCAGAACTGATTACCGTCATTAATTCACTATCGACACCGTCACCGACCACCCAAGAGCCAAAACTTTCTCCTATATCGGAGTTGATATCTACCGTTCTCATCATAATAATTTCTTATTTCCTTGCGGGATCGTTAAATAAATATATTAGGATTTGTTTTCATTCGGGAAGTAGTATTTTTAGATAGGCAGACATCAGAAAAACAGAACGCTTATCAGCGAACATTTATTATTAATTTATCAGGAAAAAAGCCGATGCTGACGCTACGCCAAATCCGCTATTTTGTCGCGACTGCCGAAATGGGCCAGATCTCTCAGGCCGCCGTGCATCTTAATATTTCGCAATCAGCGGTGACTGGGGCCATTCAGGAGTTGGAGCAGTTGGTCGGCAAAAAGCTGTTCACCCGGTCGGTGCACGGTATGATGCTGACGGAAAACGGTAACCACTTCCTCAATCACGCCTACGCCATTCTGCAAACCGTCGATAATGCCGTGCGTAGCATTCCCGTAAACGACACCGCCGTGCGCGGCATGCTGCGCCTGGCGGCAAGCTACACGGTGCTGGGCTATTTTTTACCGTTTCACCTGCAGCGGCTGGCGCAGGATTATCCGCACATTGATATTCAACTGTTTGAATATGAGCGTCAGGATATCGAGCAAGGTTTGATCGACCAAACGCTGGATATGGCGTTGGTGCTGACGGGCAATTTACGCCATCAGTCGATTTATGCCGAAACCTTGTTCAATTCGACGCGCCGATTGTGGTTGCCATCACGCCACCCGTTATGTGAAAAATCTCAGGTGACGCTGGAGGATGTGGCCGGCGAGCCCTTTATTATGCTCACCGTGGATGAAGCCGCAGACAGCGCCATGCGCTACTGGGAAGAAGCGGGTTCCCGCCCCAATGTCATCTTGCGCACCAGCTCCGTCGAAGCGGTACGCAGTATGGTCGCCAATGGGTCGGGGATCGCCATTTTGTCCGATCTGGTTTATCGCCCGTGGTCGCTGGAAGGACGGCGGATCGAGACCCGCTCGCTGGTTAACAATGTGCATCCGATGAGCGTCGGCCTGGCGTGGCACAACGATGCTCGGTTCACACCGGCGATGGCGGCGCTGCGCGAATATTTCCGCAGTGCCTTCGTCACTCAACAAATCAATATGTTACGACGCTAAAGACGATATCGCTGGGGACGTATCGCCCTCCGACGGGATGGGGCGATAGGGCGCCGATTATCCCCCTCAGAGAAGGTCATCCGCTTAGCCGCTGGCATCGGTAATCACCGCCATCGCCTGTGTCACCCGTCCAGCGACGTCATGCACGCCTTTATCGTCAATCGCCTTAACCAACTGCGCCAGAT
>NZ_JBJXVK010000018.1:0-108454 GCF_046159765.1 Pectobacterium artocarpous
CTATCGAAATATGGTGCTGGTTTATTAGCACTGGGTTTGTGGGGATCCCTCAGCCTTTAGAGATGTTGTAATATAGTTGATGTTATTGTTATTTTTCTCTGATTCAATCATTGGAACACATTGGCCGATGCCAATATAATATACTTCTCTAAAGGGCCTTCTGGCATATATTTTTATCCATCGAGAACCTTTTTGTTCTGATTTACCATAAAAATCTGACTCATTATTAAATTCATCTTTCCCTTTCCTGTAGGAGTGAGTTATCTCAAGATGACTGCCATTCCACTCAGCGTCGGGACTGCGGGGGAAAAAGTCAATAAATCTATAATTTTCACCTTTGTCTTCAGGCTGATACAGACTAGCCATGGCATGTAATATTGTCGATTTTCCACTTCCATTCGGTCCAAATATGGCTGTGACCCTTTTAGAGGTAAAATGGACAGTGACATCCTGTAGGCACTTGAGATTTTTAAAGTAAATACTGTCTATATTTTGATTTGTTGTTTTTACTTTTATATCATTCTTGTCTTTTTGGGTTCTGATCAATGCCGGTCGAGAGAAATTATCACCAACATTATTAATTCCAAATAGCTCTTTTAAGCGTGATTCAACTAAAGATTTAGTTGGGGTAATAATAAAAAATAAATCATTAGTATCATTTTTAATGATAAGAAAAAAATCTCCCTCATTCATCATAGATGAAACAACATTAATTTTATAATACATGCGATATTCTGGGGATCTGTTTTCTTTATTATAGCGAGTATCATACCATGTTAGTTCATCTTCACAGACTATAGGTTCTGAATTTTCATCAGAAATATAAATTAGCGTTGCGGGGATGGATATTTTTTCACCGTTTTGAGGTGTTGGGAGATATTTCGAAAATCCTGCTTTTACTAACCCACCTATTTCGTGCTGGTTAGATTTTTTGATGTTGACATCAACAGCAGAAAGGTATTTTGCAATAGCCACTTCAAAATGGTTAGATAATTGTTCAAGCATTTTTATTATGTATCCCTTTAGTATCGATTTCCACAGAGCCATTCCCCGCACAAATCCACTCTTCGATTCTTTCTGATAACTCCTGAACAGAGAGCCGATGCTTGCCTTTTATTGCACATTCCCAAATAATCATAATACACCAGCCATCATTTCTGAGTATTTTGCAAACATTTTTATCACGGGATATGTTTTGCCCAATCTTTTCCATCCAGAATTCTGTTCGTGTTGCCGGAACTTTGAACAGATAACATTCATGGTGGTGCCAGAAGCATCCATGAGTGAAGATAATTTTACTATACTTATCAATTACAAAGTCTGGTTTTCCGGGTAAATCCTTTACCTGAGTTCGGAAATCAAATCCTAAATTATCAAGAATGGTTGCCAGTTTTATTTCTATGGCTGTGTCATGATTACGGATCGCTTTCATATTTTTGCTGCGAATCGCAGGATTATGAACATCAGCCATAGTTAAACCTTATGCGACCTTTTTGTTGTTCTTTAACTCAACTGCTTTATTAATGTAGGGCTTCAGCAGTTTTGCTACAGCAGCAAAAACGGGAACAACGACAGAGTTTCCGAATTGCCGGTATGCCTGAGTATCTGATACAGGGATACGAAAAGATGTGCCGTTTTGCGATTCAAACCCCATTAAACGAGCACATTCACGGGGTGTCAACCTTCTGGGTCTGTTTTTCTGATTATCTT
The DNA here is from genome assembly GCF_046159765.1 of Pectobacterium artocarpous. Lineage (NCBI taxonomy): Bacteria > Pseudomonadati > Pseudomonadota > Gammaproteobacteria > Enterobacterales > Pectobacteriaceae > Pectobacterium > Pectobacterium artocarpous. The sequence goes on from NZ_JBJXVK010000018.1 coordinate 1,711, forward strand.
CATTATCAAAGTCCTGTTCACCAAGTTCTTTATTCCACCCACGATCGATTAGTATCTCAGAACCGTCTTTGTGGTAACGAGCCGAAAGCGTACGGGCAACACTATCCGGGTTACTGGGAGATACAAGGCCGAATCCGAATCCATTTCCTTTTGCCTGATGCTTTTTAGCGTAGTTGTATAAATATTTCCAAAGAGCTGGGGTAAGGATATATTTACTATCAACTTTGTCGTCAAGGAGTTCCCCGAATGTCAGCCTTTTCGATGGGAAGAATTGATTAATATTCTTTAGTGTAAATCCCTTATGAATATTAAGATCACGTAGAAACCCTACCAGAACAATTCGTTCTCGGTGCTGTGGGAGAAAGTATTTTCCATCAATAATTTTAGGATCGTCGGGCCCCATATGATCAGCATCAGCAACAACGTATCCCAGCTCACTGAGTGTCTGCATAATGACCTTAAACGTTTTTCCATTATCATGGCTTTTCAGGTTTTTTACATTTTCTAGTAAGAAAATAGCTGGTTTTTTAGCTGCAATAATTCGGGCAACATCAAAGAACAGAGTCCCTTGAGTTTCACATTCAAACCCATGGGCACGGCCTAATGAGTTCTTTTTCGATACTCCAGCCAGAGAAAATGGCTGACAGGGGAAACCAGCTAATAGTACATCATGGTCGGGAATCTCGCGATCTATGTTCCTGTATGCTTCTACTTCGCTTACAGATTGGTCGTTACTAAGAGTGATATCACAGATATCCGAATTAAATTTGTGATGTTCAGGATCACAATACCAGTTTGCCTTATATGTACGAACAGCTTCTTTGTTCCATTCACTGGTAAAAATACACTGACCACCAATGTCTTCAAACCCTTTTCTGATTCCTCCGATTCCGGCAAACAGATCAATAAACTGAAAACCGTAATGAGGATGGTGCTGAGGTGGCGCTGGTAAAAGCTCGTTGAGCATCTTCACTTCTAAATCTGTAAGGGCCTTTTGTATTGTTTTACCATTCAGCCAACGGTTTAAGGATTCACGAGTCCAGTCACTGTCACTGATGATACGCAGGGCGTTAGCCACATATTTTTGGTCATATATTTCAACCAGTTTACTAATTAAAACTCTGTCCTTTGCTCTTTTAAGAAGCTGATCTTTCTCATTCTGTGCAATCAACTTTTGTGCAAGTAGGTCTAATTCGTTCATGTTTAGCGCCATTTTACCATGGGAATTCTAAGTGAAAGTCTATCACTGATTTAACCCAGATGAAATGGGGCTGTATAAATAAACAGTTATTTGTTGTGGATGAACAATGCTTATCTTAAAAAGACATATAAAACATATTATTATATAAAATACTCCCTAGGTTATTTCTTCCTCTACAATGTCTTTAGTTCAGATAACCATTGATCCTGTGCTGAGCTCACCGGTAAACCAGCCATAACTGCATACATTTTGTCTGCCAGATCTGATGGTGGATCGGATATGACACCTAATGCTTTGAAATTATTTGAATTTATGGTTTTATATTTCAGACTGCTATAACCGCTGATAGATGTGTGAACTCCTGATTTACTTGGCTTCTGTCCCAGCATTTGGGATGTTACTGATTTATCCAAAACAGTGGCAATGATCGCTGCTTTCGTTCTTAAATTCAGATCATTCAGTAGATATAAAGAACTGACATCTTTGGACCAAAAAGGTTTGACCAGAATGGTGTGCAGGCAGTGAATTCCTGCATCGGTCAGACGATCAATAACCCCTAGTTCCCCGACATTTATCCCGAAACTGAGGCTCTTTTTCCTCATCGGATATTTATGCTTTATCTCAAACAACCAGATATCATTTTCAATAATGACAATCCGATCTAAGTTCCACACCGCACGGAAATAAGGCTGTATTCCACAATTTATTAAAATGCGTGGTAGAATAACTCGCTCCCAAAGTCGTTCCTTGTAATAGTCGGAAATAAAGCCCCAGAATGCCTGACGCTGTCGGTTTTTGTCTCTGACGGAAATATCCACACTAAACGGGACATATTTTCCGTTTGATAATTCTTCCATCAATTCAGTTAACGGCCTTTCTGGACCTGATTTTTTCCCCTCTCGGATTAAAACAGCCATGAAATCACCATTTTTATATGTGACAAGATAGGGTACAAGGCACTTCTCAAGCAGAAGCAGATAGCGACCTAGCCCTTCTTCTTTTTTTCTTGCCCAAACAAGGCCAATCCACCGATCCAGTTCCCGACCTGTATCCACAACAACTGAGTCAATATCAAGGGAGATGACTTTTTTCTCAGTAACTGATTGAATATTCATTACTATTTGATCAAAAAGGCATTCAACAACTAGGCCTTCAAGTAACTGGTGCTTGTCTGCACTGAGTATTTCAGCGGCTAATTCATAGTTTTTCTGATCAAGCCTGCTAAGAAGGCCCCAAGGAGTTTTCATCTATACCTCAAAGAATTACGATATACTCAATGTCCACATCAGTGAAGGTTGATGAGTCCGAGATGTTATATACAATGGTTCCTGAACCCATTCATTGCTGAGACAACCAATGACAGCTTGATATTAATCAGCATAGAGTTCGCAAAGTTCCCTGATAAACCCGCCAAGCGTCATCAGGTCTCCCCTGATTTCTTCTGGATATTTTGTATGGAGCGGTGTTGGTACGACCAACTTTACCCCTTCTTGCTGCATTTCTCTAAATTGAGCAAGAGATACACCTTCCTGGAGGGTAAACAGATGAATGCTATTTATCCGGTCTGCTTCATTCAATATCTGACGCCAGCGGTCTTTACAGGTTGTTTTGACCGCCAGCATTCTGAGTTTATGAGCTGGGAATTCAGAATTGTGGTATGCTGCCGCAGATGGAAAAATAAAATCAGGTTTTTTATTTCCCTCTGTCGTAGCTTGAGTTTCAAAATGCGTCAGTCCATACTCAATAAATAGCTGTTCAAGGTGTAATTCTAATGACTTTCCTGCCCGGGACTTTCTCCTGTTGCTGACTGAGTTTGCCAGCAGGATGAATTCATCAACAGAACTAAACCCTTCACGAATAATATCTAGTACGTGAAGCTCTTCTATATGAAGAAATATTTCATATTCAATACGCCGACGATCAATAAGTTTTTTATCGGGGCCATCTGGTGTTCTGGAATAATGTTCTGCTGCAAAACGAATAATTTCTCGACCACTGGGAAAATGATTTTTCCATTCCACTGGGACGATATAGCCAGATTTTATGCCTTTGGGTGTTAAAGCAAATCCCCCAAAGATTTTTTCTGTTGCGTCAAAAAGCACCGACCCTGGTAACACTTCCCCGATCATTGATTCAATGATATTTTCTTCATCCGCATTGATACAAACCCATATGTCAACAAATCCGCTGTCTCTTTCCGGGGTAAAATCAAACGCTAGTAGTGTCAATGCTCCAGTGTTTTCAGTATCCTGAAGAGGACTGCCACTCCCCCATCGAGTAATTCGCTTTTCATTTCTGGTTTTACCAAAATAGCGCCCGTTATAATAAATCGCTCTTGCCTGACTATCCGGGCAGCTATGGGAAGACACATGTGCGGTTAACATGACCGAGGGGTTCAGCTCGTCTGTATGATTGATCGACGGGAAAAGGACCTCTACAATTTTTGATGGAATGTAGAGACCAACCTGATGTCCTCCTGTGGCACCAGTATCATTGGCTGATAATCTCTTGATAAGAAAGAAATTATTATTCTCTGATTTTTCCTGTAACCATGTATGCAGTCCAGACATGGTATCCTCCACTTTCTTCTGTTTCAGCCAACAACGTATATGAGTGTGCTACTGTGCAAGATTAGTGTGCGTAATTATATTGATTCTACAAGAATTTGCTATTCCTTGGCTAAGGGATAAGGTTACATGGCCTACGAGAAACGCTAGGGCAGATGACATATTTAATACAGGTTGAAGGGGGACGTATTGCGATTTTGCTCGCAAAATTAGTTAGATCAAAGCGTCTTTCTGATCTCAGAATCCTACCTCACGCCACCTTATCAACGTAGATAACCCTGTGATGCTCGGCGTCAGTGATACTTTGCATATGTGAGATTCTGGCGATGAGTAAAAAGGTGAGCAGATCCTTTATGCCATATTTTCTGTAGATATTATTTTTCATGTTGTTGGCAGTTTTATGGGTTATCACCATCTTCTTTGCGATGGTTTTTATTGATATTCCGTCCAGCCAATAGCCGAAGAATATTTTCTCATTCGGTGATAACGATATTGTCTTGCCTTTTATTTCCCTGAATGATGACATAGCAGAGATCACTTTTTTGATCGTGCTCATCGGTGCGTGTTTTGATAACAGCAATACCTTTTTAGCCACCATCACTGGTGCATGTCTGCGGTTGTTCAGAATAATGATGAATGTCCGGTGTTCAGTGGTAATGATGTGGCTTAATAGTGCCATGTCGATACCGTGTTCAATATCAACAACAGTGATTGGCACATTACCGTTATCCTTATTTCCCAGATAGGTAAACGCCGCTGTGGTGAAAGGGCAGCGGCTGAATATTTCAATGCTCATGGCGATAGTGGTTCAGCAGAAAAATAGCAAAGTGATATCTGACGACGCATCATCCCTGTAACAGCTTTAATACGTTTCCCGACAGTTGGTTGGCTTGTGACAATACGGACAGAGAAGCCTGTTGCAGGATCTGGGCTTTTGTCATCGTGGAAACCTCGATGGCGTAATCGGCATCCAATATGCGTGAGCGAGCGGCAGCGATGGCAACCTTCTCCTGTGACAGCACAGCAGTGACGGATTCAAAACGGTTCATCTGGCTGCCATATTCACTGCGGTAACCGTCCAGAGTTTTCAGTGCGTTATCGAATGTGGCTAATGCCGCACTGGCCTGTTCTGGTGTACTTAGCGTCACAGAGGAAAGCCCCAGTGACTGGCTGTCTGCTGGTGTTGGGTTGATAGTGACCGTTTGTAGTGCATCACCGAAACTCGCCCCAACGACAAACGTCGTTTCTTTGCTGATTGGTACGGAGGGCGGCAGTGGCGGGGCAGGTTCTGTCGGTGTGGGCAGTTCGTCCCAGCTTGCGTTGCTGTAAAACACGCCGCTGCCAACCACAATGATAATCAGATCTTCTTTCACCTCATCAATATGAATTTTTTCCAGTCGGTTTGCAGCCCCCACATTCCCATCGTTAAATCCCCCTGTGTTGGTATCTTCAAAACGGTCGCCATCACCGCTGTAGGTGATGGTCATACCTTGATACGTTGTCTGTGCCCCTGTATTGATATTGTATTCCCCGGCTTGCAGCAGTGAATCTGCCGAGTAGGTGGCTCCAGGTAAAAAGCCGTTATCTTGCGTAATCACGGCGGTATTCATGGTGCTTTCATCTGTCACACCGTTTGCTGACCAGACGATATCGGCGTCTGTGCCTTCTGCGGGCGTACCGGCCAGGTGCCTGCCATCTCGCGCGAATAGCTGGATATCGTCATCGGCGCTTAATGAGTCGATGGTGATGGTAATATTTTTTGCGCCAGCAGGAATGTAAGCCAGCGAAATCACCCCAGAGGGAAATTGATGATTGATATTGGGGACGGGAAACTTTTCAGCCAGCGGCAACGTATTGCCCAGTTTGGCAGACTGGGGGCCAGGCTCAGCAGGTGCCAACGGATAGCGGCCAAAGATTTGCGTTGACGAAGCGATGCGGTCGATTTCTTCCTTAATCTGCTGATATTCACCATTAAGGCTGGTCTGGTCGGTATCGGATAGCGTGCCGTTTGCCGCCTGCACCGCGAGTTGCCTACCACGTTGTATCAGATTATTGATGGTACTCAACCCACTCTCGGCGGTTTGCATCAGGCTGAGGCCGTCTTTCATTCCATTGGTGATAACACTGTTGGCATTCAGATTAGCGGTCATCCGGTTGGCAATCGCCTGACCGGCGGCATCATCCTTCGCGCTATTGATACGCAGGCCCGATGAAAGCCGTTCAATCGCTTGGCTCAATCGGGTGGCCGATTTACCCTGTTGATTCAGTATAGTTAAATGAAGAGAGGTAATCGGCGTCATTGCGCACCAGTCCTAACTTGGCAAAAATAACGGGTGGGTTTTATCTGCTGATTATTGATTTACCGGATGACCGGCAAAAGTCAACCCTTCCCGATAATGGGAATAAAAACAGATAAAACATTACGTTATAGTTATTCTCGGTAATAGCTTATCGACGGTTGCGATCAAAAGATAATCGTTTTGATAGATCGATGCGATCGTATCGATCGGCGTTACCGATCAAAAGCGAGCTGAGTCAGCATGTGCGTAACAACATGAAAATTAAGCAGGTTGGTAATTTGCCCAACAACCAAAACAGGCGAAGAAGACATATTCGTCAATTATCGCCCAGTGTGTTGGTCGAGTGCGCAGGCGGGTGTTAATCCACACCTGAACCTGTCTGTTGGTTTTATCCGTCAGTGATGCCCATTCACGATAAGACAGGCCGTCAAGTAGCTCAGACCAGCACAGTAGCGTCAACGTTTCTTGAACGCCGGGGTCGTTTTCCCGATCAAATAACTGCTGAAGGTTGTCACTCAATACCTCCAGATGCAGTCGCTCACATTCGCTGATGAGAATACCGCTCAGCATAGGATATCGGCGAAGATAGCGAGCAGCCTTCACTGGCAGAATAGTTCTGCTACCAGCTTCAATACGTGATACATCTGATTGCTGCATTAGCCTCGCGGGAATAATCAGATGCGCTCTACGCTGGCCTGGCGTAGACACTGTCGTCAGACTCAACTGATGGTATGTATAAATCTTTCTCGTGCAGATACCCTGATGGATGGCGTGCATTGTACTGTCATCAAGATGACTCTGGTACTTATCCAACAACGTGGATATCGTCGTGTGACGTGTCATTTGGAAACCTCTTCAACCTGCTGGATAACACACAGTCGGTGTCCTCCGGAGAAGTCGGATAGCTGTCTGTTATCCAGGGAAAATGAAATAACGGGGGGAACGGCGCTGTTTCGGTCTGAAATGATGGGAGAGATAACGCGCCTGGATTATCTATTCCTGATGCTCTTCTTCCTCGGGTTCATGTCCCTTCTCTCTGGCGACAACACTGTAGATACCGTATTTACACGTTGGGCAGAGTTTCTTACCGGTATAGTCTTTTTTGCACAGTGCGCAATACCAGCTTTTCGGTTTAGGGAGAACGTATCTGGCAAAGACCTGCTCCCGTAATTTTTTAATCCTCTCTTCTTCTTTCTCTTCGGGGTCTCGATAGGGACATGCCATCAGTTTTTTTGAACTTATATTGAGCAGGTCATGCTCAAACCAGGCCCTTTCATGTTGAGAGCCTTTATGCAGGATTAACGTGCAGCCACAGGATGTACACGTCCAGTGACCTTGAGGCAGGCCGCTAGCCTCAGTCGAACTAACAAAATGATTTTTGGCGTTGTTAGCCAGATAGCATTTTAGAAAGCGCATAAATTGATTCCATTTCTGGTGACAAGGAGGTCCGTGCGTAGAGAGTGTCCTATCGCTGTTAGCAGGAAAATAAGTAGAATTGGGGGAGTGTAGCTACTGGCGAGATTGATCGATACGTTGCTGTAACCAGGCTTCGACTTCGCTTTGTAGCCAGCGGGAACTGCGGCCCAGCTTAATCGGCTTCGGAAACTCACCCAGTTGAATTAGCTTGTAAAACCATTTGTCTGTTAATCCGGTCAACTGGGTGATAAATGACATATCCACGAACTGGTCTTTAAGAAGGCGATAATCGGTAGTGGTGCTCATCGTTTTTTCTCCTCTGGTGAATGGAGAAGGAGCCGGAAAAATAAAATTGGCGAACTCCTTCAAATGATTCACCAGCGGAGTAATTTTTTACAAATAAGAGCGGCGTCTGTTTCTGTTGCGCCCTCCATTTTTACATTGGGAAGGAATATCGCTGCACTGAAAAATAATTCTGTCTGTCTTCTGATCCTTTTTACTGAGATAACTCAGAATATATAGCATGTCATCTCGACCAGTATTGTTGTCCCAGGAGGTAACTCGCTCACCCTGTACGTCATAATATTTCCGGGGGTTACACCAATGCGTATAACCCGCATCATCGGTAATATCATCCCAGAGTTCAGCTACAGAAAGAAACGTATTCCATGTCTTACGGTGTTTCTGACCGTTAAGGTAAAATGCTGCATGGATATGAAAGCCATGAGCTTCGGTATATTCCAGTACCCACACGTACCCTACAAGTCCTTTTATACTCAAGCTTTGTTGGAGTAACTTAACCATGTCCCCTACAATGGTATTTTTATCTGAGTGCTTAAATTCGTAACTCGTTTTAATGTACGCGAAGTCTACGCGCAACATCAGTAACTTTGAGTAACGCAGGAACAACATCTCCTGATGTGCTCTAAGTTTTTGGTTCAGATGCATGTCATGCTGATAGTTTGGATTGATGCTTTTACACTGACGTTTTTTCATGATGTCTATTCCGGTAGGTTTATCTCATGATAATTATTCAGTGCGTTAATTTTTAACGATAAACGGAGTATGACTGATGGGTTGTTTTTATATTAATACATCCTATTTTGGATATTTTTAATAATTCGACTAGTAACTAAGCGAGAAATGTTATTATTTATATAAAAGTGATGACTGAATTTATTAAATAATACTTTATTCCTTAATGAATCACATCAGCGACGAATCACCCTCATGTCATGAGGCTGGTTCATATCCACTCTTCCATAAATCAATCAAACAGAACTAAATTAGTACATGCCATAAGTTTATTATAAATCTATAACTATTTGATTTTATGTTTTTTACTTAAAATAAAATTGTATGATATCTGTTATGAATCACACATGAATAACCTGAAAAACACGACTATACGCAACAGTAATTCGTAAGAAAATATGCCTTTTTCATGCTTTTAGATAGCCTGATTTTAGCTTCATGAATCATGGTTTTTTGATGATGTTTGTAGTAGTTTCATTAAAAAATAAAGACACCAGCAATGGAGGGTAGGAGATGGTTAGGTATATTGAAGTTAAGTCCATTAGGGAGGGGGTTTATCTTCTCTGGCGGATGGGGCATTCTGAAGAGGCAAGACGATTTTCATTCGGCACACAGAAAAACGTGCAGTTGATTAATGAGAAGATTAACAAGATTATTGACGCTGAGGTACAGGAGAGTGACGGAGTCACGCGTATTACAAAACATGTGATCCGGTATAGCACAATTTACCGTGAGCATAGCGTCGATGAATCACAACTGGTATGGATTAAACAAGATCAGTATGGTTGTATGTATTTTTGGCTACGGTTAATAAAAGAATATGTGACTTTCTACTCTGAAGACGCGGATGATGCATATCCTCAATACTATTTTCGTCGAAAAAGACATCTCTGGTTTATTGGTGAGCATTTACCTTCGGCGATACCTGATACACCTGAGCAATGTTATCTGGCTACATTGTCCATTCTCGATATATTGCTGACCCGGACAAGCAGAAATGACTCAATTATATCTGAAATAAAAGATGATTACTTAAAAAACAAAAAAAGGTTCAGAAAGGATTTTTCATGGATGGTTGATGCGGGAAAAGAAAATATTGAATGGATAATGGAACAATTTTTTTCGGAACGTCGCATATTTAGGGGTTTCAGAGATATCAATATTATTCCTGAGATGCAGGCTTTTGCCATTCCTGCAATATATTATCTCTGGAATGAAGAACCGGCAGAAAAACAACTTTTCCTGAATACGTTGCGAAAACGCTATGCAAATATGAAGCATCGTAAGAAAGTTGCCACCAAAGCACCAGTAAATATTCGTATTTCTGAAAGTTCTAAAAAAACGCTGGTAAAACTTGAGAAACGTTTTAACCGTAACAGGGCTGATGTGATCGAATTTCTGATAGAAAAAGCATGGGCAGAACTGAATCAGAAAAACTAAAAAAATCTCAGTTATATATCACCTCATTGGATTACTACCCATTTCAATTCATCAGGCCATCCATCCCGGATGGCCTTTTTCATTCTGAGGTTGATATGAAAAAATCATCAGGCTATGCCCTGATACGCCGCCATCTGCGGCGTTATCCCCGTTCGTTACGTCATGCCCTTATGCAGGAGTTGACCCGGTTGGTCACCTATGAACCGGTGATTGGCATTATGGGCAAAACCGGCGTAGGAAAATCCAGTCTATGCAATGCGCTGTTTCGCAGCGAGGTCTGTGCGGTGAATGCCGTCGCAGCCTGTACCCGTGAACCACAGCGAATTCGTCTGCGTTTTGGTCGTCATTATCTCACGCTGGTTGATTTACCGGGTGTCGGTGAGAGCCAGCAACGGGATGAGGAATATCGCGCACTGTATCAATCCCTGTTGCCGGAGTTGGATATGGTGCTGTGGGTATTGAAGGCAGATGACCGTGCCTATTCTGCCGAGGAGCAGTTTTACCGTGATGTGTTCGGCTCCGTGAACGGTGAGCATCCGCCGATACTCTGGCTACTCAATCAGGTCGACAAGATTGAACCGAGCGAGGAATGGCACTGGGCCTCTGCACAACCGTCATTCAGACAGCGGGAACATATGGCGCAAAAGCAGGCGGTTATCGGGCAACAACTCGGTATTGTGGCAGAGAACATTTTGCCGCTTTCCGTTAAAGGCCGTTATCAACTGGGAAAGATGGTGGAGGCGATGATAACCCTTCTCCCAAAGCAGGCCCGCAGTCCGGTCATTCCGCATTTACGTGCCGAACATCAAACCGAAAGCGCGATAGAGCAGGCCAGGACAGGATTTTCCGACACGGTGGTCAGTGCGGTGAATTGGGTCATTGATCACGCGCCGTTGCCTCAGGTGGCAAAACAGGTGCTGCATGGTGTCACCCATACAGTCGCCAGAGCGGCAAATGCCGTGTGGTCTTTCTTCTTCGACTAATGTTTTTGCTGCTTCCATCAGGTTTCTTTATTGTCACCGATCGATTTTGTCGATCGAACCGATCGAATTGATTTGTTATACCGCCATTTCTCCCCGCTATAAAATCGACATTCCACTCTGAGAATTTTTTACTTTTACGAATCAATAACATGTTCATGTAACGCGTATGCGTCTGGAGGGCAATGATGCCGTTGTTACTGCTTTGGGTTGGACTGGCAATCGTACTGGGATGCGTGGCATCCAGTAACGGTCGCTCATTCTGGGGCTGGTTTATTTTGGGTATGGTCATCGACCCGTTACTGGCCGGATTGCTGTATTACCTGATTTGCAGAGAAAAATAATATGCGAACGCTGTTGAAGCTGTTTGGCCGCTTTATGCGCTGGTATATCACGCTGGTGATTTTTATGGCCTGCCTGCTTTTTATTATCAATACCGTTGGCGGATGGGCCGGTTTCTGATTCAAATGAAAAGGATTGATAGAATGAAAAATAAGTTACTGATTACTTTACTGCTGACGGCATCATTAATACCCAGTCTCGTTCAGGCCTTTGGTAACCGGAATGAATGGGTGAGCGGATGGGGGCAAGGTGTTTCCGAGTATAGCATTTTAGGTAAAGGAAAATCGCAGTTATACCTGGCTTGTGACGATTCAGGTTATCGCCCAGAAGTGCTCATCTTTACGGATGTTAATGGTCACTCTGTTAGTACAGATACCAATGAAATCATAAAAGTAAAAATCGATGATGATGACGCATTCAGTGTAAGTGAAACATCGAGTCGAGTAGGCGCAAATAATTTTGCCTGGATGTGGGATAAATTCCGTACTGGAAAACGCGTTATTGTGTCTGGCAGTGGGGTGAAGCCTGCGGCTTTTACCTTAAACGGGGCTAAAAACGTCTTACCAGAATATAGCAAGACAGGATGTACACCGAGTAATGACTAATTTCACTCTCTTCTCATGATTTTATTACCGAGCCATCATTAATCATTAGGAATTAACATGTCTGATATTACCGATCTTAAACAGCGTCTTGATACTAAAACGCTCAACTTTGTTTTATTAACCCTGGTTACGTGCGGCGTATGGCCGATCGTGTGGCTTTTCAAAAAGCAAAGCATAATTAGTGAGATAACTAAATATCCATTTTCCAATGAGCTATTTGTTATTTGGATCGCGATATGCTTCGGAATGTCTCGTCAACTGGCGGCAATGGTGTCGACGGATATTTATGGATACGATCCAACCAGCGACACCTTGCTGGCATTGAGTGGGATACTCTCATTAGCTTGCGCAGTACTCTATGTTGTATGGGCTTTTAAGGCACGGACAGCGTTACGACATTATGCGTTGATGGAATTCAGATTTGATCTGAAAATGAATGTGTTTTATACCATTGTTTTTAACGTGTATTACATTACATACTGCATCAATGCTATGCCGGACGCATTGGCAAAACATAAGATAATTTATGGTTCTTCTTCATTATTGGAAGAGCCATCAAAACAAACACCACCAACGCAGCAATGACAGCCTGACTTTTTAGTGCTCGCTTATATAAGCGAGCATTTTCTTTTTAGTAGATAGAAATATCTCACCCGCTTATGTTTGTGGGGGAATAAATCTGAATCGGTTTTTCTCTCTTCTCTTCATATCAATCCCAACACGTAAGGAATCATCATGTCATGTAATCCATTGGCAGGCTGCGTTGCGTCCAGAGAGCAGCGCATTATCCAGATGGCGCTGTGCCTGCTGGAAAAACGGGTGCGTAAAAATGCGCGGCAGTTCAAAACCTCGGAGGACACCAAAAGCTGGTTAATGCTGGAACTCAGTAGCCTGGAGCGTGAAGTCTTTATAGTGCTGTATCTGGATAACCAGCATCGCCTGATAGAAAAGGAAATTATCGCGCTGGGTGGCATCAACAGCACCGAAGTGCATCCGCGTGAAATCCTCAAAGCTTCACTGCGTCATAACGCCGCCGCCGTGATACTGGCACATAATCATCCTTCCGGCTGTGCCGAGCCCAGTCAGGCTGACCGCCATATCACCGACAAGCTGAAGGACTCACTGTCACAACTCGACGTCAGAGTCCTCGATCATCTGGTAGTCGGCGGCGCTGAGGTAGTGTCGTTCGCTGAACGCGGCTGGCTGTGATGACCGCATTTACTACCGCGCTTTTATAAGGAAACCATCATGCCATCATCGGATACCCCGGAATGGGGACTAAAATGTGCCATTACGCCGCGATTCAGAGCCAGACTGGTGCAGGAAGGTAACCGTCTGCATTATCTGGCAGACCGGGCCAGCGTTGTCGGTACGTTCAGCAAAACAGAAGCCCAAAGTCTGGAACGTTGTTTCTCTGAGCTGATTAAGCAGTTGGAACAGAAACTGTGCGCGGGGGAGCTGAATCCCCGTAAGCAGGGTTGTGTCACGTTGTATTGCAACGAATGGACCTGTGAAGCCGATACGCTGGGCAGTTTTGGCTACGTGTATATTGCTATTTATCCCTCTTCGGTAGCAGCAGAATAACCCGTTGCTTCTCTCCCCATTCTGAACATTTCCCTGATCTTATCGACTTAACCTGAGAGACAATTCCCATGCAAACATCACCTGCAATCCCTCCACGGGAGGATAACCCCTGTCCGTCATCTATAGCCGTCTGGCAGCAACTTCTGACCTATCTACTGGAAAAGCACTACGGCCTCACGCTGAACGATACTCCGCTCTGTGAGGAAAATGTGATTCAGGAGCATATCGATGCTGGCGTCACGTTGGTAAACGCCGTGAATTTTCTGGTGGAAAAATACGAACTGGTGCGTATCGATCGCAACGGCTTTAACTGGCAGGAGCAATCGCCATTTCTCACTGCCGTTGATGTTCTCCGTGCCAGACGCGCTATCGGCTTGCTCAAAGCATAAAGATTGCGAGCCGCTTTCCACTAATACCAGGCCAAATCTATTTATCTTCTTCCCCAATGCATAATGCGCCAGCCCTCAGCGGTTGGCGCATTTGCTTGTATGTATGGACCATAAATGATGCAAACTGAATCCGAGGTTTTGACCGAACACACCGAGCTGATTTGCTCGACCAATATCGAACGTATCGTTACTGGACGTGATACCGCGTTGCAACAAATAGAACAGCTCCTCAACCAGCTACAGTCGATCTCAACACTCACGGCGACTATCGGTGGCGGCACCGCTGAGGACTGGGCATTAAAGCAGGGGCATCGCTACGATTGCTGGCTAACAGACGCGCCCAACAAGACGATGCCTGCCATCACCCGCACGTTGGATCGCAATATCTGGCGCGACCTGATGCTGAAATCCGGCATGTTGTCGCTGATGGATGCTGAAGCGCGTAACCAGTGGCATAAAAATCTGGATGAAGGAGAGCTACCTGCCATCAGCGAAGCCAATATTCTCAGCACGTTTGAGCAACTTCATCAGAGTAAGCAGGAAGTATTCGAGCGTGGAGTAATCAACGTATTCAAAGGACTATCGTGGGATTACAAAACCAATCACCCTTGTTACTTCGGTAAGAAAATCATCATCAGCAATCTGGTAACATACAACCGTTGGGGCTTTGGCCTGAACTGGGGCTGGCGACGCGTTCAGCTGGCTGATCTGGAACGTATGCTTTATCTGTTGGATGGAAAACCGATCCCCGACAATCGGGGCGATGTCACCATCCGGCTAATGGACCATATCCGTGATAACCCGCACAAGCAGGAATACGAGGATGAGTTTTTTAGCGTCCGTTACTTTCAGAAAGGCACCGGGCATCTGACCTTTAAACGTCCCGACCTGATCGAGAAGATGAACGACATTATTGCCAAACATTATCCAGGGATGTTGGCGGCGAGGTGATCACATGACGTAGCAGGGATGCTGATGTTGTGTTTGCCACAGGTAGTGACGCTAACAGAATCATGCTATTTTAATAAGTATTATTAACTTTTATTAAAAGGTGGCATTCATGGGACAACCAGCAAAACAGACGATCAGTGCTCAGATACCCGCCGAACTTGCTGCTGCGGTTGAAAGCCTGGCTATTGAACTGGATAGATCCAAAAGTTGGGTGATTAAAGAAGCGTTGACCGCAATGATTGAAGAGAGAGAACGGCGGCATCAGCGGATTTTGAAAGGCCTTGCTGATGTTGATGCGGGAAGAGTAGTAAGCCATGCAGATGCGATCGACTTTGCCAACAAACTGAAAAAGTCATAATCAATGGAAATACGTTGGACGCAAAAGGCACAGGATGACTTGGAACGTATTTATGGTTTTGCCAGTCAGTACAGTCGGCAACATGCTGACGAGGTGTTAGATCGCTTGATCATCGGCACTACGGGGCTTGCTGACCATCCAAGAATCGGCGTATCTCAGACAAGATATGAACCACGCGAGGTGAGAAAAATCTTGTTTGATGATTATGAAGTTCACTATGAAATTCAGCACGATACTATTTATATCGTCGATCTTTGGCATACACGAGAAGATCGCTAGCTTCCGTTGTCTTTGGAGTAAAACATGACGACGAGAGATCGTATCCAATCCAGAGTGAAGCGTTCAATGCATTATGTCTTCACTCGTGATGACTTCAACGATATTGGCAGCTATGCCCAAGTTGGAAAAGTATTACGTAGTCTGGTCAGTGAAGGCCTATTGTTGAAAGTGGGTTATGGGGTATACACCAAAGCTCGTCAAAATAGCATTACCGGCAACATTATGCCTGCTGCACCAGGGGGATCTTCAGCCGTAATTATTGAAACGCTGGAGCGTTTAAATATCCCTTATCGTTTTGTTGGCGCAACGGCAGCGTATAACAGTGGAAAATCTACGCAAATCCCAGCCTCTCTGGAAATAGAAACCCCACCGAGTTTTAAGAGAGTGCTTAGCGTAGGGAACAGTAAGCTCAATCGATGACTTGAAACATTAGCTCTTTCCTTAATCGTATTTGCTGCTATCGATATAGTGTAGTTCTATCTTACAGCTTGCTGATATTGCTGAAACGGCAAAGAGATTGCCAATTAACCCTGATTGGTGTTTATAACACTACTACGTGTTTTAATGCTGTTTACCGATTTCAGTAGGGTATGTTCCATGTTGCAAAACAAGATCAAACAGTTTCGTACCCAGCTATCTATCACTCAACGTGAGCTGGCAGAAAGAGTGGGAACCAGTCAGCAACAGATTCAGCGCATAGAGACAGGGAAAGTTGCCGCAAAGCTAGGTTTGGCACAGGCGATATGCGCTGTTTTGAATAAGCCGTTAAGCGCAGTGTTTCCTGATGGTGATGAAGTGTTAAAGCAGTTCCGCACTTATCGTACTCAGACTGATGAAGAGCTGGATAGCTGTGCTGCCAATGGTATTGAAATGGATAACGGTATTTGGTCCGTGAAGATCTACCTGAAAGGACATCAAGATCCACTCTGGCTGCCAATATCTGCGGCTGATAAGCGTCGATTCTTTGCCTATTTTCAAGAGAAAACAGATCCAGAGATTGAGCGATTTTTTATATTCGATTCAGAGCAGCATCGCTATGCGTTAAATACCCGCGAAGTGGCATTTCACCAGTTTCTGTTTGAACCATTTACTCCTATTTACGGCGATGGTGATGAGCATGGGATTGAAGATATCTATTATAATGTCCACATTGCGCTGGAAAACGGCGGCCCAATTATCGGACTGAGTGCCGAATCAGATGAACCAGAGAACGAAGAGACAGGAGCCTTAGGACAGTTAGACGGACTCTTTGATATGCTTGAGTCTGGCCCTGAAAAAACAGCACGTTATGTGATAGCCGATGTTGACGGAGAAGATGCTTTTATCCGTATTGGCTCAATCGCTATGGTGAAGGTTTCGCTTGATGCGCTAGAGCCTGTTGAAGATGGTGACGATGAAATTTAATTAATTGATTTATATCGTTTTTTAAAATAAATGAGGCTGAGTATATATGTGAGTATACAATATAATATCACTGGTTTTTAAAATTATATTTATCAGTTGGTTACGTTGTAAAATTCGGTCCGGCCTTCTCCATGGCCTGTAGCGCATTGGTGGAGTCCGGCCAGTGGTCACGGGATGCGGTAGAGCGCCAGATGAGTCATCAGGAACGCAACGGCGTTCGTGCTGCCTATTTCCACAAAGCGGAACATCTGGATGAGCGCAGGCTAATGCAGCAATGGTGGGCGGATTATCTGGATGCGAATCGGGAAGAGTATGTGGCGCCCTATGAGTTTAAGAGAGCTTACTAAATTATATAAATTTACTTTGCATTAAAATAACGTCATGGAGAGATAATAAGATGAGTGTCGAGGCAGCAACAGCGGTCGGATTGCTTCAATACCATTGTCAGCGGCATTAGGGTTTGTAGCAATTATAATTGGACATGCTGGGTTTAATTTTGATAAAAATAAAAAATATCTAAATCAATAAGTAATATTAATCTGGGCTCGGAAGCAATAAATGGATTTTCGGATTATTGGTCTGGTTATTATTTTAAATTATTTGGTGATGGATTTTTCTCAAAAAGACGACCCTGTAAATAATGATCAGGCAAAGACCCGGATATCCTCCGGGCCAGCGTGACAGAAAATGAAAATTAAACGGCTTCGTTTTCGTCGGTGTAGCGTTTAGCTTTATAAGCTGGGTGCATCAGGTTCTGAATGGAGAAAATATCATCCAGTTGTTCTTCGGTGAGCAGGCCGCGTTCCAGTACCACTTCGCGTACGCTTTTACCGGTTTCGGCACAGATCTTCCCAACAATATCGCCGTTGTGGTGACCGATGAACGGGTTCAGGTAGGTCACGATACCGATAGAGTTGAAGACGTAAGCTTCACACACGTCTTTGTTAGCGGTGATGCCATCGACACATTTTTCCAGCAGGTTGTAGCAGGCGCTGGACAGAATCTGGATGGATTCGAACATGGCCTGTCCGATAACGGGTTCCATCACGTTCAGCTGTAGCTGACCCGCTTCTGCCGCCATGGTGACGCAGGTATCGTTGCCGATGACTTTGAAGCACACCTGATTCACGACTTCCGGTACGACAGGGTTAACTTTAGCCGGCATGATGGATGAGCCTGCCTGCAATTCCGGCAGGTTGATTTCGTTCAGGCCAGTACGCGGGCCAGAAGACAGTAGGCGCAGGTCGTTACAGATCTTCGACAGTTTTACGGCCACACGTTTCAGGGCGCTGTGCACCATCACGTAAGCGCCGCAGTCGGAAGTGGCTTCGATCAGGTCTTCCGCTGGTACGCAAGGCAAGCCGCTGATTTTTGCCAGATGCTGAACGGCCAGCTTCTGATACTCGTCCGGCGTGTTCAGGCGTGTACCGATGGCGGTCGCGCCCAGGTTCACTTCCAGCAGTAGTTCGGCGGTGCGCAGTAGGTTGCGGTTTTCTTCTTTCAGCAGCACGTTGAATGCGTGGAATTCCTGACCGAGGGTCATTGGCACGGCATCTTGCAACTGGGTACGACCCATTTTCAGGATGTTTTCGAACGCTTTCGCCTTGCGCTCAAAGCCATCGCTCAGTTGAGTAATCGCTTCGACCAGTTTCAGGATTGAGGTGTACACCGCGATGCGGAAGCCGGTCGGGTAGGCATCGTTGGTAGACTGGCATTTGTTCAGGTGGTCGTTCGGATTCAGGTATTGGTATTCACCTTTTTGGTGACCCATCAGCTCCAGACCGATATTTGCCAGCACTTCGTTGGTGTTCATGTTGACTGAGGTGCCCGCACCGCCCTGATACACATCGACCGGGAACTGATCCAGACATTTACCGTTATTCAGCACTTCATCACAGGCTTGCAGAATAGTGTCGGCAATGTTGCGCGGGATGGTTTGCAGTTCTTTATTCGCCAGCGCGGCGGCTTTTTTTACCATCACCATGGCGCGGACGAATTCTGGAATATCGCTGATGGTGCTATTGCTGATATAAAAGTTCTCAATCGCACGCAGCGTATGGATACCATAATAGGCATCGGCAGGGACTTCGCGGGTACCTAACAGATCTTCTTCAATACGGATATTCGTTGACATGGATCTTCTTCCTTTTTCTTGTTCGATGTACATAGCATCGCTTTCAATATTAAAACTATGATTTTTTAGGGTTTGTTTTCCTGTTTTTTGGTTTTCAGGTAACACAAACCCATCACGATTTTATAAAATCATGACTAAAAAGCGTTCTCGGGGAGACGAACATGGAATTAGCATCGTTAAATGGCTATGAGTGGATATATTCCTCCATTTATGTTTTGTCTCCCAATCGTGAATAGTTATACCTAACGGTTATTCCGTATTATCCAGATTAATCTCAACCAGCTTTTCTATTCCACGGTTCAGCGTTTTCAATTTTGGAATAAATACGGTTTTGATAATGTCATGTGTGACATCGCACGCTTCTTCAAAGAACGCGCTGTATTCATCACGGTGCCCGACAATATACAGCGAGCGCTTGATATTCAGTTGTTCCGGCATATGCGTTAGCACTTCGCGAGAGTGCGCAACGGATTGCAGGAAACTCAGTGGGGTGGTTACCGCCCAACCGATGCCTGCCGCTACCATCGACGTTAAGGTATCCGCGTTATCAAATTCGAGCATGTTCGGTACGCGGACATCGATACGGCGCAGGTAGCGCTCAATCTGCATCCCAATCTGCGAGTTCCGGTTAAAGCGCACCAGCGGCAGCGCGGTGGAAAGCTCGCGGATATCCTCGACTGTTTTTATGCGTTTGCGGTAATCCGGCGGCGTAATAATGAAATAGCCCTCGGAAAACAGCTGGTGACGCACCACGCTATCGCTGTCGATCAATGGGTCGCTGGTGACGATCATATCCAGCTCGCGGCGCATTAGCGCTTCACCCTGCTGCGGGCTGAGTCCGGTACGAATCAACAACTGCGACGAACTCTTCATCAAACTCTTGGTAAACACTGAACCGCAAGTGATCGCGAATGAGTCCACCAGGCCGATACGCAAGTCGGGTTTAATCCCTTTCCCCGCTTCCAGCACCTGAGCCTTCAGGTTTGCGATCTCCTCCGTCAGGATTTCTCCGCGGTTTTTCAACGCAATGCCGTAGGGCGTCAGGACAAAAGGGCGACGAGCCCGGTTAACCAATTTGACGCCGAAATCTTCTTCCAATAAACGGATCGTCTGAGAAATGGCCGAGGGCGTCAGGCCTAACCGCGCAGCGGCGGCTGTCATGCTTCCTGCTTCCGCCATCGTCACAAACACATAGACGGCGTACATATCGATCGATTTATTGGCGGACACTGTTCGTTTAACCATGTGAATTTGCCTGCGCTGCTAGGTGAATGTCGTCAAAGTTCGAGCAGTTAGTTTATCTCATATCACCGACAGCGGACCTGCTAACTGACACTAGAATAGTCGGCTAACTTCAGAAAAAATACAGGTTGCATCACTGATTAATTTTTTCTTATTCCTAGCTTTAGCGGATCTGAAGGTGAAGCGTTAAGAGTGCTTGAGCACCGCCTGTCAGAGTGATTCTGCTTTGCTGATGTTATTTCCTCCCCGTCTTCAGGGGCTGCCTCTTAGTCATATTTTTTATGCAAACTGAGAGATAGTTTCGTGCGCCATAACACCGATATTTTTATGCTATCTCATAGCACGCGCCCGACTCGGGACGGCTCAAACGCCGCTCGCCCCGAGACCCCAGGCTTTTGGGCGAATTATGCCGCTTTGCGGTGCCTTCGTCGGTATCAGGCTTAACGGACCGCTTGCGACACGTTCCCGACGTGGCGCAAGCTTTCGCCGCGTCCATGTGGCTCATCCTAAGCCTGCTATCTCCTCAGCATAATTCTTTACGCCGGATAACGACAAAACTCGCGATGAATCCCTATATTTATGTATAAAAGACAATGTGAATGGTGTAATTCATTGTTTTTACTGCGTGGTGAGAGAGATATCACCGGATGAAGCCGCTGTTCTAACGTGACGTTCCGCCTGTTCGCATATTTCCAGCAGTGCCGGAATCAGATGTGCGGTGGCGTTGAGGCTAGCGCCGAGCTGGCTGAGACTTTCCTGCGGCAGTTCAACGTCATTTTGCAACGTGTCGCCGAGGTAATTCAGGCCGAGGCACAGACCTTCAACCGATTCGGCTGCAATGGCGCCGAGATCGCAGAGCTGAACGTCATCTAATTGCGCGAAGGGCAGGATGGCGATCAGGTCGCGGAAAATGGTAATGGTGCTGTCAGCGGGTGTGGCGTGAGCGTCCGTCATGATTAAATCTTCCATAGCTAGATAATTATTTCATCACGCCTTCAGGTTCCAAACTAAAGGTGTGACCCAGACAGGGTTGGAACACCGGATCTAGCGACCGGCCAACCTTACGATTGCCCTGCCTGAGCCACGGATGAGAGTGTGCACGTAGCCCCTGAAAAAACAAAGCGTTTTCAGTTCCAGATGTTCGGGGTTCCAAGCCCGGTGGCGGATGTTGCCGCAGCACAGAGACTGTATTCCAACGACGAAAAACGTGAAATAGGGTGGATGGATTTACAGTGGAATTACAGCATGTTTTGGAATGGTGCTCGCAGAAATGGCTGAAAGGCTTGTCGCTGGCAAACCGAGATACACGAGGCGGCAGTTGTGCGGCACGCTCAGTCTTGATACGGGCTAAAAGCGCTTCGGCACGGTTTTCCCCGCTTGCGCCATTGTTCAGTCAACTCACCCCGAAACGCCTTCGGCAGTATCGATTGCGTCAGATTGTTGACCCATTCGAGGGCATTTTTCACCTGTTTTTCCACTCTATCAACATAGGCAAAAAGCTGCTCGACGCGGCGAACAATTTCGGTTTGTTCTTCAAGTGGGGGAACTTTTAAGGGATAATTTTTTAACGCTTTCCCTGTTAAATGTTTAATCGTGGTTCCAGTAAACCATTGTTCCAATGTATTACTGTCAGCATCGTTTCTTAGGTTAACTAATAACCATTCGGCGATTATTCGGGAACCTACCCTTGCCCTTGCATACCTCCCGCAAGCTATCGGCGTCCTACCGATAACGTATTTCCCCCCTCCCCAAAAAAATATGCTCACGATGGTACGCCATCTGTGACAGGTCGGGCGGATAGGCGTCTGGAAGATGGATTTGCTTACCTTCGTACTGGACGAAATTGACGTCGCTGATGGCGCTTTTCAGCTTTTTGATGCGTGGAGAAAGCAACATTTCCAGCGAATCATTGAAGCTGATAAGCCCCATATCAAAGGCTTTGTCATGCAGGTTAGACAGACAGAGCCCGTTGCTGGGATTAAGGCGGTGTTCCGCTGCCGTTTTCCACGGGCGAATATGGCTGGCGACCAGCAGCGCGGGTTCTTCCAGCCCGGTCACGCAGCAGCGCTCTCCATAGTTGCTGAGCACGCGTTTGCGGAATAGCTGCTGGCCAATGCGGGTTTTTACCTGCGCGAGACGCTCACCGCCGTGATAATCATGAATTTCGCTTTCGTTGGCCTTAAACGATGCTGGCGTCGTCACTGCTACCGCTTGTGCTTCAAGGGCGGCAACAGCCTGTTGGCACTGCTGTTCAAATAACTCAGGATTGTTGTCCATCTCTTGCCACAGTGCGCGGTCGGCGTTGGAAGCACCGCGCAATCCAGTACGGCCGGAGTCGATAATAAACGGGTCGAGGCTGGCAAGGTTAACCAGCTTCATTGCTAGTGCGGAAGGCGTGCGGTTAATCAACGCTGCGTAGCGAATGATGTCGGGATTACGCGAATGCAGCCTGCCAAATGGCAACTGACTATATAGCGTGAAGGCGATCAGTAACTGATCCCGCGTCCAATGGTTGGTGACAGCCATGCGTGTGTCGTCCGTTCGTTAGCGCATTCGGTTAGTGATAGCGCTAACTATGCCAGGTCAGTACGTAAAATGCATGTGCTGACTCCGGCTGGATAATTGGCGCGCGCTGCGCTAACGTTCTGACAGCCTTCCTACCATGATGCTGAGAGACTATGTTCCGTTCTTCTATTTCCTTGTTTCGTCCCTTGTGTGCGCTAACTCTGTTGGTTCTGGCGGGCTGCGCCAGCAAAACGGCGACGACGCCGGAATCGCGGCCTGCGGATGTTCGCGCGCAGCTACTTAAACTCTTGCCTGACAGCGTGAAAGATCGTCAGGGCTGGGCGACGGATATCGCGACGGCATTTACCACGCAGGATCTCGATCCCAGTAATGAAAACCTGTGTTCGGTGCTCGCGGTGACTGAACAGGAATCGACGTTTAATGCCGATCCTCAGGTGCCGAATCTGTCGAAAATCGCCTGGCAGGAGATCGACCGTCGTGCGGAGAAAGTTCATGTTCCGGTGTTTCTGGTACGCACCGCGTTACTCATCAAGTCTCCTAACGGAAAAAGCTACAGCGAGCGGCTTGATAAGGTTCGTACGGAAAAGGAACTGAGTGCGATCTTTGATGATTTTATCAATATGGTGCCGATGGGGCAGACGCTGTTCGGACGGTTGAATCCGGTACATACCGGCGGGCCGATGCAGGTGAGCATTGCCTTTGCTGAAGCGAACGCGACGGGCTATCCCTATACCGTAGACGGAACCCTCCGCCGTGAAGTCTTTAGCCGTCGTGGTGGAATGTACTTTGGTATCAAACATTTGTTGGGTTATCCGGCGAACTATCCACAGTCCATTTATCGATTTGCCGATTTCAACGCAGGATGGTATGCCAGTCGTAATGCGGCGTTCCAGCGTGCCGTCAGCCGTCTGACAGGGATCAAACTGGCGCTGGATGGCGATGTAATCAATTACAGCTCGGATAAAGCCAGCGCCACAGAACTGGCAGTACGTGCGTTGGGGAAACGGGTAGACATGAGCGACAGCGCCATTCGTCGCGCGCTGGAGAAGGGGAATAGCCTCGATTTTGAAGACACCAGTCTGTACGAGCGCGTCTTTGCATTGGCTGATCAATCGGGCGAGAAAGCTCCGCGCGTTATCCTGCCGGGGATCACGCTGGAAAGCCCGAAGATCACCCGTAAGCTCACTACGGCATGGTTTGCCCAACGGGTTGATGAGCGTCGCCAGCGCTGTTTAGCGAGATCTAAATAGGAAACGCCCTCCTGCGAGGGCGTGGCTGTGCATGGCAAGCCGTGTGTTAAACCGGCCATTGATTGAGTTTGATGCCACGTTCTTGCGCGTTCTCGCGGAAATCTTCCAGCATTGTGCGGACATCCGGGTCGATGTAATCGGCGTTGTCGTGTTCGACAATCACGACGCTGTTGGCGGGGATCTTGTTGAGCAGGCCTTGCAGACGCGGGTTGTGTACAAACGTCAGGTTCTGCTGAAAGCTCAGGACAAAATGATCGCCGTAGCGTGTAAGCTGCATCGCGTTGCGGTGGCTTTTATACATACTGAAAGCCAACTGGGTCATGATGCCAAGCCCGATACCTGCCAGCATCCCAAATACGATAATCCCGATGACGGTTGTGGCGAAAGGCACGAACTGTTGTAACCCCTGACGCCACAGCAGCAGGAACTGTTGCGGAGAAGCCAGCTTATAGCCGGTATACAGTAATACGGCTGCCAGACTGGCAAGCGGGATGACATTGAGCAAATCGGTCATGAACAAGCCGCAAAGTAGCAGCAGCACGCCGTGCAGCAGGATGGAGAACTTGGTACGTGCGCCTGCGTTGACGTTAACGGAGCTGCGTACGATCACGGCTGTAATCGGCAGGCCGCCCAGAAAACCACTCACCATGTTCCCGATACCTTGCGCGCGCATCTCCTTATCCGGTGAGGGCGCCGGATGCTGCGGGCGAATTTTTTTCAGCGCTTCCTGACTTAACAAGGTTTCCAGACTGGCCACCAGTGCCAGCGTTACCGCGACGACATAAACCGCCGGGTTTTTCCACGCCTGCCAGTCAGGGCGAATCATCTCTCCCATCAACTGCTCCAGATTGCCAAATTCTGGCAGGACAATACGTGGCAGGTTATTGACCATGTCGGGGGACAGACGATCACCGTAGACGGTAAACAAGCCGCCAAAGAGTACGGCGACCAGCGGGCCGGGAAGCCAGCTTAATGCGCTGATTTTCTGCACGGGCTTGGTGGTCCAGAGCCAGAGAATGGCCAGCCCGACCAGACAAACGGTCAGCGCACTGGCGGAGAATCCGGGTTCGGAGGCGCTAAAGAGCGATTTCAGGTCGTCTTCTCCGTCCGAGCCGAAGGCAAGCGGGATCTGTTGAATAATTAGCAGGATGCCGATAGCGGACAGCATACCTTTAATCACGGTGCCGGGGATGAGCGTAATGAAGCGCCCGGCACGTAGCAGGCCCAGAAGGCATTGCAGCCCCCCTGCGAGCATGATCGCCAATAGCAATGCTGAAAACGACCCCAGGCTGGCGATAGAGCCTGAGACGATAGTAACCAGACCGGCGGCTGGGCCGCTGACGGCATAACGAGAGGGACTGAATAGGGTAACGACGATACCGCCGACGACGCCAGTCAACAGACCGACAAAAGGAGGAAGACCGCTGGCCTGCGCGATACCGAGACTCAGCGGCAGGGCAACAAGGAAGACGACGAGCCCCGCGGGGATATCATGTCGGAGTGTACTCAGGTTCATGGGGATGCCTCCTGTTCCTGGGTGTGACGGTGGATGAGTTCTTTCAGATGACCGCTATGCAGGTCGTAGACACAACCGAAAACATCAAGCTCGACGCCATTGCGCCAGGCTTTCTGCACCGGTTCACAGGCGATCAGGTGGGCGAACTGTGCCAGCACGTTAGCTTCCACCAGTTGGTTCTGGCGTGTGCTTTCATCGGCATCACTATCTTGCGAAGCAGCAATATGTGGCGAAAGTGCCTGACGCAGTGTCGTGATGCGCCGGGAAAGCGCTGAATTCTCCTGAGCCAGCCCCATTTCGGGCAGGTTTACCGCCGCCTGCACGCCGCCACAGCCGTAGTGACCGCAGAGCACGATACGGGAAACATGCAGGTATTCGAGGGCATATTGCAGCACGCTCATGAAGTTATCGTCGTCTGCCACCACCATATTGGCGATGTTGCGGTGAACAAAAAGCTCGCCGGGAGCAGAGCCTGTTAGCACTTCGGCAGGCACTCGGCTGTCTGAACAGCCTATCCAGAGTGAGTGCGGCGTCTGGCCCTGCGTGTGCTTTCTGAAATAGTGGGGATGGCGTTGGCGACGTAGCGTCGCCCAACTGCGGTTTTTGGCTAATAGGGGTTTTAATGTCGTCAAATTAAACTCTCTCTTTTTAGAAAATACAGGGATATTTCCTTCCCAATTGAACAGGAAGGGGGAACCACTAATTCTTAGCCTTCATTTAATTAAGTTCGGCATAATTAATTTTAGTTCTGGTGTTTTCTAAATTGTGATGAATATTGAGACTTTTCTTATAATGCTGCTTGTTTTTTATATAGCTTAAATTTTTATTTAATTGATTTTAAAACAATAACTTATTGTTTTATTTCTTGTGATAAGAAAAAACCATTTTACGTCAGTTGATTTGAGGTTAGGTATTTAATGTTGCATTGATATTGCAATTTATATCCTTATCACTTCGCCTTTTATATAAAGTAATGCATTACCGACATTCACTTTAATTAGTTAATTAAAGCGACTGGGGTACCAATTATAATTATGTTGGGAATGTAAAATATATTTTATTGGGAATAGCCAGATATAAAGTGTGGAAATATAATAGAGTGAGTGATGAGGAAAGTACGGAATATCTATTCTCCATGATGAGGGGATGCCGGGCGGTACCACCCGGCTAAAAAAGCAGAAGACATCTGTTGTCGGTCGGTTTTTTTATGGCCTACCTTGATAACAGCGCTTGCTGTACAGGAGGTTGTGGTGCGCTGTTGTCAACCTTGAAGCGATTGACCAACGATTCCATTTCAATGGTTTGTTCATCCAGCCGTTGGCTGGCATCGATGGTATTTATTTTTGCCACTGTATCGGTATTTCTACCGTCTAGATGACGGTAAGCAGTATCGTGATGTTAACCAGTGAAAGCAGTGCTAGAAAAAAGATAACGATCTGAAATGCGTAGCGAGAAAATTTCATTGAGACTCCTGATATGGCGGGCGACAGCGCACCCGCCGTGAAGACGGGATTAGAACCATTGGCCGAAGCGGCGGATATAGGCGCGCTTAACCAGTTGCGCGACGGTGCAGTAGCCAATCAGCGTGGCGACCAGCCAGGGGAAGTATTCCCACGGTAGCGGTTGCAACCCAACCAGCGGCCCCAGCGGAGAGAACGGCAGATAGATGCCCATCGCCATCACCAGCCCGGTCATCAGCATCACTGGCAGCGCCGCTGTACTCTGAATGAACGGGATCTTTTGGGTACGCAGCATGTGCACTACCAGCGTTTGTGACAGCAACCCCTCAACGAACCAGCCTGACTGGAACAACGCCTGATGTTCCACGCTGTTGGCGGCAAACACGAACCACATCAGCGCATAGGTGGTGATGTCAAAAATCGATGACGTCGGCCCGATACACAGCATGAAGCGACCAATATTTTTGGCATCCCATTTACGTGGTTTACGCAGAAACTCCTGATCCATTTTGTCCCACGGCAGCGACAGTTGGGAGATGTCATACATCAGGTTTTGAATTAGCAGATGGATCGCCAACATCGGCAAGAAGGGAATAAAGGCACTGGCGACCAGCACCGAAAACACGTTGCCGAAGTTGGAACTGGCGGTCATGTTCAGGTATTTAATGATATTCCCGAACGTCTCGCGCCCTTTGATAACGCCTTCTTCCAGCACCATCAGGTTCTTTTCCAGCAGAATGATATCGGCCGATTCTTTGGCAATATCCGTGCCCGTATCGACGGAAATCCCGATATCGGCATCGCGCAGGGCGGGCGCATCGTTGATACCGTCGCCTAAAAAACCGACCGTATGATCATTGCCTTGCAGCGCCTGTAGTACGCGAGATTTTTGCAGCGGCGTCAGTCGGGCAAAAATGGTGCGCTGTTCCACCAGCACGCCGAGCTGTTCATCGCTGAGCGCATCGATCGCGTTCCCTTCCAGTACCTCGCCCGGTTCCAGCCCGACATCGCGGCAGATCTTGCTGGTAATAATCGCGTTATCACCCGTCAGGACTTTAACCATCACACCGTTTTCATGCAGGGCGCGAATGGCGGCAGAGGCGCTTTCTTTCGGCGGATCGAGGAACGTCAGCAGGCCGCAAATTGTCAGGTCGCGTTCATCCTCGGCGCTGAGCGGCAGCGTGCTGCCCACCGGACTCAACTCACGGGTGCCGATCATCAGCACGCGAAACCCTTGCTGATTGTAGCTTTCTGCCAGCGTTTTCAGCGTATTGCGGCGCGCGTCGTCCAGTGCATAGCGTCGCCCGTTTTCACTCACATGTGTGGCGACAGACAGCATTTCTTCTACCGCGCCTTTGCAAATCAGGCGCTGCTGGTTGTGTTCATCGGCAACAATGATGGACAGGCGGCGGCGAATAAAATCAAACGGCAGCTCATCGATTTTGCGATAGCGACCTAGCGCGGCAATCGCGGGATTATGGCGACCAAACTGCATGATGGCCTGATCCATTAGGTTTTTCATGCCGCTCTGGTGCGCGCTGTTGAGCCAGGCGAGCTGAAGCACACTTTCATCGGCTCGACCCTGTGTATTCAGGTGATGCTCAAGAATGATGCGATCCTGCGTGAGCGTGCCGGTTTTATCGGTGCACAGGATGTCCATCGCGCCAAAGTTCTGAATCGCGTTCAGCCGTTTGACCACCACTTTACGTCGTGCCATGGCAATCGCGCCTTTCGCCAGATTGGACGAGACAATCATTGGCAGCATTTCTGGCGTCAGGCCAACCGCAACCGCCAGCGCAAACAGGCTGGCTTCCATCCAGTCGCCTTTGGTGAAGCCGTTAATCAGCAGCACGACAGGCACCATCACGATCATGAAACGGATCAGCAACCAGCTGACGCTGTTTACGCCGCGATCGAAGGCGGTTTGAGAACGTGTGCCGACGATCGATTTTGCCAGCGAACCGAAGTAGGTGTGGCTGCCGGTCGCGACGACAATCGCCGTTGCCGTGCCGCTGGAAATGTTGGTTCCCATCAGGCAGATGTTGGATAGCGCCAGCAGATCGCTCTCGCCTCCGCAGCCTGCGGGCTGACAGCCTTTGGCGCTGATATCACTGAATACGTCGTATTTTTCGATTGGCAGCGATTCACCGGTGAGTACCGCCTGGCTAACGAACAGATCGCGTGATTCCACCAACCGGACATCTGCTGGCACCATATCGCCAGCGGAGAGGGTCAGAATGTCGCCGGGAACCAGTTGCTGAAGCGGGATTTCTTGCAGGACAGCGGTGGCGCTGGCGTGAGGACGACGCAGCACGGTGGCCGTTGTCCGCACCATGGATTTCAGCGCTTCTGCGGCTTTATTGGTGCGAAACTCTTGCCAGAAGCGCAGCAGGCCGCTCAGGCTCACCATCACCAGAATGATGAGCACGCCAGTGAGCGAGGTCTCTTCGTTATGGCGCTGCGGTAGCCAGTAATCGGTGAAAAAGCTGATAGCGGCCAGCGCCATCAGTACGTAAATAAACGGGTTATTAAACGCGGCCGCCAACTGCACCAGCGCATGGGGCGCTTTTTCGTGGGCGACGCGGTTTTCCCCATAGGTTTGCTGACGCTCAATGACGTCATCATGGCTTAAGCCGTGCAGATGGGTATTCAGGTTAGCCAGCGTTTGGTCGAGGCTGTTTTGTGCTTCGCGGGCAATCGCAAAGGTGGCCGTAGGCGTTTTACGGGCGCGACGATATCCCGTTTGCGTGATCATATCGGTCATGATGCTGTTCTCTTAATGTTGCCTGTCCGCCACGCACGGGCGCGCATCCCGGATAAAGGGACGTCAAGCGGAAAAAATGAAGGTATTAAGGGAGGTAAACAGCGCAGGCGAAGAGAACAGAGAGGTCGGAGGAGAAGACAGTCCTTATTCTAACGGATGCGGTTTACCGGGCCATCGAGGGTGCTCGTCCATGTTGTCTCCTTATCGCCGTGCGGCGAGATAGCAAAATAGTCGTCAGTTGACGGCGGGTACGTAGAAACCGTTACGTAAAAAACAGAATGTATAGTTTGATGGCGCAACAATAACTCCCTTTTCATAAACATAACGTCAACATCAGTTCATGAATCAGATTGAGTGTGCTTTTCGTTACTCAGCAGATGTCGATGCGGTGTATTGCGATTTCAATAAATATTTATGTATTTACTAAAGCTAATAACTATATGTAACGAAATCCATTCATTAAATGACAAATTATTTCTTTTTTATCTCTTCAATCATAATGATACAGCGGTAATATCATTACCGCTGCACGATGAGGTTTAGCGCAAAGTATGCCTTAGTCCAGATAGAACACCGGTTCCAGCGCATCGCTAACCGGGCTGTTATCGGAATTAGATGGCATCACGTCACTCATGTGCTTCCACCAGCGCTGGCAGACTTCCGTTTGCGCAATGGCCTCCCAACGCGCTTCGGATTCGACTTCCACATAGCCGAACAGCAAGTTGCGCTGCTTATCCAGAAAAATACTGTAGTGGTGCGCCCCGTGGTTTTTCAGCACCTCGGCCAGCTCCGGCCAGATGGGGTTGTGGCGACGCTGGTATTCATCGTGACAGTCAGGAAAAACCGACATCACAAAAGCCTTACGCAACATGGATGAGTCCCCCGTAGTCGTTAGCAGAACGCCACGGCGTGAGGCCGTGGCAGTGTGAGGCTGAAGGTAACGCGATAGGCGTGATACAAACTATAGCGTCATATGAACTACACGCGTAGCGCGGCTTCCATCGGCGTGACGCCGAAACGTTTACCCAAGGCGATCAACTCTTCGGTCGAGATCGTCTGCTTCTTACCGCCCATCGATCTGACTTTCACCATGACTTCGGCGGATTTTTCTGCGGTATCGATCAGGCCGAAGGCGTCGTCCAGCGTCGGGCCGGTGCCGAAGATGCCGTGGAAAGGCCACAGTACCAGCGAATGACGCTTCATTTGCTCGGAGGTGGCATCGCCAATGGCATCGGTGCCTGGCACCATCCACGGCACAATGCCCACGCCGTCCGGGAAGACGACCAGACATTCCGTGCTGCCTTCCCACAGTTCACGGGTAAACGTCGCAGTATTCAACTCCAGCACATAGCTCAGGGCGATCAGGTTGGTCGCGTGGCAGTGCATGATGACGCGGTCATGCCCGTGGGTCACGCCCATACGCACGATGTGCGATTGGAAATGCGAAGCCAGTTCAGACGTCGGCAGGCCACCATTGGTTAGCCCCCAGAAAATACGGTAGCCTTTGCCGTCGCTATCAACCTGCAATACCACCAGTGAATCCGCCGGATCGAGTTGAACGTTGCGGAAAAATTTGCCGGAACCAGTGACGATAAACCAGCAGTCAGCCAGTTCGGGCATCGGTTGCGATAGCGCCTCATGGCGCGGCTGCGGGTAGAAATCGCTTTCATAAGGCGTCACATCCTCAGCCGTCAGGCGCAGGCTGACGTTACCGCCGTTACGTTCGTCCCAGCCTTTGAGCCACATGTCGCTGGTGGCTTTAATCATTCCCTGTACAAACCAGGAAGAGAGAATTGCTTGCATAGTCTTACCCTTGACGTTGAGTGAGGATGGTTTCTTCATACTGACGCACCTGTTGCAGCCATTCGCTGCCTGGAAGCACGTCATGACGCTGGCAGTAGTGCTCCCACACGGCCTGCCACGGCAGCGATTTCTGCTCTTCCAGCAGGGCCAGACGCGCGGTGTAATCGCCGTGTTGTTCCAACTTACGCAGCGTTTCCGTCGGTTCCAGCAGCGCGCGCAGCAGGGCTTTCTTCATATTGCGTGTGCCGATAACCCAGGCGGCGATGCGGTTGATAGAGGCATCAAAGAAATCGAGCCCGATATGTACGCGGTTAAGCAGCTTATGGCGCACGATTTCGTGGGCGATGGCTTGCGTTTCGTCATCCAGCAGTACCACATGGTCGCTGTCCCAGCGTACCGGGCGGCTGACATGCAGCAGCAGACGTGGGACGTAAAGCATGGCACTGGAGATCTTGTCGGAAATGACTTCGGTCGGGTGGAAGTGTCCGGCATCCAGACAGAGCGCGGTGCCGCGACTGGCTGCGTAGCCGAGGTAGAATTCATTGGATCCGACGGTAAAGCTTTCCGCGCCGATCCCGAACAGCTTGCTTTCCACCGCGTCGATATGGTGTGCCTGATCGAGCGGTTCAGCGATGATCTCATCCAGTGCGCTGAGTAGCCGCTGGCGGAACGCCAGACGATCGATGGTCAAATCTTTCATGCCGTCCGGCACCCAGATGTTCATCACGGATGGCGTGCCGAGTTCGCGACCGAAGTAGGCAGAAATCCGGCGGCTGGCCTGACAGTGTTCAATCCAGAAACGGCGTACTTTTTCGTCCGGATGCGACAGAGTAAAACCGTCTGCGCTCAGCGGATGAGAAAAACAGGTTGGGTTAAAATCCAGACCGAGTTGATGGCGCTTGGCCCACTCAACCCAAGTGCTGAAATGTTCGGGCGCAATGTCGTTACGGGCAACAGGCTGTGCGGATTCCAGATAGATGGCATGCAGGTTCAGCCGCTTGGGGCCGGGGATGAGCGCAAAGGCTTGTTCCAGATCGGCACGAAGTTCATCCGGCGTACTCGCCTTGCCGGGGTAGTTGCCTGTGGCCTGAATGCCACCGGTTAACGGCCCGCCCGTGTTCTCGAATCCGCCCACATCGTCACCCTGCCAGCAGTGCATTGATACCGGAATCTGGTCGAGCTGTTCCAGCGCGGCCTCTACATCAATATTCAGGCTGGCATAGCGCGCTTTTGCCAACTGCCAGGCGGTTTCAATTGGTGTGCTCATTGCGTGGTCTCCTTTTTGCCCTGTGGGGCGGTTTCTGGCTGGCTGAGCGCCTGAAAACGACGCCAGTGCCCGGCAAAGTCACTCTCCGCACGCGGGGTATAGCGATGCAGAGGGAAGTTATGAGTCAGCATGTGCCGGAAGGCAGCAAGGTCATCGACGGCGCCCAGCGCCATCAACTGACAGCCGATATTGCCAAGCGTTGAGGCTTCGACCGGCCCCGCCAGAACCGGAATCTGGCACACATCGGCGCACAGTTGGTTCAGGAAGGCGTTCTGGCTGCCGCCGCCGACAATGTGCAACTGGCGAATAGGGGCATGCCGCAGTTCGCCCAGTTCCAGTACCACCTGCCGGTAGAGCAGCGCAAGGCTGTCAAAGATGCAGCGTGCCAGCTCGGCATCGCTTTGGAGTACAGGCTGGCCGTGCTCACAGCAATAGTCGCGGATTGCCTGATGCATAGACGGCGGATTGATAAAACGCTCGTCATTCGGGTTAATCAGGCTGATGAAGGCGGGCAGAGCAGAGGCAGACTGAATCAGCGCGCCTAAATCTTTAATGTTGCGCTCCTGACAAACCCGCTGTAGCAGCCACAGGCCCATGATGTTTTTCAGTACTCGATAGGTGCCGTCTACGCCGCCTTCGTTGGTGATATTGGCGGACAGCGCTTGCGGACTGTTAAACGGCGTGTCGCTCTCAATGCCCATCAGAGACCAGGTGCCGGAGCTGAGATAGGCGCTGTCGCGGCTCTGCAACGGCGCGCCGACCACCGCGCTGGCGGTATCGTGCGTGGCGACGGCAGTGACGGGAATCTGTCGTCCACTCGGTGCTGTCCAGTTTCCCACGGCGTACCCCGGTTGCACGGGTTCGCTCAACCAGCGGCGTGGAATATCCAGATAGTCCAGCAGTTCGCTATCCCAGGTTTTCTTTTTCAGATTAAGCAGTTGGGTCGTACTGGCGTTGGTGTATTCGCAGACCAGATTCCCCGTGAGGCGATAATGAAAATAGTCAGGGATCATCAACAGGTGTGCCACCTGATTCAGATTTTCAGACGGCGTATCGCATAGCGCTTTAAGCTGGTACAGCGTATTAAACGGCAGGAATTGAATGCCAGTACGTTGATAGATCGCCTCACGCCCCAGTTCGGCGCTGACGGTAGCCATCACGCCGTCGGTGCGGTGGTCGCGATAGGAGTAGGGCGGGCCGATACGCTGCCCGTCCTTATCGAGTAGTACATAGTCCACACCCCAACTGTCGATCCCAATGCTATCAGGCGCGATACCCATGGCATCGATTTGGTGTAATCCGGTGAGGATATCACGCTCCAGAGCAGCCAGATCCCACTGGTGGTGGCTGTCCTGAAACACTAGCGTATTGCTGAAACGGTGAATTTCTTTCAGCGTCAGATGCTGCGTTGCGGTGTGCAAGGTTGCCAGCATGACCCGACCACTGGATGCCCCTAAATCCACCGCCACGATATTCTTCACCGCCATAGCCGCACTCCTTATTGTTGGATGTGTTGCAGTGTAAGGAGCGGTAACGGATGCCACCTTCCGATGAGTGCCATCTACAACAGGCGGCTGGCAAAATGACAAAGCTGACCGTGAAAGGGCTCACAATCTGGGAAATTATCTAGGGAATAACCACGTAAAAATAAGGGAAAAGCGGTGTGATCCTTACCACACTTCAATCAATTGGGCGGCGCGATCTTAAAAAAAGAGCAGTCAGATGGCGCGTGAGTGACGGTAATTTAAGGTCGGTTCTGTGGCTTCTGGCTACCCTTTTTCAAAGGCCGCATTTTTGCCAGAGGCTGAATGGAGAACTGAAATGACGTTACTTCGTGGTGATGATTTTTTTACTTCTCGCGCCGTGACGGTCGCGGTAGAGCCGCGTACCCCACAGACGGCGTTTCCTGAGCACTATCATGATTTCTGGGAAATTGTTCTGGTGGAGCAGGGCGCTGGCGTCCATGTGTTTAACGATCAGCCCTTTGCGCTGTGCAGCGGAACGGTGTTCTTTGTTCGCGATAACGATCGGCATCTGTTTGAAGACGTGGAAGGGCTGTGCCTGACCAATATGCTGTACCGTTCGCCGCATGGGTTCCGCTTCCTGTCCGATATCGCTGCATTTTTGCCATATGGCCCGAACGGCGAGTGGCAAGGGCAATGGCAAGTGAATACGGTGGGGATGCAGCAACTGAAACAGTCGCTCAATAGTCTGGCGGAGCTGGCGCAGAGTGATGCGCCGGAGGCGATTGCGGCTAGCGAAAGCCTGTTTCTGCACATTCTGGTACAACTGCGTCAACACTGTTTCCAGACGCAGGGCAACGGTTCTGAGCATCATGGGGTGCAGGCACTGTTGGGCTGGCTGCAAAATAACTACAGCGAAGAGGTGAACTGGGGCAATTTGGCCGATCAATTCTCACTGCCGCTGCGTACGCTGCATCGTCAATTGAAACAACATACCGGGATGACGCCACAACGCTATCTGAATCGGTTAAGATTACTGGAGGCGCGTCGGCGGTTGCAGCAGAGTGACGATTCGATCACCACTATTGCGCACGCCTGTGGGTTTAGCGACAGCAATCACTTCTCGACGCAATTCCGCAAGGCATTTTCGCAGGCGCCTAAGTCACTACGCCATCAGGCGTTTTCTCGTGAAGAGTAGGTAACAGCAACGGCGGATGAGGAAATGGCGACAGCAATACGGGGTTTGAAATTACAGACTGAAGACTATTTCCTCACCGACAAGAATGCCGTGATGGTGGCTGAACGCCATCCACAACCCGTATTTCCGCTGCACCATCATGATTTCGATGAACTCGTCATTGTCTGGCGTGGCAATGGTCTGCACCTCTGGAACGATGTGCCTTACCGCATTACCCGTGGCGATATGTTCTATGTCTCCGCGAACGATCGCCACAGCTACGAATCCGTCCACGAGCTTGAGCTGGACAACATCCTCTATATTCGTAACCGCCTGACCCTATCCGCCGACTGGCAAATGTTACTGCCTGGCGGGGATCGTCCACAAAGTCAGCGCCACTGGTGTTTAGGTTCGGAAGGTATGGATACCCTTCGCGAGAAGGTGGATGCGCTGAGGCAGGAGTGCATGAAGTCGGATGCGTTGTCGCTGCAACTGAGTGAAGCGCTGCTGTTGCAGATTGCGTTGCTGGCGGCGCGTTATCGCCACACACCGGATAATCCACAACTGGCCGATGCGCACCAGTTGGATATGTTGATGAATGCGCTGCGTGCCAGCATTGCGACCCCATTCCGCTTTGAAGCCTTCTGCGAACAGCACCACTTCAGCGCCCGCAGTTTACGTTCACGCTTTAAAGAACAAACCGGCATGAGCGTGCCGCACTACCTGCGCCAACTGCGGCTCTGTAAGGCGATGGAACTGCTGCGTTATGACCTGCAAACGATTGGCGACGTTGCCGCGCTGTGCGGTTTTGAAGACAGCAACTACTTCTCCGTCGTGTTCCATCAGGCGTTCGGCGTCTCGCCCAGCGCCTATCGCCAGCGCTTCCTGAATGTGGAGTGACACTCGCATCGTTCGGGGCTAATATCAGTGGTGACACCAATACTATTAACGGGAGCACACTATGGCTGACACCACACGTCAAACCACGACGCTGCGCATCGATCAAGACATTAAAGAGCGGCTAAAAACGCTGGCCGATGACCGCCACAGTTCAGCCCATGCGCTGATGCTGGAAGCCATTGCCGAATACGTTGAGCGGGAAGAAAAACGCAGCCAGTACCGTAAAGAAGCGCTGGCCGCGTGGGAAGACTATCAGCACACTGGCGAACACATCACCGCAGATGAGACCGTTACCTGGTTAGAATCCTGGGGTTCTGGGCATGAACAGGATGCGCCGGCATGCCACAAGTGATCGTTTCAGAACGCGCGAGGCGTGATTTACAGCGCTTACAGGATTTTCTAAAAAACAAAAATGTACTGGCCGCAAAAAAGGCTGCTGAAATTTTGATTCGCGGTATCCGTCAGTTAGAGGCGCTGCCGAATAGTGGGCGACCAGTAGAACATCTCCCCCTGGAATATCAGGAACTGGTGATCGAATTTGGCAGCAGTGGCTACGTGATGCTTTACCGTCACGATGAACTGACTGACAGAGTGGTGATACTGACCGTCAAACACCAAAAAGAAGCCGGTTACCAAAGCCCTTAATACAGTTCCTCTGAGATTTATCCTTTGGCACAAATTCAGTGTGCCGCTAAACCTCAACAGCGCTACTCCGCCACCGTTGAAAGCAACAGGCGTGTGTAAGGGTGCTGCGGCTGATTGAAGATCTGCTCGACCGGCCCCGTTTCTACGATATCCCCGTCTTTCATCACTGCGATGCGGTGGCTCAT
The DNA here is from genome assembly GCF_046159765.1 of Pectobacterium artocarpous. Classification (NCBI taxonomy): domain Bacteria; kingdom Pseudomonadati; phylum Pseudomonadota; class Gammaproteobacteria; order Enterobacterales; family Pectobacteriaceae; genus Pectobacterium; species Pectobacterium artocarpous. The sequence continues at coordinate 38,894 of NZ_JBJXVK010000018.1, forward strand.
GTGTTGCACCACGCCCAGATTGTGGGAGATAAACAGCATCGTCAGCCCCAACTGGCGCTGCAACGCGACCAGCAAATCGAGTACCTGCGCCTGTGTGGTGACATCCAGCGCTGATACCGGTTCGTCGCAGATCAGAATCTCGGGATCTGAGGCCAGCGCTTGTGCGATGGAAACACGCTGACGCTGCCCGCCGGAGAGGGCGCGAGGGCGGCGGCTCAGCAGGTCTGGGGCTAAGCCGACATATTCCAGCAGTGTCAAAATACGTCGCTGTTTCTCATCGTCGCTCAGATCGCGGCGCAGGCGCAGCGGCTGGTTCAGAATCTGTGCGACGGTAAATTGCGGATCGAACGAACTGAACGGATCCTGTGTGATCGTCTGAATGCGCGCGCGCAACGGTCGGCGCTCGCGTTCCGTTAATGTGCTCCAGGCATTGTCCGCCAGTCGGACTTCGCCACTGTCCGGCTTTTGCAGCGCCAGAATGACTTTGCCCAGCGTGGTTTTCCCCGAACCGGATTCCCCGACGATACCCAGCGTTTCGCCGCGCTTGATCTGGAGTGAAACCTGATTAACGGCCTGCATCCGGCTGCCGTCCGGGCGTTTGAACGACACCGCAATGCGATCCGCCGTCAGAGCGATGGCATCGTCGGTGCTGGCGCGATTTGTTGCCAGCGAGGTAGGTGACGGCGCAATGCCACCCTGTAAGGGATCGACGCTAGCCAGCCACTTTCCCCGCGTAGAAGCCGTTGGGATCGCGGCCAGCAGTTTTCGGGTGTAGGGATGCGTCGGCGCTGACAGGATCTGTTGTGCCTCACCGCCTTCTACCAGCGATCCGTTCTGCATAACGATGACGCGATCCGCGACATCTGCGACGACGGCGAGATCGTGGGTGATCAGCAACACGCCATGCCCTGCTTGCGCCAATGCGGTGAAGACTTTCAGTACCTGCTTTTGCACGGTGGCATCCAGCGCGGTGGTGGGCTCATCGGCAATCAGCAACTGCGGTCCCGCCGCTAACGCGGAAGCAATAAGCGCCCGCTGGCGCAGCCCGCCGGATAGCTCATGCGGATACTGCGCCGCGCGGTTCTCTGGGTCGGGAATGCCAGCTTTTGTCAGAAGTTCAGCGACGCGCGCGGGAACCTGCTTACGGGGCAGCAGGCGGTGAGTCAGAATCGGCTCTGCGACTTCCTGACCAATTTTGCGCAGCGGATCGAGAGACACCAGCGCATCTTGCAAAACAAAACCGATCTCTCGGCCACGAATCGCACGCCAGTCGCGATCGGTCAGATAACGTAAATCACACGAGCTGCCGTCATGACGAGTCAGTTCAATCGCGTTTGCTTGTATCTCGGCACCTTCGCCGGATAACCCTACCAGCGTGCGAGCGGTGACGGATTTACCTGATCCCGACTCGCCGACCAACGCCAGAATTTCTCCGGCATTCACCTGAAAAGAGAGGTGTTTAACCGAACGAATGGGGCCGAAAGGGTTGGGAAAGGTGACGCTCAAGCCGTCTACGCGCAGCAGCGGCGCCTTTGCGGGGGCTTCTGAAGCGGCATGAGAGGGGTGAGGAAGTGTATTCGGGCTCATCGTGCCTCTCCTTTTGCCAAAATAGCCTGTAAACGGCGTCCCAGCAGCGTGATGGAAATCACCGACAGCGCAACGACGCTGGCGGGCAGCAGACTGACCCAAGGGGCGATATCAAGGAAGTTACGTCCGTCGGCCAATAACGCGCCCCATTCGGCGGTCGGTGGGACAACGCCCAACCCCAGAAAGCTCAACGCCGAGGCGGACAGCACCGCATGGCCGACGCCAATGGTGGCGACAATCAGCAGCGGACGCAGCGTATTGGGAATGATATGGCGGAAAACGATATACAGTGGGTGCTCGCCCAGCGCAATCGCGTGCTCGACATAGCCGGATAGCCTGACTTGCAGCACCTGAGAGCGAATTAAACGCGCATAGCCAGCAATCCCCGCCAGCCCAACGGCCAGCATGGTGTTTTCCGGGCCGCGCCCCAGTACGGCGATCACCAGCAGCGCCAGCAGCAGATCGGGAAACGCTAGCATGATGTCCATCAGGCGCACCAGAACCTGCCGGATACGCAGCGGCGCGAGTACCGACAGCGTGCCAAACAGCACGCCGCCGAAGCAGGCGATCAGCATTGCTCCGACGCCGATGCCCAGCGACAGCGAGGTGCCGTGAACGATACGGGAAAAAATATCGCGTCCCAGTTGATCGGTGCCGAACCAGTAGGTGGCATTCGGTGGCTGAAATACCGCCCCCATATCCATTTCATCGGCGGTGCGGCTGGTAAACAACGAGGGAAAGAAGACCGCCAGCGTCAGCAGGAAAACGAGTGCGGCAGGCAGCAGTGTCGCGGTGCTTAGCCACGGGCTGCGATAGGTTTTTCTTGGTGGTGTCTGCGTGAAAGGCATGGGGTCACTACTCATGGGCGCTCGCCTTCTTGCGTAAGCGGGGATCGATAATCAGATACAGCGCATCCACCAGCAGATTGATGACGACGAACAGAAATGCGGACAGCATGACGACACCCAGCACCAGCGGCATGTCGCGGTTTTCAATCGCGCTCAATGTGACCTGCCCGATGCCTGCGCGACCAAAGACGGTTTCAGTCAGCACGGAGCCGCCGAGTACGCTTGCCAGCAAGGTGCCGGTCAGCGTTGAGGTCGCCAGCGCCGCGTGGCGCAAACCGTGACGAAAACGCAGCCGGATTTCACTGACGCCACGTGTACGCACGGTTAACGAAAAGGGCTGGGAGAGCGCCTCTTCGAGACCGTCGCGCAGCACCTGACTTAGAATGGCGGCGATCGGCAGACTCAGCGTGATAACCGGTAACACCAGCGACATCAATCCGTCGTTGCCGGTGACCGGAAACCATTGCAGACGAAAGCTGAACAGGCTCAGCAGTACGATCCCAATCCAGTAGACCGGCGTGCTGAGCAGCGTCAGTTCCAGCCAGGAAATGGTGGTACGCAGCACACCATAGCGGCCAGCGGTCAGCAGCGCGCTGGCAATCGCAAGGATCAGCGCCAGAATCAGGCCGCCGAGCGCTAGCGGCAGGGTTTCATGCATCGCATCGCTAATCACGTTACCAACCGGCAGACGATAGAGATAGCTGACGCCAAAATCACCCTGTAGCGCCTGTCCGCAGTAGCGCAGATATTGCACCCACAGCGGCTGATCGAGTCCAAATTGTTTGATGAGTACGGTACGATAGGCTTCATCCACCACGTTATCGCCACCGCTAAGAATAGCGACGGGATCGCCGGGGATCAGTTTGACGGCGATAAACGTCAATGTGGCTGCGCCCCAGAGCACAGCCAGAATGGTGAAGAGACGTTTACCTAACGCGTACAGATTAACGTTTAATCCAGACATCATAGAAGTTCGGTTTTGCGTTAGTGGCCCAGCTTATGCCTTGTACCTGTTTGGACAGGCCGAGTTGATAGGCGGGAATGTACAGTGGAACCACATACGCCTGATCGATGACCTCACGCTGTATTTCGCTATAAAGCTGTTTACGTTCCGCGTCGCCAGCACCGATGGCTTTTCTCAGCTTGTCATTCAGCACGCTGATACGGGTAAAGTTGTTACCGTTCGGTGGCGCGTAGGCTGAATCGAAGACGGTGCGCAGAATATCCGGCTCTGCACGTACGAAGAAGTTGGAGGCGATATCGTACTCGTTAGCGTTGGTGCGTGTGGTGAATTCACCGGCATCGACCGGCGTCAGTTGGACATCAAAGCCTGCCTGCTTCACCTGATATTGCACCGCCTGGAACAGCGCGACATCGGCAGCTTCAACGTTGGTTGAGGCGTACACGAAGCTGACGCTCAGGCGCTTGCCGTCTTTAGTCCGGAAGCCTTCGCCATCTTTCTGTTTCCAGCCAGCATTATCCAGCAGCTCATTAGCCTTTTTCACATCAAAGCCCCAGCGTGATGCCACACTCGGGTCGTAGTACAGCGTGGCTGGGCCGAGAACGTTGTCAGCGGCTTTCAGCGTACCGAAAAAGGCCACTTTCACCGCCGCGTGAGTATCCACCGCGCTCTGGAACGCCTTACGCACCGTGACATCCTGGAAAGGGCCTTTGGTGGTATTGAGATAGAGCACGCGGTTAACGCCTGGGTTCTCATAGGTGATCACTTCCAGCTTCGGATTGCGCTTCACCGCCGGGAAATTGGCAGGCGGCACGGCGTCAATGGCCTGAATCTGGCCGCTGCTCAGCGCGCCAAGGCGCACCGACGCTTCCGGCAGATATTTGAACACCAGACCATCCAGATAAGCTGGGCCAGTGTGTTTGGCATAACCCGGCCCCCAGTTGTAATCAGGGCGTTTTGTCAGCTTGCTGCCGCTACCTTTTACAAAGGAGTCGAGAATAAACGGCCCGGAACCTACCACGGTGTTACTGGTATTTGGCGTGTTCTTCAGGTACGTCGGTGATTGGATGCCCAGATACGGCAGGCTCAGCCCCTGTAACAGCGCCGCAAACGGGGAGCTATAGTGGAGCACAATCGTGTAGTCATCCGGCGTTGAGATCTTGTCGATAGGGCCTAACAGCGATTTTGCGTAGCTGGAGGTGGTTTTCGGATCGAGAATACGCTCGATGTTGTATTTCACGGCTGCTGCATCCAGCTTGGTGCCGTCGCTGAACGTGACGTCCTTACGCAAATGGAAGGTATATTCGGTGTTGTCGTCGTTAATTTTCCAACTTTCCGCCAGCCAGGGCGTAAAGCGGTTATCTTCCGCCTGTCCGACCAGAGAGTCGACTACGTTACGTGCAATCAGCGCGGTTACGCCGTAGGCCGTAATGTGCGGGTCGATAATTGGCGTATCGCTACCTAGCCCGATATTCAGGATACCGCCGGACACCGGTTTTTCACCGCTTTGTGCGGCATAAGCACCGGGATTGAGTGCGAAAAGTAACGAGAGTAATCCTGCGGCGAGAGTCGTAACTTGCGGATGCGTTTTTTCCATTCCCTGTGTCCTTTACGAATGACATGAGGCCATACACGGCGGTGTTTTCGCTACTCTAGAGAGCAGCCTTATGTGTGTAAAAGAATAAAAATGGATTTTAAATTCCATAAAAATATATATGTGAAAGGCTTTTACTTGGTGCGGATGATGAACCGTTTTCTTTGGAATCTTGGTGGTGGTATCGGTTTTTATTACTACCCTTGTTCGATGTGCTGGTTGATGCGCATAAACTGCTGGAAGCAATTCATGACGAAGAAACCGTTAAGGAGAAGCTATGCCGCTCACATTGCTTGAGAAGATTGATTCATGTTATCTGGCGTTGAACGGTGCTTTGCAGCCTGCCTGGCAGCAGTTTCTTGAAAATGTGTCTCGGCAAGGGATTGACCATAATTACACCGGAATCCGCATCAAGAAGAATGGCCAAACATTTCCGATTTACGGTGGTGTGGTCTGGCAATTACGCCATCAGGACGGAGCATCCTGGGGAATGGCTGCATTATTCTGGCGTGAAGCGCATCAGCGCCCAGGTTGGTTCCGGCAGAATTAAGGAAGAGTAAAATGGGTGTATGGGGGAGGGTTGGCTGGATTACTTCATCCTATCAATCCATGTGGTGGGTTGAATATCAGTGTGTTGCCGCGTGAGATTATGAGTTACTGAACTGTTAGTATTTTACAAAAAAATAACCGAAAATATGTTTATCGGCTATTTATTGGAAAGTTGTTATTCGTTTTATCGGAGGAAATATACATTTCGTATACGTTATAGAAGCTGGTTTTTCAATTATTGAATAAAAGTTTAACAAAAAAACAACGCATTATTTTATTTTCCATTTTATAAATTTTAAAACGAAGTTCCTAATAACAAAATATACTAGAGGAATTGTTAGATATATCAATTAACATCTTTATCAGTCCATAATACCTATGTAAGAATATAATCTTTAATAGTTAGATTGGTAAAAAAATGAACTTTTTTGAACAAACATCTCCATCCCGGAGACGCTATGGATTAGCGGCTTTTATTGGTTTGATTGCAGGTATTGTTTCATCTTTTGTTAAGTGGGGCGCTGAAAATCCGCTTCCTCCACGTAGCCCCACTGATATGTTTAGTAGTGCTTGCGTACCTGAATCACTGATTAGAGCTGCCGATCAAATTGATTGCTCTCGTAATTTTCTTAACCCACCCTACATTTTTTTACGCGATTGGCTTGGCGTCGTTGACCCTAATGCAGCGGTTTATACCTTTGCTGGCCACGTATTCAATTGGGTTGGTGTGACGCATATTATTTTCTCTATTGTTTTTGCTGTAGGTTATTGTGTTGTTGCAGAAGTATTTCCTAAAATAAAATTATGGCAAGGTCTGCTGGCCGGTGCGCTGGCTCAATTATTTGTCCATATGATTTCATTCCCATTAATGGGCCTCACCCCGTCTCTGTTTGTTCTCCCTTGGTATGAACATGTGTCAGAAATTGTAGGCCACCTCATTTGGTTCTGGTCCATTGAAATTATTCGTCGTGATTTACGTAATCGTATGACTCGCGAGCCTGACCCCGAAATTCCTTTGAATGCTGCACGATAGGCTGTGATTTTATTTTAGATAATGTGAAATATTGCGATGCTTATTATTTTAGTGTCGCACTATAAATTAACAGTGAATATTCCTGTCTATTCTAAAACGCCTTGAGATGCTCTCAGGGCGTTTTTCTACTCCGCCTCCGTCCAAACTCTTCATATCCCGCCCGGTCAATGATGAATTTCGTTCCTTCGGGTAAAAATAAATACGGTACGACTTTAGGCAACGTTTCCTCTAAGTGACTCGTGTGAAGAGGACTTGGTAAAAGCCGTTCTCGGCTGAATGCTCACCGCAGTGGATGAACCAGCTTATCGTGCCGTTTTCTGGCAATCGGATCCGGGTTCCGTAAAGGGGGAAACGGTGTAAGGTGTCCAGAGCTATTTCGACCCTGTCCTCAGGGGGATGCGGTGACATTGGTACTTATCGCAGGTCTGCTTCTGTTGCGCGCTGGGTAGGGGACGATCCGTTTCTTTACATGGTTCAATCCGCTGTGATTTTCTATGTATTCCGAGATTACCGAAACACGTTATTTCTCCTGAGAAGCTGACTGATGGGCGCTTAGCTATCCAGCCATCAGTTTAAAAGCGTTTCATCTTCTTCGGCGTCAATGTTCTTATAAATATTCACATGGGATAGCGATATGCTTCTGACCACCTCGCTTATACCGATGCGCGGGTTGCTGGAAACTGACAAGCCCCGTTCCTTCATCAACTGGCGGGTCAGGCAGCGCCCCATCCTGAAGCCCTTGTAGCCATGTGGCAATATTGCTTGCCCCTGCCGAGCCATGGCTGACGCTGTGCAGATCCTGAAGCAGACTGCGAAGATGTATCCGGCGGGCATCCGGCTTCATTGGATGTGACTTCCAGTGTTTGTAACGGCTGCGATGAACCCCGATACATAGCAAAGTGTTGCCGCGGGATAACGCGTTCTGAGCTTCCCGATTAACGAGAATTGTTCAGGGAGTCTGATATCAAGAGCGCGGTAGCTTTTTAATATTTATTTTTCTATTTCAATCTGTTATGTCGTTATGGGGCGCTTTTGGTGATTTACCTTGCCGTTCTTCTCGTCATTGTCTGCCCCGGCGCGTCATAGTCGACAGGCCAACATTCATGGCATTGGCTACGTCTATAACAGTGTAATGTTGGTCGAGAACCAACTGAGCAGATTCACGCTTAAATTCGGGGCTGAAATGTCTTCGTATTGTGTCACCGATGTTGTTATGAGATGAAGAATATCACCGCTTATCAGGTGGCCAAATCATTAAACCGCTACAGACGCCTTGGCTCGGTCTCTTACTGCTTCGTTCCAGACGGCATAGGCAAAGTAGACGACTGCAGAATGGCCAAAAACCGTACGTTCGCGCTTGTGTCGCCCCGAAGTGGAACTTACTCAATCCGATAGTGGAACGTATTTTTCACTTGCCGTACATCGACTGGCTGGCCGTTGATAATGCGCGGCTGATAGCGAAAGGTTCGGGCTGCGTTGACGGACGGACGGACGAACAGCGGATTACAGTCGCTTTGCGCCTGCGGATCTTCCACCTCGCCGCGGCGGTTTACCCGGTAAACCACGGTACAGTCACCCTCTATCTTGCGGCTTAACGCTTTATCCGGATAGTCCGGCACTTGTTTACTGATCGGCTGATACTGATGCTCGTCCATCACTCCCGTCTGGCGCGCGTTTTCCGACGTCCGTGCGGCGGCCTGGCTTTGCAGCGCAGTCTGATGGCGTTGTTCGTCTTCGGCCTGCCGCCGCGCCAGTTCCTGCTGTTGTCGACGCTGTTGTTCCTGCCGCCGACGCTGGGTTTTTCGCACGTTGTGCTCCTGCTGCCGACGTGTCAATTGCGCCTTGTCCGGCCGGGGCGGCGCGACCGGCGGTTCGGCCACCTTGGGCGGCTCCGGCGGCAGCGTTTGGCGTGGAGCAGGTTCCGGCGCGGCCTGCGGCATGGATAGCGGTTCCTGTGCGATGTCCGGCGTTGTAGGCGGCGCGGTGGGCAGGGCTATCAGCACAGTGTTCAGATGACGTACAACCGGTGCCGGGGGCGTTTCCATTTGCCAGTGTCGCAGTAGAATCGTTCCCAGCAGCAGGTGGGCCGCCAGCGCAATCGTCGCAGCGGCGATACGCCGGGGCCAGAGAGTTTGTCGCTTCATCACATCCTCGGGCATCATTTTATTATCAGCAGAGTAATCGACGCTGATTGCACTCATTGTGGCGCCTCGGTAATCAACCCAATATTTTCGACGCCGATTTTTTGCAGTGCAGCCATGCAGGCGACCACGCTGCCGTAGTTGGCGGCCTGGTCGGCGCGGATATAGACAAGGGTGTCGCCTTTGGCGGCGATGATGCCCGCGACCTTGGCGCTCATCTCTTCCAACGTGACCGCCAGCGCCGAATCGTCACGCTGCTCGGGCCGCACGTCGCTGGCCAGATTCCAGTAGTAGGTGGCGTCGGCCTTGACCGACAGCGTAAGAATTTGACGCTGGCTGTCGGCGGGCAGGGCTTCGCTGGCCACTTTGGGCAGTTCCAGCTTTACGCCCTGCAACAGCATCGGAGCGGTAACCATAAAAATCACCAGCAGCACCAGCATGACGTCGATATAGGGGACGACGTTCATTTCGGCCTTGGGGCTATGGCGTAACGGTGGTCTGCGCATAAACGACTCCTGTCAGGCGGCCTGGAAACGGGAAGCGGTTTGGTGGGCCGCGGTATGTAGCTGGCGGTGCAAATAGCCCTGTAGCTCATTGGCGAAACTGTAATAGCGGTTCACCAGTGTCTGCGTCCGGGCGGTAAAGCGGTTATAGAAGATCACCGCCGGGATGGCGGCGAACAGGCCGATAGCGGTGGCGATCAGCGCTTCCGCGATGCCCGGTGCCACAGTGTTCAACGTCGCCTGCTGTACGTGCGCCAGGCCGATAAAGGCGTTCATAATGCCCCACACCGTGCCGAACAGACCGATGTAGGGGCTGACCGAGCCAATCGTGGCCAGCATGGTCAAGCCGTTGGTCAGGCGCTCTTCCTGCTCGGCGATGACGACGTGCAAGCTGTGTTCCACGCCGGATGTCACGGCGTCGGGCGATATGCCCTCTATCTGGCTTAATTGCTGATATTCATGCCAGGCGGCGGAGAAAAGGTGTCCGGCACCAGCGTCCCGGGCGATGTTGCCCTGAATGGTGCGCTGAATCGACGGCAGATCGCCGTCCTGACGAAAACGGTGGCGGAAGGCGATGATATCTTTCTCGCTGCCGCGCAGCACACGGCCGTGCGCCACGATCAGATACCAAGAGGTCAGCGATGCCAGCAGCAGGATCGCCATAACGCACTGCACCAGCAGGCTGGCATTGCCGATCAGACTGACGAGCGTCATGGTGTTATCGGAAATTACGCTATTATCGGGTGTCATTCTCTACTCCTTACGGTTGCCCGCTGCCCCGGAGGCCAGCGGATGATTCAGTTAGCCGTCAGTCCGCCAGTTGCAGCGCTTGCGCGATCGCCGACCAGGGAAGATATTTATAGTTTTGCGCCTGCTCCGGCAGACGGTTGCGGCCGTCTTGCACCACCAGCAGGCCTTGCCGCCACGGGCCGCCCAGGTCAGCGGAAACGACATCCAGGCCGTCGGTCTCGGACGCGCCATCAACGCCTGCGTCGGCGTTCAGACCGATGCGGAATGCGCCGCGCAAGGTATAGGGAGGCTGGGCGTCGAGCACCAGATAGCGGTTGTTGCCCTGGCTGGAAACCACCAGATAGCTGTGCCGGCGGCCCTGATACAGCGTTATTCCTTCGACGTCCGGCTGAAGCGCGCCGCCCGCCGCGATCGCCTGCTGTAAGCGCGCGGGCTGCGTGGGACGGGCATCCAACGCATGGACAGCGACATCCTCTTCTCCCACGAATAAACGCTGCTGGCGATCGTCCGCCACGCAGCCTTCCGGCTGGCTGGAGATGCTGAATTCGCGCACTATCTCGCCTCGCACGCCGCCGTATTCGCCCCACAGCCGGTACTGCAGGAAACGGCCGCTCTTGTCGTTGGCGATGGCGTAGATCGTCCCCTGCGAATCCTTAAACATACACAGGCCGTAGATCTCGGACAGCGGGGTGGCGATCTCGCCCAGAACGGCGACCTCTCCGCTCTGTGGCGCGACGGAGAACAGATGCAGCGAGTTGTTGTCCCGGTTGCTGGCCACTGCCAGATCGACGCTCTTGCCGTCAAGCCTCAGTCCGCTACGCAGATCCACATTGTTCAGTCGCCCGACCGGCAATTCCTGCAATTTACGACCCTGTAGGTCGTACACCAGCAGTCCGCGCTGTTTATCGGTGGCCAGAATACGGCTGGCTGCGCCGTCGGCTGGGTTAACCCAAATGGCCGGATCGTCGGCGGCGTCGCCCAGGCTGGCTACCGGATCGGTTTCCACCAGCGCCGACAGCGTCGCTATCGTCGGCAGCGGCGTGATATCCGGCGGCATCCAGTCGAGGAGGCCGCGATGCAGCCCCTGTTTATCGGCGACGACGATCTCCGTTCCCTGCGCCGTCGGGCGCGCCGTCACCGTCTGCGGTTTTTTCAATTCCGGTAGCGGCAACGCGGGCTCGGCCTGCCAGCGTTTTCCATCATAGCGATAGCGATGCAGGCGCCGGGACTTGGGATCCAGCGCCAGTAGTGCGTCGGGGAGTACCGCGATGCCCGCTATTTCGCCGCCGATGGAGCCGAACGGCTGGCGTAGATCGACTGGCTGGCGGCGTAGCGGCGCTTCGCTCCCGGCGTCATAGGCCCAGAGACCGACCGATCCTTCGTTGACGTACAGCAGCGCCCGCCGGTCGTCGGCCTGACAATATTCGCTTTCCGGCGGCATGCTCAGATCGCGCACCTTACGTGGCGTATCCAGTAGTTGGGCGCTCTGGGCCACTAGCCATTGCTCCGCCACGCCGCTATCGCCGATCAGAAAGACGAAACCGTTGTCCGCTTCATCGCGGAATAGGCAACTGCCGTTAACCTTAAACGCGGGAGCTGGCAGATAGCGTACGCTCTCCCAGCGGCGCTTGGTGCCGTCCAGCCGCGCCAGCATCGGCTGCCGACGCGACTTGTCCACCGCCGCCACCAGCATGCCGACGGCGTCGGTGCGCACGTCAAGAGATTGGTAGCTACCGGGCAGTTCGACCAGCGTCACACCCTGGCTATCCTGTAGGCGTAACCCTTGCTTATCGCCGAGCAGCAGCCGGTCCGCGCCCGGCCAAAAACGGTCATCGGACAACAGTTTGAGTTCGTCGTTATTGGCGCTGCCTGCGAGCGGCGTCAGTTGCGGCGCTTCCGGCTCTGGCGTCTCGGCCCGACAGGCGTTGCCGACGTTCAGTGCGATGCCCATCGCGAGTAGCGTCAGCGCCGCCGAACGGTATGGAAGTCTGAAAAACATGCGCGAATCCCTTTAGAAATTGGTGTAAGTCACGCCCAGCTTGAAGGTCGGGCCATATTGTTCGTATTGCGAGTTGAAGCCGTAATTGCCGGTATAGGTGTAGTAGCGTTCGTTGGTCAGGTTCTGCGCTTCGAACGAAAACTGAAGCTGTTTGGTGAGGAAATAACGCACGCTGAGATCGACGAACACCTGATCGTCGACGTAGCTGTCGTAGGCGCTATCATTGACATTGGCCGCTTCGCTCAGGTAATCCGACTTATAGTTGGCCGATAGACGCACGCTCACTTTATCGTTTTCCCAACCCACCATCAGGTTGCCCACCACGTCAGATTGATCCGGCAGCGAAATTTTACGCGAGTGGCCGTTGCCTTCGATGCGGGCGCTGGATTTGCTCAGCGTCAAGTTGGCACCAGTCAGCAGGCCGTTCCACGGCGACGGTAGCCAGTCGAATTTTTGCGAGTAGGCCAGTTCGGCGCCGTACAAGCGCGCTTTTTCACCGTTGGCCCAGGTCTTGGCCTCGCTGAAATCGATCCATGCGCCGCTGCCGGCCAAATCGGTTTGATAGGCGAAGTCGCGGATGTCTTTATAGAATAGATAGCCTGAGAGCGTCCCAGCGCGTCCCATATAGTGTTCGATCCCCAAATCGAAGTTTTTCGACTTCAGTGGGGAGAGCGCGGGATTGCCGAACTCGGCTTCATCGCCGTCGATGCTATAACCGGGGGTCAGTTGGCCGAATGCCGGACGCACCACCGAATTGGTCCAGGCCGCACGGATCTGGGTATTTTTGTTCAGACGGTAGCGGGCGTGCAGGCCCGGCAGCCAGTCGTGATAGCTGGATTGGTGGCTGGAGGCCTGATACTCGCCGTCGCGCAGCCCGGTGCCGTCAGCGGTGAAGCGCGTGCCTTCATAGCGCAGCCCGCTAATAAAGCGCCAGTTATCGATATCCAGCGTGTTCATCAGGTAAGCGGCGTTGATATCTTCGCTCATCCAGTAGTCGTTGATGGTCGACTCTTCCTGATCGTAGAAGCCGTCCTTGCCCAGCGTGCCGATCAGAGCGTTGATGCTGGCCGCATCGATAGCCGGGCCGTCCTGGCCAAAGGCGTAGCCAGCGTTGCCGGAGGAAAAACGGCTTAGATTGAGCTGTTCGTCGGACAGACCGTAGTTGCCCAATTTTTTGTATTTCCAGACATTCATGTCATTTTTCTTGTCGCGACGGCTGAGTTTTCCTCCGAATTTGACCTGATTGTCGGTATCCAGCAGGGTGTAGTCGCGCGCCAAATCGAGGCGGATATTTTTCTCGGTGTCGCTGGTTTTCTGTGTTTCCGACTCCATACTGTTGAGCTGATAATTATCGGCGTCGGCATAGCCGCCGCCGATCTGGCTGGTCGGTTTAACCGTGTCGGAAAAGCCGCTGTCCGCGAACGAGTCCAGCCCGGTGAAGGTGGCGTAGGCACCGTTGGGCAGATTTTCACTGGATCGGCTATAGGCCATCTGGCCGCCGATCGTCCACGGACCGAGCAGATGTTCGCCGCCCAGGACGACGCTTTTGACATTCTGGGTCTCTTCGCGGTTTTTTAGTTTACGCTCAACCTCGGCATCGCCTTGCTCCCCCGCTGCCAGCGGATCGCTGAATTCGATGGCGGATGACTGGCGGGTTTCGCTATCCTTAAAACGGCTGTACAGCGTGCGCAGGTAATAGCTGGACAAGTCGCTCGGCTTATAGTCGAAATTGAGGCCGAAGCCGGTGCGTTCGCGCTCGATCTCATAGCGTCGCTGTTCAAAACTGTTCAGCCGCGCGCCGTCGCTGAAATCCCAGTCGCCGCCGGTTTCCACGTTATCCGAAGCGAAACTGCGCTTCTGCCAACTGAGCGCTGCCGCCACCCCGAAATTGTTTTCCCCGTCGCCGATGCTGAAAATATTGCTGACCGCGCCGGAGAACTTCGGGCTGCTTTTATTGCGATTGGTATCGTAGCTGCCTTCCGCGCCCAGAGTGTAAAACAGCCCGTCGTGATCGAACGCCGACAGGCTGTTGACTTCGACGGTGCCGCCCAGCGAATTCGCGTCCATATCCGGCGTCAGCGTTTTGACCACCGACAGCGACTGCACCAGTTCCGAAGGCAGTACATCCAGCGCCACGGCGCGGCGGTCGCTCTCCGGCGACGGCATGGAAGTGCCGTTGATTTGCACGCTGTTCAGGTCTGGTCCCAGGCCGCGCACGCTGACATAGCGCCCTTCACCCTGGTCGCGTTCGACGGAGACGCCTGGCAGGCGCTGCAGCGCTTCCGCCGCGTTGTCGTCCGGCAGTTGCGCCACGGCGTCGGCGTGAACCACGCTACGGACGGCGTCGGAAGCGCGCTGTTCATTCAGCGCCTGGCTGATGCTGGCCGCCTGGCCGATAACGTCCACATGTTCGGCGTTCTCTTCCGCTGGCGCTGGTGCGGTGACGGTCAGGCTGCCGATGGCGAGCGCCAGAGCGCTATGTCTGAATGTTGTCCTTACAGCTGTATATCGTGGATCAGTATTGTTTCGCTGCGATTTCACGTGTTTTCCCCCCAGAGTAACGACGGTTTACTGTTGGCTGACCGGCTTATTGGGGAAGGGATGCTAAAAATCACCGATGTCAGTTATATGACATTTAACGGCTATCGGGGCGTAGCGGCGCTCAATTATGCTCTGTAACGCGCGTTTTGAGCTGAAATGACTGCCGTAAAGGCATCTGTACGTGCGGAACGGAAAACCGACGCGCCGGGAGGCGGCGTTTATGACCGGTGTCGGACGCGCAGCGGCGTAGTACGGCTACGGCCTCGCGCCGTGGCGCGCAACACTTCCCGGCGCTGAGATTCGCGATGTGTGGCGCGTCCTTCGGCCGACGGCGGCGTAAAATAAATAGTTATCTAAGTTGAGCTGAATTGACCCCTGCGCTGTCATGCTGCCGTCATCTGCGCCTGTATGCTTAGGTCATCCGATGATTACGCATAAAGAGCCTTACGATGTATCGCCTCTGGAAACAACACGGCAGCAAGCTGCTGCTGCTGGCCTTTCTCGCCAATTTCGGCCTGCTGATCGACCTGATTATCGGCGAGGTGAAGCCCTGGCCGATAATCGACGGGATGGATGTGCTGACCGAAGGCGGCTCGGCGCTACTGGCGCTAAGCTGGCTGATTATGCTGCTGATCAGTCGGCCCACCGGGCGCGTGACCACGCTGCTGGCGCTGGGGCTGGCCTGTATTTTCTTCTCCTGGTGGATGGACTGCCTGGATGAGTTCATTAAGCTGCCGCCGGGGGCGAATATGGGAGAGTGGCTGGAAAATATTCCCATGCCATTCGGCCTGATACTGATTACGCTGGGGATTTACCACTGGCATCAGGAACAGTTGGCGATTAGCGCGCAGTTAAATAAACGCGAACGGCTGTTTCGCGAACACCTGCTGTTTGACAAGCTGACCCCGCTGGGCGGCGCCGATTATCTGCGCAAGCAGTTGTCGCTGTCGCTGAAACAGGCGGCGGCCGAACGGCAGCCGCTCTCGCTGATCGTGGTCGATTTAAATGATTTTGACGCGATTAACCGACGCTTCGGCACCGCGGAAGGGGACTATGTGTTGCAGGCGCTGTGTCAACTGCTGTTGCTTAATCTGCGTCGGCAGGATCTGCTCTGCCGGCTGGCCGGCGACCGTTTCGTCGCCTTGTTGCCCAATACCGGCGAGCAGCAGGCAGACATGATGGCACAGGATCTGACGGCGGCGATCGCCAGCCTGGCGCACCACACGCAGCAGCATGGTGAGCGTGTCAGGCTACAGGCCAGCGTCGCCGCAGTCATGGCGCTCGACGAGGATCAGGAGCGCCTGCTGCAGCGCCTGAACTATACGCTGAGTCAGGTCAAGGCTGCACCGGACGGCAGAGCAGGCTAGCCTGATGACAGCGAACGAGCGTTGGTACGAGTGCGATGAGCGTTTTATCGTCGGACACCATCAACCGGGGATGTTGATCGATCTGGCGTTGTCGCGGGATATCGGCGGACACCGCCTGCTGCGCGGCACCGGCGTCTTTCTTGAGGATATCGCCGCCGGCGCGGCGCGGTTTAGCCAGCGGCAGTTTGGCCAGCTTATCGACAACAGCATACGCCTGCTGGATGCCGACGATAGCAGCTTTCTGTTCGGCCAACGTTCGCTGCCCGGCTGTTACGGCAACTTTAGCCATGTGCTGCAACAGGCAGACAACTTGCAGCAGGCGCTGGAGGATGTCGTGCGTTTTGGCAGCCTGTTCAGCCCGCTGCTGGTGCCGCGCATGCATCTGGATGATCGCTATCTTTGTCTGTATTGGCCGCAAAGCGAGGCGGATGCAGGGCGGCAGCGTTTTCTGCTGGAGGCCGCCATGACTTCCGTCGTGGCGCTTGGCCGCTCGCTCTGTCCGCAACGCTCTTTACCCTGGCGTTTTTTATTTAACTATCGCCAGCCACGCCATATCGAACAGTATTGGGTGCATCTGGGGGATGCGTTACGCTTCGACCAGCCGCTGAATATGATGCTGCTGCCGGTGGAATACGCCCGACAGGCGTCGCCCCATGCCAACAGCACCATTTGCGCCGCGGTGCGCCAGCAATGCTGGCAACAGCTTGCTGCACTGGGATTTCAGCGCAGTTTTGTCGACTACTTTTATGACCATCTGTACCGCAATGTGCGCGAACCTCTCAACCTTGAACGTATCGCCGCCACGTTTGGCATGAGCCCCGCTACGCTGAAACGTAAATTACGCAAGCACGATAGCAGCTTCCAGCAGCAGTGGGATCGGGTGCGAAAGCACACCGCGCTATTCCTCTATTGGTTTAACGGTTTAAATAATGAAGAGGTCGCGCAGTATCTGAATATCAGCGATATCAATAATTTTCGCCGCACGTTCCGCCGCTGGACTGGTGTAACGCCCAGTTTCCTTTCTTCTCTGCCGATCCCTGGTACTGCGCCAGAGAAAGGGGGATCGGCAGTTGGATTGAGCTATTTGGTTATATGATCCCATCATAATGATGCGATTCAATCATCAGGCATCTTTGACAGTACGTCCGGTTTCAACGGACTTCAAAACGGCGATGATTTGATGCTCAGCAAATCGGGCTTTGCGCATAGCGATCTCCTCAACGGGACACAATCAGTATGTCGGAAGATCTCTAAAAGTGAATGGTTCGGTTTATCAGTATACTTACAGCATGAATTAAATTATTTATATTCAGTTAGTTATTTATGATTGTTTTTAATTGAAAACCAAGAGCAATTAAATGTCAAATAATTTACTTTTATTAATTACATTATAAGTGGTGATTTTGAAATGCAACGCAGATCGCTTTTTCTACGGCAGAGAAATGATAATTTAAATTCTCTTTTGGAGAAATACTTTCCATATAAAATTATATTTCATAAGTAATTATAATCGTAGGAAGGTGGCAAGAGAAAAATTCCGATGAACTTGTTCAAACAAGTGATTCAGGTTAGTGAAAAAACCAATACTCATTCGGATTGGAATATGATGGATATGTATTGATTATCAAGATGAGTTCTCATAATAGTTATCATCTTGGCGCGTGAGTGGATCTATTAAAAAGAGAGCGTACTTGTGAAAACAACCACTTCCACACCTGAATCAAAAAAGCGCCAGATTTGGTACTATAACCTTGGTACTCAAGTCCTGATATCTTTAATATTAGGAATTGTAGTAGGTCTCACAATTCCTGATATGGCAATAAAATTCAAGTTTTTAGGAGATATATTCTTAAATCTTATTAAAGTTGGGGTTGCTCCACTGGTGTTTTTAACAATAGTTCATGGTATTTCTTCTGCAGGAGATGCTAAAAGTGCTGGTCGTGTCGGATGGCGAGCATTTGTTTATTTTGAGATAGTGTCAACCTTTGCTTTAATTATCGGATTAACCGCAGGAAATATTTTCAAAATCGGCAGCAGCATGTCATTAATGAGCGGGGTTCCTGCTCCAGAGTTAAAGGCATCAACCACATCAGCATCAGGGGCTTACGAGTTTCTTTTGCATATAGTGCCAGATAATTTTATTGGCGCATTTGCAAAAGGTGAACTACTGCAAGTTGTTGTATTAGCGGTAATGATGGGGATTGGTATCTTGGCTATTTCAGTGGAACAACGTAGCCGAGTTAATAGTTCTTTAGATATGATATCTGAAATATTATTCTCATTTATCAATCTGGTAATGAAATTCGCTCCCCTTGGAACCTTCGGTGCTATAGCTTATTCTGTTGGCAGTAACGGTTCGAACGTTTTACTCGCACTAGCAGAACTAGTATTAGTCTTCTACATAGTTGTTGCTCTTTTTATTGTACTTGGTATGGGGGTGATAGCAAGGTTAACTGGATTCAGAATATGGCACCTGCTTCGCTATATTAAAGATGAATTAATTATCGTATTTGGTACCGCATCATCAGAAAGCGTTCTTCCCAGGCTATTAATAAAGTTAGAAAAACTTGGATGTGCTAAACAAACGGTAGGATTAGTACTCCCTACTGGTTATGCATTTAACTTGGATGGTACATCTATTTTTATGTCAATGGGAATTATGTTTATTTCTCATGCATACGGTATCCCTCTATCATTGGAAGCACAATTTGGCATACTCCTTTTAATGTTACTTACCTCAAAGGGCGCTGCGACAGTATCCGGTGGATCGTTTGTTGTCTTTGCTGCCACAGTCACCTCAACAAACATTTTACCCGTTGAAGGATTAGCTCTTATTTTTGGAGTTTACCGTTTTATGTCTATAGCGATAGCCATCTGTAACACTGTTGGGAATAGCGTTGCGACCGTAGTAGTAGCAAAATGGTCAGGTACTTTTGATCAAGACATAGCAAGTAAGTATCTTACTCCTGAAAAAGATAACCTAACTTCAAAAAAGAAGGAGGAGAATATAACCTGATTAAAAAATTAATAAGAACAGGAAATTCTCAATGTATATCAATTAATAGCATGACACAATGAATTACAAGCCGTGCTTTATTTCATTTATCTTTATAAGGAAGAGAAGAATGAGGCTTCGTACATCATATGGGTTGAATTGGTTCCCATTGATAGTAATTGGTTGTATTGTTGCATTCCTTTGGAATATAACGCCACCAACAGGATTAAGTTTAGCAGCTTGGCATTCCGCTTTGCTGTTTGTCGGAACTATCATTTGTATTGTCGCAAATGTATTACCTATCGGGGCTATAGGAATTATTAGCATTACCCTTTTTGCTCTAACTTATGCTGCAGGAGATAAAACACCTAGCGGTGCGATACAAACAGCATTAAGTGATCTGAATAGCTCTCTAATCTGGTTAATTGTGGTTGCTTTTATGATTGCCCGAGGTTTTATCAACACAGGGCTAGGTAGGCGTATTGCTTTACACATGATTCGCCTA
The DNA here is from genome assembly GCF_046159765.1 of Pectobacterium artocarpous. Taxonomy (NCBI): domain Bacteria; kingdom Pseudomonadati; phylum Pseudomonadota; class Gammaproteobacteria; order Enterobacterales; family Pectobacteriaceae; genus Pectobacterium; species Pectobacterium artocarpous. The sequence goes on from NZ_JBJXVK010000018.1 coordinate 58,267, forward strand.
TTAGGGAAACGCACTCTCGGATTAGCTTATGGGCTTGCCTTCGCTGATTTAATGCTTTCACCAGCGATGCCAAGTAATACAGCACGCTGTGGTGGAGTGATTTATCCGATTGCTGATTCTTTGTCTCGTAGTTTTGGTTCTAAACCAGAAGATGCTTCACGCAGCAAAATTGGGACATTTTTGGTTACATGCATCGGTAACGTCAATGATGTTACCGCGGCTATGTTCATGACAGGCTATACAGGTAACTTACTGGCAGTGAAGTTGGCAGCTAACGCAGGCATCCATATATCTTGGGCCAGTTGGTTTCTCGCTGCAGTAGTACCATGTCTTATCTCATTAGTTATTATTCCACCATTGGTTCTCTGGCTTACAAAACCTGAAATTCGTCGTACTCCTGACGCTCCCAAAATGGCCATTGCTGATCTTGAGAAAATGGGATCAATGGCGCGTGGCGAGTGGTTGATGGCATTAACAGTAGTATTATTGCTAGTGCTGTGGATCTTTGGGGATAAATTAGGTGTGGATGCAACGACCGCATCGTTCGTTGGCCTATCTTTCCTACTGTTAAGTGGTGTTCTACGATGGGAAGATATTAAAAGCGAGAAAGGAGCGTGGGACACTCTGATCTGGTTTGCCGCACTGTTAATGATGGCTAATCAGCTTAAAAAGCTAGGATTTACCACATGGTTTGGTGATTTGATTGGTGGGAGTGTCGGCCATTTGATGGCAGGTACAAGTTGGGTATTAGTATTGTTGCTGTTAAACGCAGCCTATTTCTATACTCACTACTTCTTTGCCAGTGGGAATGCACAAATCGCGGCATTATATGCTGTGTTCTTGGGCGTTGGCATCAATTTGGGAATCCCTCCAGTACCTATGGCATTTATGCTGGCATTCACTAGTAGTCTCTACTGTTCATTGACTCAATACACGCATGCCCGCGGCCCTATACTATTCGGAGCTGGTTATGTACCCACCTCAGTTTGGTGGCGTTCAGGATTTATTATCAGCCTGGTTAATCAGACTATTTTTATGACAGCCGGACTAATATGGTGGAAGATCATTGGTTTATATTAAATAAGCTAGCATAACCCTAATAAAAACGCTTATAAATATATAACATTATTTGCTATGCGTGTTTCCTGATATTGGAGCCATATATGATGAATGTTTTAATTGTTGATGATGATGCAATGGTTGCAGAGTTGAATAGAATATATGTAGGAAAAATATCAGGATTCTATTGCTGTGGTATTGCATCTACTCTTCAACAAGCCAGAGATATGCTCAGTAACAACTTATTTAGCATCGACTTGGTTCTACTTGATATTTATATGCAAAAAGAAAATGGCCTGGAATTGTTGCCAGACATTAGAAGGACTAAACAATCCATTGATGTGATAGTAATTACCTCAGCAACAGATGCAATAACCGTGAAACAATCACTACACTATGGTGTAGTCGATTATCTAATTAAACCATTTCAATTTCCACGCTTCGAGGAGGCACTAATTACCTGGAGAGAAAAGCGAAAATTCATGAATACACAGTCTTCATATGAACAGTCAGATGTAGATAGATTATTACATGGTAATCCTATTAGAATCACTAGCTTTAATAAATTGCCCAAAGGGTTAACGTCACAAACACTTCAAACCATTTGTAAATGGATAAATGAACATAAAGATACAGAGTTTTCAACTAGCGACTTAGCTAAAGAAATAAATCTTTCCCGAGTCTCATGCCGAAAATATATTATGTGGCTGGAGCAAAATAACACTCTCCATACCACTATTCACTATGGTACATCGGGTCGGCCAATGTATTTATATCGCTTGGCTGAGGGGCAATACGGATTGAACGAATTTTTTCAGGATGATTATTATGGCTAGCGCTGAAAAATTATTAAAAATAATAGTGATTAAGTTTTTAGTTCCACGATCTCTTTGAGAAATTTCGTCGTTAAGCCATAAAACAGCATTCTTCAGTGTCAGACGAATCAGGGATTCATGGGATGCTCACTATTATATTAATAAAAATAATTTTTGATATAGCCCTAATTTTTAAAAGCTATCTGATGCAGATATCTCACGATAAGTTCATTCCTCAGTCTAATTCCTGTTCAACAGGCCATTCATTGTCAAATCTATGTGAGCTTCAATAAATGAATATTCGTCAATCTGAAGTTTCTCGGATGCAAGCAGGCGCCATACTGTGATATGCAGGACAGAACTCATTACCACATCAGGCATAGCTGCCGCCGCTCCCTCCCGGAACTCTCCTGCCTGAACGCCTTGATACAATAGAGTCCCTACAGCATGTGAGAGCGGTGCGATATACTCATCATAGTGACGGTCAACTATCTCAGGAAAGCGCATACCTTCTGTCAGCGACAGGCGTAACATTTTCTGAATCCTTTTGTCTTCAGATATTTTTTGATAAGCCATCAGCAGTAATGTTCTTAACTTTTCGGAGTAATTCCCTTCAAGTTCGGTAAGTGATGACAGCACCTCCGCAAAGGGTTTGGATGTGTGTTGTGCGACGGCTTCAAACAGCGCCTCTTTTGTCGGAAAGTACAGATAGATAGTGCCTTTCGTGATACCTACCCGTTTGCCGATATCCTCAAGGCGCGTCGCGCTGTAGCCTTTTTCACTGAACTCCTCAAAAGCCGCATCAAGGATTTCGTTTGGGCGCAGCGCTTTTTGCTCAGCCCTGGACTTTCTGTTTGGCATTAATCATTGCTCCCGATTATGTAGGAATGCGCGTAAAACTGGAGGCAAAATAACACAAAGTGCATCACTCTCGTTCTCTGAAAGTTAATATAACTCATTGTGTTACCGCGACACTTCACCGAATGTCAGATGAGCAACGCCGCGCATTTTTATTTACGTCTCCATTTAACTCGTTTACCGCTACAGGAATTTCCGTTTAGTGTGTTTCTCAATCGACAAACTAGTGTATTTTGTTGACTGACTGACAAGTCAGTGACTAATATGCGCTATCTTTTTCCAGACTGCAATGGCGGAAATGTAATGCGATCGTTTTTAAGGGTATCCCTTGCTCTGGCCTGCGTGTTGTCTACCGGATGTGACTATTCTGAGCAGAAACCGGCTATATCCAGGACGTTTGTGAAAGTTGTCTCAGTTCCCGTCACAGAGATTCAGCCCGCCGCGGAAATTACTGGTGAGGTTCGTGCACGGTTTCAGGCTGATTTGGCGTTCCGTACCGACGGAAGAGTCATTGAACGTCTGGCTGATGTCGGTTCAGTTGTGCACAAAGGTGAGCTGCTGGCTCGGTTGGATGCCACAGAAAAACGCGCTGATGTGAGCATTGCCCGCGCGGAGCTGCGCGCTGCTCAGAGCACGCTGAAACTGAAGAAAAACATCTTTGCGCGTAATCAGAAATTACGTTCTTCCGGCGCGATTTCGCAAGCTGACTGGGACAACTCACGCGAGGAACTGACCTCCGCTGAATCTTCCGTAGCGGTGGCTCGGGCGTCTCTGGATACCGCGCTGGATTCACTCTCCTTTACTGAGCTGCGTGCAGATGCTGACGGTGTTATCACCTCGCGCAGTATTGAGGTGGGACAGGTGGTTTCTTCAGCCCAGACGGCATTTACGCTAGCTCAGGACGGTCACCGCGATGCGGTGTTCCAGGTGTTTGAAGCCTATTTTCTCAACGGACAACCGCTGAAAAATATTGACGTGAGCCGGGTGGCCGACCGTACGCACAACATACAGGCGACGTTGCGGGAGATTGCTCCTGTACTGACGGAGGGCGCCGGGACCGTACGGGTTAAGGCGACCCTGCCGGAAAATCTGTCCTGGCCGCTTGGCACGCCCGTCGTCGGTAACTTCCGTTCACCGTCACGCGAGGGCAGTATCCTCCCCGCCAGCGCCATAACGTCGCGCAGGGGGCACCCCGCCGTTTGGGTGGTAGACGCCCAAAAAAAGACCGTTTCACTGCGTCAGGTCAGCGTCTCACGCTACCGGACAGATGATTTTATTGTGACCCAGGGCGTTAAACCGCAGGAATTGATCGTCTCAGAGGGCGGTAAGTTTCTGAGTGAAGGGCAGGCCGTACGTTGGGAGGTTAACTGAGATGCCTGATAATCGACGTATTCTTTTGGGGGCGATGTCCGCACTTTTCCTGCTGATTGGTTGCGATGAACCCTCGCACACAAACGAGTCGGTTCGTCCCGTGTTGTCCATGACGGTCAAAGAGGAGCGGACAGAACCGCCACGGCTGGCCGGAACTGTTGAGGCAAGAGTGGAGTCCGGGTTGTCTTTTCAGACACTCGGCAGAGTGATTTCACGCAAGGTGGAGGTCGGGGACAGTGTCCATAAAGGGGAGGTGCTGGCTGAATTGGATCCGCTCACCCTGCAACTGGCGGTGGCCAGTGCTGAGGCCGACCTGCGCAATGCCCGCGCCCGACTGGACAATGCGTTGCTGACTGAAAAGCGAAGACGCGCCCTCGCAGCGGTGGATGCCATGAGTCAGGAGAATCTGGACATCGCGGAAGAAGCGGCCAGCTCTGCGCGGGCAGCCGTTGCACAGGCCGAGGCCAGACTGGTGAAGGTGCGGGAGCAGTCAGGGTATGCGAAACTGACGGCGCGTTTCGATGGCATCATCACTGGCGTGTCCGTGGAAAAAGGGCAGATTGTCCCTGCCGGACAGACGGCAATACGGCTGGCGCGTCCGGAAGCGCGCGATGTGATTGTCGACATGCCGGGAGAGCAGGCGACGACATTACGGCCTGGTAGCCGTTTCTCTGTTCTGCTGCAGATAGACGAAACCATGAAAACCTCGGGCGAACTGCGTGAAATCTCGCCGCAGGCGGATGCTAGCACCCGTACCCGCAGGCTGAAAATCAGTATCAACGGTGCACCCGATGTGTTTCGACTGGGGACGGTGGTGACCGTTATGCCGATGGAAGCGCCGTCTTCGGCGAACACGGTACTGCTGCCCGCTACCGCTATCCATGTGCGGAATAAGCAACATTTTGTTTGGGTGATCGCCCCGTCAGATCATACGGTTTCGCTGAGAGCCGTTAAGACCGAAACGGTATCGGGCGGGGCTTCACAGGTACGCGTGGTGGACGGGCTTCATGAAGGCGAAGAGGTGGCGATTGCCGGTGTTAACGTGCTGATGCCAGGACAAAAAGTGCGAATCGAGAGGACGACGAATCTGTGAAAAAATTTAATCTGTCTGACTGGGCGCTGAGCCATCGTTCTCTGGTCTGGTATTTCGTTATCGTTTCTGCCTTGACGGGGCTGTTTTCCTATCTTGAGCTGGGCCGCGAGGAAGACCCCTCCTTCACCATCAAGACCATGATCATTCAGGCGCAGTGGCCGGGGGCTTCTGCAGAAGAGGTCACGAAACAGGTGACTGACCGTATCGAAAAAAAGCTACAGGAACTTGATACTCTTAAACATACCCGTAGCCAGACGACAGCGGGTCAGACTATCATTTTTGTCGACCTCAAGGATGATACGCCATCAAAAAATGTACGGCAGATCTGGCAGCGCGTGCGTAACATGATCGCGGATATCCAGGGCGATTTTCCTTCCGGCATTGTCGGTCCCTTTTTTAATGACCGCTTTGATGATGTGTTTGGCAATATTTATGCCTTCAGCGGCGATGGCATCGGACATCGGCAGCTACGCGATATGGTCGAAGATGCGCGTAAACAGGTGCTGACAATCCCGAACGTCGGGAAAGTCGACATTCTCGGCGCACAGGATGAGGTGATATACCTTGAACTTTCGACGCGCCGGAGTGCGGCGCTCGGTATTGACCGTTCCGCCATTATGAACGCATTACAGGCACAAAACGCTGTGACCGCGTCCGGATTTATTGAGACAGGTTCGGAACGTATTGCGCTACGCGTGGGCGGTGATTTTATTTCAGAAGAGAGCTTGCGCAATATTAACCTGCGGGTAAACGACCGTTTCCTTCCCCTGAGCGATGTGGTGACCATCACCCGGGGTTATGTCGACCCGCCGACCTCGCTGTTTCGCTACAATGGTAAACCGGCAATCGCCCTGGCCGTGGGAATTAAACCGGGCAGCAACCTGCTCGAATTTGGGAAGGCGCTCGATATTAAGATGGGCAGCATTCTGAATAATCTGCCGGTCGGTGTCTCGGTGGATCGCGTATCCGATCAACCGTCTGTCGTGGATGACGCCGTTTCCGGTTTTATCCGTGCGCTGGTCGAAGCCGTCGCCATTGTGTTAATTATCAGCTTTATCAGCTTGGGGATACGTGCCGGGCTGGTGGTGGCGATCACGATTCCGCTAGTGCTGGCCATTACCTTTGTGGTGATGTACTACTCCGGCATTTCCCTGCAGCGTATCTCGCTGGGGGCATTAATTATTGCGCTGGGACTGCTGGTCGATGACGCCATGATCGCGACCGAAATGATGGTCGCTCGTCTGGAGGAAGGCGACAGTCTGTCGAAAGCGGCCACGCATGTGTACACCTCGACCGCGTTCCCCATGCTGACAGGGACGCTGGTTACGGTAGCAAGCTTTATTCCCGTGGGGTTCAACGCCAGCAGCGCGGGTGAATTTACCTTTACGCTGTTTGTAGTGATCGGTGTCTCACTGATCGTGTCATGGATTGTGGCGGTGCTGGTGACGCCGTTACTCGGCGTCACCATTCTTCCGGCGACCATGAAGAAGCACGCTGACCAAAAAAGCCGCTTCAGCAAACTTTTTTCGCGCATGCTGCAATGGTGTCTGTATCATCGCTGGCTGACTCTGCTTGCGACGGGCGTCGCTTTTGCACTGTCGATTGGAGGTATGTCACTGGTACAACAGCAATTTTTCCCCAGTTCCGATCGCCCGGAGTTGATAATCGACTGGAATCTGCCGCAAAACAGCTCGATCCAGGAGACCAGTGAGCAAATGGCGAAGTTTGAACGCGAGAAGCTGAAAAATAACCCGGATGTGGCGCACTGGTCGACATACGTCGGTTCCGGCGCGCCCCGTTTCATACTCGCTTTCGATGTTCAGCCATCATCGGTTTCGTTTGGTCAAATGGTCATCGTGACCAAAGGCATTGAAGAACGAAACCGGCTGCTGGAAGATTTCCACAGCTATCTTGCGAAGACATTCCCAGGGACGGATGCTTACGTCAAACTGCTCGACATTGGTCCGCCGGTCGGCAAGCCGGTGCAATATCGGGTGGCTGGCCCGAATATTCAGGTCGTGCGTGAGCAGGCACATAAGCTGGCGGCTATCGTCGGCGGCCATCCTTCGCTGCGTAATATCTCTTTCGACTGGAACGAACCGGCTCGGGTGGTGAAAGTCAATGTGTTGCAGGATAAAGCCCGTCAGTTGGGGGTCTCATCGCAGGCAATTGCGCAGGCGCTAAATGGGGTCGTCGAAGGGGATAGCGTGACCCAGGTCAGGGACGATATTTATCTGGTGGATGTCCTCTGGCGTGGCGCGGCGCAGGATCGCGGCTCTGTCGATGCACTGTCTGATTTGCAACTGACCAGCAGTAGCGGCCAGTCCGTGCCCTTGTCGTCGGTGGCCACGTTCAGCTATGAACTGGAACAGCCCATGATATGGCGGCGGGACCGCACGCCGACCATTACGCTTAAGGCCGGGATCAGCGATGACACCCAGGCCGCCACGATTGTTAAGGCGCTTGCCCCGCAGGTGGATGCGTTCATGAAAACGCTGCCGGTCGGGTACTCTGTACAGATTGGCGGTTCCGTGGAAGAAAGCAATACTTCACAGGGGCCCATTATCAGTGTCGTTCCGGTGATGCTGTTCATTATGGCGACGGTTCTGATGATTCAGTTGCAGAGTTTCCATCGCCTGTTCCTCGTCTTTTCCGTCGCCCCGCTTGCCCTGATCGGCGTGGTGGCCGCGTTACTCCTGAGCAATGCGCCACTGGGATTTGTCGCCGTACTGGGGGTGCTGGCCTTGATCGGGATTCTGATACGTAACTCTGTCATTCTCATTGTGCATATTGAAACCTTGCGGGAACAGGGTGTCTCTCCCTGGAAAGCCGTGGTGGAAGCAACGGAACACCGTATGCGGCCGATTATGCTGACTGCCGCCGCCGCGACCCTGGCGCTGATACCCATTTCCCGGGAAATATTCTGGGGACCGATGGCCTACGCCATGATGGGCGGCATTATTGTCGGGACAATGCTGACGCTGTTGTTCCTTCCGGCGCTCTATGTCGCCTGGTTCAGGATACCGCATGAGGCGGAGCAAGAATGAGCAGACTGACTTTATCTGTCGGCGAACCCATCCGCCGACCTCACATTACACGTCCGGATCTTACGTTTATGAATCGTCATGCCCGCTATTTTTCCGTCCCGCCGTTCGGAGGCGGTGGGCAGTCGCTCCTTACGCTGTGCCTGGTAGCCTTACTGACAGGGTGTACGATGGCGCCTGACTACCAGCGACCGGAGGCGCCTGTCAGTAAACAATGGCCGACACAGTCAAGTACGAACGGTGCGCAAGCCGGTAAGGCGGCGGTCGACATCGGCTGGCAGGAAATGTTTGCAGACCCGAAACTGCGTCAGGTGATACAACTGGCGCTGAGTCATAATCGGGATCTCCGTATCGCCGCGCTGAACATCGAAAAAGCTCAGGCGCAGTACCGTATCCAGCGGGCTGACCTGCTTCCTAGCGTCAATGTGAACGGTTCGTCGTCTGCGCAGCGTACCCCGGCTTCGGTATCCTATACCGGGGTTGGCGGCGTCACACGGTCCTACAACCTAGATGTTGGCATCAGTTCATACGAACTGGATCTGTTTGGCCGGATAAGAAGCCTGAAAGAGGAGGCGCTGCAATCCTATCTATCTGCCGATGCGACCCGGCGTGCCACGCATATCAGCCTGATTTCCGAGGTTGCTGGCAGTTATCTGGCGCTGGCGGCGGATCAGGATCTGCAACATCTGGCGCATGAAACTCTGCGCAGTCGGCAGAAAGCATATGATTTACAGCGTAATCTGCATGCGGTCGGTAAATCCTCTCAACTCGAACTCCGTCAGTCGGAAGGCGAGCTGGAAAATGCACGGGACCAGGCCCTGAGCGCCGATAAACAGGTCGAGATTGACCGTAATGCGCTGGAATTGCTGGCGGGGACGCCCTTGCCTGAGGCATTGCTACCGTCCCCCGGTGCCGTCGGTGGCCTGCTGGGGGTCAATGACCTCCCGCCCGGTTTGCCCTCGGACCTGCTGCGCAACCGCCCAGATATCCAGGCGGCCGAACATGATCTGCTCGGCGCGAACGCCGATATCGGCGCCGCGCGGGCAGCTTTTTTCCCGACGATCAGTTTGACTGCTTCTCTTGGACGAGCCAGCAACGAATTATCCGGCCTGTTTGACTCGGGAGGGCGCAGTTGGAACTTCTCGCCGCAGATTACCCTTCCTCTGTTTAGCGGCGGTCGCCTGCTTGCGCAACTTGAGAGTTCGAAAGTTGAGCGGGAGATTGCGGTTGCAGAATACGAAAAATCGATTCAGACGGCATTCAAAGAAGTGGCGGATGCGCTGGCCGACCATCATGTGGTCGGGGAACAACTGGCGGCACAGCGCAGGCGTACTGATGCGGCGCAGGCAGCCTATACGCTGGTACGACTACAGTATGAAAATGACACCGCCAGTTATCTTGAGGTACTGGATGCCCAGCGTACACTCTATGCGGCGCAACAGTCTCTGATTCAGGCCGGGCAAGCCCAGCAGTCTGGCATGATCACCCTTTATAAAGTCCTGGGGGGAGGATGGTCCCAGTGAATTTTTAAAGCCAGATATCCGACTGCTTTAACATCGCTAGTTCCTTGTATGGACGGCCTTACGTTGCTCTTTTTTATTCCTGAGAGGTCGTGCAAAATGTGTGAGCGACATTCTTCTGTTCGTGCCACGAAATGTCTGTTCTGCCGGTCAACTCTGGCCCGCTATGAGTGGGGCGGCACCCGTGAAATGCTGGCGGTGTGCTAGCACAGGGCATGTCGCGCCAGACGTCGCTGCTTGACGCTGTCTTAGTCACTTGGCAGCAGCAGGATATGTGGAGCGTGGCGCTGGGCAAATACGAAAAGCGGGGGAAGTGGCCTGGGGCAATGCAATAGCGCACAAAGGAGGATTGTCTGCGCGGTCACAAACATCATGGAGCGAATGAATGCGTTCAGCCACGTTTTTCGCAGTAGCCGTAGAGCAGATGAAATTTTTATAGCGCCTCTTTTATTATTATGAGTTGCATCTCTGCTCACGGTATACGTCTTAATTGTTTACTGCAATGCTGTGCGCTATTGCCAGTGCACCTCATGTTTAGCTGAGAAGGAATAAAACAACCACAGTAAGAGTGCTATTACAGCCGGGATTGTAATTCCCATCGCAAGTGGAAAGGCGCTTTCCGATATAAACACTGCGATAGCTGCTGAGCAGGCAAAGGCAACACCAAACTGCAGGGACCCTATAAATGCCGATCCGACACCGGACTGGCCGCGAGCCGCTTCCATTGCAAGAGAAGTCGTATTTGCACCCAGCAAACCGACCATTGCGATTGCCACGCAAAGTGGAGTAATGAATATCCAGAGTTTTTCTGTATCTGAGACAGAGATTAAAATCAGGCCGGTCAGTAAAAATACCGTCAGCGCAGTGCTGATGATTTTCTCAACAGAAAAGAGCATCAGAAGCCTGTTATTAATCCAGGAGGACAGAACCAGACTTAAAGAGACCAGTGCAAAGGCTAGACCGTATTCGATATTGCTGAGTCCAAAGACACCCTGAAAGACGCTGGAGGATGCTGTAATAAAGGTAAACATCGCCGCCTGCACGAAAGCACTGACAAGAGACAACATAATAAAGTTACGGGAAATAAGCAGCTTTCTGTATGAGGCAAACGATTTTATTAAAGATTGCGTTGAACGGGCATGTACCGGCAGCGTTTCTGGCAAAAATAACGCCGACAGTAAAAACGCCAGCATTCCGATGACCAGCATCGTCATAAAAATCGACTTCCAGCCTAAATATGAGATCAGGATGCCGCCAAGCAGGGGGGAAAGTACGGGACCCAGTGCCATGAGCATGACCAGTATTGTCATCGTTCTGGCGGCCCGTACACCCCTGTACAGATCGGACACGACTGCCCGGCCAACCACCATACCTCCACAGGCCCCGATTGCCTGAATAAATCGCAGAACGATAAAGAGGGCGGCCGATGATGTCAGCAGCAGCATCACCGTGGCCCCGCAGAAAATGACGATGCCCGTTAAAAGCGGAACCCGCCGGCCATAGCGATCAATCAGCGGACCAAACAACAACTGACCAGTACACAGCCCGAGAAAAAAAACGGACAGAGACAACTCCAGCGTGCCGTCTTCCGCACGGAGATAGGACTGAATATCAGAAAAAGCCGACAGATACATGTCAGTCGATAGGGGGGCAAAGACTGACAGCAATGCCAGTATTGAAATAATCATCTTCCCGTTTAATTCTGATGCCGTGGATGCTTTAGCCATTTCTTAAGTCCTTTCCTTAACCAAAACGTTGATCGATATCCGTTAAGAGGTTCCGGGAAACCCGGATGTCGTGGTCTGTCAGTCGAAGCGAACTCTTAGACGATTTGTCCTGCCGCAGGGTGTGATGGCAGGTTTTGATGAGTCAGTGCTCTGACCCCAGCCATTCTGGAAAATGCAAGGGCCATGCCCGGGAACGGCGTACATTATTTACAGACTGAGTCAACCCCATGACTTTGCTGGTTTATAGTCAGATGAATGGCGACATAGCTGGCCTCAGTATTCTCCAAAAAAGCATTCAATAATCTCATTGACCATATTTATCAGTAACTGTTTATCCCATTCCTGACCAAGAGCCCTTGTCGCAGTATGCTGTGATAACCCGCTGAATACCGAGGCTATGATGTCCATTCCTGTCCGGATTTTCTGTATATCCGCGTCAGAATCCGTCCGGGATCTTTTAAACAGTTCTTCGTGAAATCTGGCGTTAATCGCATCGTGGGAGATCTGGAGGACCTCCGCCACGCCCGGATTCCGGGCCGCTTCCGCCGCAATTTCAAGCCATAGCCCATTAAAATCCGGTGAGGTATGGACTTCCACCATTCTCTCTGTATGTCGTTTTAAACTGACGGCAATTCTTTCATCTGGTGGAGATGCCGCGATTTCATTAATGAGCTCGTTCAGCGTACTTTCCTGAAGTGCCACCAGGGCTTCAACAATCGCTTCCTTATTGGCGAAGTGATAGTAGATATGTCCGGGGCTCATGCCGGCGGCTTTGGAAATTTTTGCAATGCTACATCCATGAAAGCCGAGTTCACGGAAACATTTTGCTGCTGCATCAAGCACCTGCTTTCTTCGTTCTTTATTTTTAACGCCCGTTTCCAGGTCAGGCAAATCACTCATCTTCTTTTCCTATCTCAACGCTATTGCAAGTTTTATTTTAGTATGAATATACTAGAATGAATATTCAACCCATCAAGGGAACTTTCATCATGTCAGTGCATTTCCGTCCCGCCAGGCCTCTGCTGGCAATGTTAACTGTGGTCACGCTCGCCAGTTGTGACCAGCCACCGGCTCCACCACAACCTTCAACTCCAGAGGTCGGGATCGTAACACTCGCCACGACAAACGTCCCGCTGACTAGCGAACTTCCAGGCCGTACCACTTCTTACCGAGTGGCAGAAGTGAGGCCACAGGTGGGTGGCATCCTCCAGAAACGTCTGTTTGAGGAGGGGAGTATGGTTCAGGCCGGGCAGGTATTGTACCAGATTGATCCGGCGCCCTACCGTGCCACATTGGCCAAAGCTGAAGCGAGCCTCGAGTCTGCCAGACTGCTGGCGCAGCGATATGAAAGACTGGTGAAAACCAGTGCCATCAGCCAGCAGGATCGGGATGACGCCCGCTCGAGCTGGTTACAGGCTAAAGCGGAGGTGGATTCAGCGCGGATCGACCTTGGCTATACAAACATTACTGCACCGATTTCAGGCCGTATTGGTCGTTCGTCGGTCACCCAGGGGGCTTTGCTGACCGCTAATCAGACTGATGCACTGGCAACGATACAGCAGCTTGATCCCATTTACGTTGATATCCCGCAGTCATCCACATCGCTCTTAAAACTTCAGGATGAATTTGCAGCAGGCCATCTGAAGAAAGATGACCAGCAGCAGGCAGAGGTCAGGCTGATGCTGGACAATGGCAGGGAATATCCGTACCCAGGCCGTATTAGACTGTCGGAAGTTACCGTCGATGAGAGCACCGACTCGGTCATTATCCGGGCTGAGTTTCCAAACCCGGAGGGAAGATTACTGCCAGGTATGTTCGTTCGGGCGACGTTACAGGAAGGGATACGGGAAAATGCATTGCTTGTTCCACAAAGGGGAATCACGCGAGACCCGACCGGACAGGCGTCAGCTCTGACAGTCGGAGAGGATAATAAAGTCATTCGTAAGCTGGTCATAACTGAACGCGTGGTAGGTAACCAGTGGTTAATCAGTGAGGGGCTGGAGAGTGGCGACCGCGTCATTGTTGACGGTACGCAGAATGCCCGCCCCGGCAGTGAAGTCCGGATAGCATCCCCGGAAATGCAGAAGCAAGAAATTTCTCAGCCTCATTAAGGAGCTCCGATGTCACGCTTTTTTATTGACCGGCCGGTGCTTGCATGGGTTGTCGCCATCGTGATCATGCTCGCGGGGGCATTATCCATTATCAATCTGCCCATCAACCAGTATCCGAACATTGCCGCACCCGCGATTGCGGTGTCAGGCTCTTATCCCGGCGCGTCTGCTGATACTGTTCAGGATACCGTTGTCCAGGTAATCGAACAGCAGCTCAACGGGCTGGATAACTTACGTTACCTCAAATCAGAAAGTAATTCTGACGGGTCATTCACGATCACCGTGACCTTTAATCAGGGAACAGACTCCGATATCGCACAGGTTCAGGTGCAGAATAAGCTATCTCTGGCGACGCCGTTGATCCCTGATGAAGTGCAGCAGCAGGGTATCCGTGTGGCGAAATATCAGGTCAATTTCCTGATGCTTGCAGGCCTGGTTTCTACTGACGGGCGCATGAGCAGTTTCGACCTGGGTGACTACCTGGTTTCAAATATGCAGGATCCGCTGACCCGTGTGTCTGGGGTGGGGGACTTCACCATGATGGGTTCCCAGTATGCCATGCGTATCTGGATGGATCCTGACAAACTCAACGGCTATAAACTGACGCCGACAGATATCAGCTCAGCCATACAGGCACAGAACGTACAGGTCTCCGCGGGCCAGCTGGGTGGTCTGCCAGCGAAGAATAATCTTGAGCTGAGTGCAACCGTCATTGGAAAAACAAGGTTCACGAAACCCGAACAGTTCGAGAATATCCTGCTGAAAGTCCAGCCTGACGGCTCACGTGTTTTACTGAAGGATGTCGCGAGAGTCAGCCTGGGTTCTGAGAGTTTTTCCATACAGTCTAAATACGGCAAAGACCTTCCCAGTACCGCCATCGCATTACGTCTGGCAACGGGAGCGAATGCACTTGATACCATTAATGCCGTGAAGGCAAAACTGAAAGAACTGGAGCCAGGGCTGCCGGAAGGCGTGGAGATTATCTACCCGTACGACACGTCGCCGGTTATCAGCGCCTCGATTGAGGGGGTTGTCCATACGCTTATCGAGGCCATCGTACTGGTCTTTATCGTCATGCTGCTGTTCCTGCAAAACTGGCGGGCAACGCTTATCCCCACCCTGGCAATCCCGGTTGTCCTGCTGGGCACTTTTGGCATGATGGCGGCTTTTGGCTTTACCATAAACATCCTGACCATGTTTGGCCTGGTGCTGGCGATTGGTCTTCTCGTGGATGATGCCATTGTTGTTGTTGAGAACGTGGAACGGCTTATGGAGGAGGAGAAGCTTTCCCCGCTGGACGCCACCCGCAAATCCATGGAGCAAATCTCCGGTGCGCTGGTAGGTATCGGCCTGGTTCTGTCAGCCGTCTTCCTGCCAATGGCCTTCTTTGGCGGGTCTACCGGCGTTATTTACCGTCAGTTTTCCATCACGATAGTTTCTGCAATGGCGCTGTCGGTGATTGTTGCACTGATTTTCACGCCTGCCCTGTGTGCAACCATTCTTAAACCGTCCGGGCACGGGCAAACCAAGAAAGGTTTTTTTGGCTGGTTTAACCGCAAGTTCGAAAGTGGAACGGCACTCTACCGTAATGGCGTTGAGCGCACCCTCAGGGCTAGGAAAAGAGCCATGCTCTTCTTTCTGGCCATCATTGCGCTGCTGGTTGCTTTGTTCCCGCAGATACCGACCTCCTTCCTGCCTGATGAGGACCAGGGAAATCTGTTTGTGCAAGTACAGATGCCGCCCAACAGCAGTGCTGAGCAGACTCAGAAAGTCCTGACGAAAATTTCAGATTATTTTCTGGAGCAGGAAAAAGACATGGTTTCCACCACCATGCTGATTAACGGGTTTAACTTTGCCGGCCGGGGCCAGGGGTCAGCGATGGTGTTTGTTGGACTCAAGCCCTGGGGTGAACGTAAGGGCAGTGTGTTTGAACTGGCCGGCCGGTCGATGGGGTATTTCTCCACCATTAAAGAAGGGACGGTGATTTCTTTTGCCCCACCGGCGGTAATGGAACTGGGTAACGCCACCGGGTTTAACCTCTTCCTTCAGGATAACAGTGGGGGAGGACATGCCAAACTCATGGAAGCCCGCAATATGTTTCTGGGAATGGCGGCGCAAAACCCTGCGCTGCAAATGGTGCGTCCCAACGGGATGAACGATGAACCCCAGTACCAGATTCTGATTGATGATGAAAAGGTTCAGGCACTGAAATTGAGTCTGAGTGACGTTAACGACACCCTGTCAGCGGCATGGGGTTCAACCTATGTTAACGACTTCAATGATCGCGGCCGCGTGAAGAAAGTCTACATACAAGGGGATGCCGGCTCGCGTATTTCTCCGGAGGACTTTAACAAATGGTACGTGCGTAACAGTGACGGTGAAATGGTCTCATTTGCCTCCTTTGCAACCGGAAAGTGGATTTACGGCTCCCCCAAACTGGAGCGTTATAACGGCATACCTGCGGTTGAGATCCTTGGGCAGCCCGCGACGGGATACAGTTCAGGTGATGCGATGAAGGCGGTTGAAGAGATCGCGGCCAAGCTGCCTTCTGGCGTGAATGTCGCCTGGACAGGGCTCTCCTTTGAAGAACGTCTATCCGGCTCGCAGGCACCAGCCCTGTACGCCCTTTCCTTGATCATTGTTTTTCTCTGTCTGGCGGGGCTTTATGAGAGCTGGAGCATTCCGTTCTCCGTGATGCTGGTCATTCCTTTGGGCGTTATTGGGGCTGTGGGGGCGACGCTTCTGAGGGGGCTGGGCAACGATGTATTTTTCCAGGTCGGTTTACTGACCACCATCGGACTGTCGGCCAAGAACGCCATACTGATAGTCGAGTTCGCCAGAGAGCTTCACGAAAAGCATGGGATGCCCCTTGGCGAAGCGGCGATTGAGGCGGCACGCGTGCGTCTGCGCCCGATTATCATGACGTCACTGGCATTTATCGTCGGTGTTATTCCTCTTGCCATTGCATCCGGCGCCAGCTCAGGCAGTAAGCATGCTATTGGGACTGGCGTCGTTGGCGGCATGCTGACGGCAACGGCACTGGCGATATTCTATATCCCGCTTTTCTACGTTCTTGTTGCCGGTTTTTTCAGTAAAAAACAAAAAGCTGATTCTCTTAATGTCAGGGAAGATGCGGAGCACTGATACAAGACGGCCCACAGCCCTGGATGCTGGTGGGCCGTTGCAATGTCTCTGGTTGTTAAAGCGCCTTACATTGCTGACACCAGGTTAACAGTGGGGAACCCGATATGCGAAGAACCAGACTGGAAGCAGAACAAACCCGGCGGCAGATACTTGATGCGGCAGAGGAGTGCTTCCGGGAAAAAGGGATAACGCGTACAACCTTACAGATGATTGCTGCGAGAGCCGGATGCACCCGAGGCGCTATTTACTGGCATTTCAGTGAAAAACACGATCTGCTCAGAGAAGTTATTGAACGGGTACCTTTTGTCTTTTTTACAGAAGCGGAGGCCGTCAGCCGTAGCACGAAGCCTGTCTCCAACCTGCGGTATTGCATGCTCAGAGGGCTGAAGGAAGTTCAGAAGAACAGACATCTGAGAAATGCAATCGAGCTGGCTGTTTTTGGCAGCGAATGTCCCGAAGATCTGCTGGGTGAAAACAGTGCGGGCAGACTACTGGGCCTGATCCACGTTGCTGTTCTGAGGGGGAAGGCCTGCGGAGAAGTGAAAGCTGATACCGAGGCAGAAACACTGACACCGCTGATTTTCTATGTTTTTATTGGTGCACTCAGAACCGGGACGCTGATGCCGGAAAATATCCTTCCGTTACGCAAAGGCACGGATGCACTGAATCTTGTGTTTGATATGGTCCTTGAAAGAAAGGGGGATGAGTGATGAATCATGACGTGATATCGGAACTTGTTGCGTGGATTGAGACGCAGCTTAGTACCAGGCTCACCATCGATGAGGTTGCGTCAAAGTCAGGGTATTCCAAATGGCATCTGCAACGGACTTATCTGAAGTCAACCGGAATGACGCTGGGTGAATATATACGCCGTCGGCAGTTATCCTGCGCAGCGGCAGAACTCAGATTCACCGGGTCAGATATCATTGATGTTGCGATAAAATATGGTTTTTCATCACAACAGACGTTCACCCGTGCATTCAGGGGGCATTTCGGGCAGCCTCCGGGACGTTATCGCAGGATAAGTGAGTGGGACTGTTCGCAACTTTTCCCGCCTTACCATAAGACCGTATACCCAGTTAGAAAACCGGAAGTCGTATTCATGCCTTGTCGCGTCCTCTCTGGGACGCTTAACAAATTTTCCTGTGATCTGGACAAATTCGAGCTTTTCAACATGGACGTCAGATACCGTTTTTTTCGCCGGCATTTACGTGACAATTATTTCCTCCCTCAACAGGCCTGGGGAGTAACTGAATTTCATTCAAGCCCAAACACCCCCAGAATCGTGGATATTCGTTATATTACATCTATGGAAGAGGAAAAAGATGCTTGCCGCTGTAAAAATGAGATGGAAATTACAATCCCTGCGGGCGGTTATCTGAAATTTCACTATAACGGAAGGCCTGCTGGGTTTCAGAATTTCATTCTGGACGTTAACCGTATTCATCTTCCGAGGCTCGGGGTTGTCAGAAGAAGAGGTTGTGACCTTGAACTATTCAGTTTTCCAGAAAGCAGTAGAAGGTACCTTGAGTCTGGGTTTATAAATTGTTGTTATTTTGTGCCATTCTCCGGTTTTCAGCGATGAATTAAACGATTATCGTTGGTTTTGATATTTATTGCCGACGACTGAAGAGGATTATCATGACCGTGTAAAGGAGACATGGATGCCCCTGTGCCGGTAGACGATCCAGCCCTAAAATTTAGGCATAGGAGGAGCGCGTGGACACACCACTATTTACACCTGAATTTGAAGAAGAAGCTGTCAGTCAGATCACGGAACGGGGTTATTTCTTTACCGGAATTTCCGACCGGCTAGGGGGCCGCACACAGCTTGTATCAGTGGCCACGTACCAGAAACCCCGATAACAACGAGCAGCATGCGTGGGATTTACTCGAAGCCAAAAGCGAGATCCCAAAGTATCGAGAGCAGCCGCACGCCCGTCCCCCGCTCTGGTCGTCCTGGACGCGATCTTCGCGAACAGCTTGTCCTGCATAATTTTCTCCGTACGCAGGGTATCGCGGTGGTGCACCAGATAAACCTTGCGGGCGATATTGGTCAGGTACAGCGCCTCTTCCACCGCCGTATTGCCGGTGCCGAACACCACGACACCCTGATCTTCGTAGAAAGCGCCGTCACACATGGCGCAGGGCGATATGCGGCGTCCAATGAAATCCACTTCCGAAGGACGTCCGAGGTACCTTGCGGTGGCACCGATGGCGATGAGCAGCACGTCGCAGGTGTATTCCCGTTCGTTGCCGTTCAGGCAAAACGGGCACCGCGACAGCTCGGTCTTCTGGATATGGTTGTCCACCACTTCCGTGTTGAAGCGCTGCGCATGCGCGACATCAGTTCCTGACCTATTACACCCTGCGGGAGCGCCGGGCCAGTTGTCGACTTCGGTGGTGGTGGTCAACTGGCCACCATGTTGCAAAACAGCGATAACCACGGGCTGAAGATTGGCGCGCACAGCATAAATGGCGGCCGCCTAGCCCGAGGGGCCGGAGCCGAAAATCAGCAACCGGCAGTGTCTTGTCTTTCTCATGTTTGCTCCTGGATAAATAGCTCAATAAAGTGCGGGAAGCCTAAGCGCGATCAGGGTTCGAACTGCTCTGCCCCCTCCAGACCGATCTTCTCGAGTCCATGGCGTTGGATCGCCGCCATCACCGCCACCACCGTGCCATAGTTGGCGGCGCGATCGGGCCGGATATGCAATTCGGGCGTATCGGCAAGGCGCGCAATGGCCTCCAGTCGGGTTTCCAACTGCTCCAGTGCGACAGGTTGTCTGTCCCAAAGGATGGTGCTGTCTGGTTCGATACGGATGCTGACTACCTGGGGTTTTTCCTGCGGCGGCGGTGTGTCCGTTGCTATCGGCAGATCTAACTTGACCGAGTGCAGTTGCACCGGAATGGTGATGATGAGCATGATCAGCAGCACCAGCATCACGTCGATCAGTGGCGTGGTGTTGATCTCTATCATCACTTGCGGTTCCTGCCGTTTTTTGATTGTTTTCAGGGCCATGATGAATCCTCCCGTCAGTGGCGGGGACGAGGCTCGGTGACGAAACCCAGTTTTTCGATGCCAGCCCGCTGCGCCGCCAGCACCACCCTACCGATCGGCTCATAGGCGGCCCGCGCATCGCCGTGGATATGGATGACCGGCTGAGGCTGCTTTTGCGCGACGCTGGCGAGACGATCGGCCAGCGCCGTCTCGGTCAGTGGCTGTGCATCCCAGAACACTGTGCCATTGCTCGTGACGGAGATGTTGATATCTTGCGCCAGAGACTCTCGGGGGTGGTTATTCTGCTTGGGCAGCGACACCGGGACCGTATGCGTTGCGACGGGGATAGTGATCAGAAAAATGATCAGCAGCACCAGCATCACATCCACCAGCGGCGTGGTATTGATGGCGGAAAGCAGTTCATCGCCGCTGTCGTGGCCGACATTCATCGCCATGCGTCAATCTCCCAAAACGGAGGTGGCTTTGCCACCTAGTAGTACCGTATGCAGTTCGCCGCCAAAAGTGCGGACTTCATCAAGCACGCCCTTGTTGAGGCGGATCAGCCAGTTGTAGCCCAGCACAGCAGGTACCGCTACCGCGAGACCGAAAGCCGTCATAATCAAGGATTCCCCCACCGGGCCAGCGACTTTGTCGATACTGGCCTGTCCAGCGATGCCGATGGCGGTGAGGGCGTGATAGATCCCCCAGACGGTTCCGAACAACCCGATGAACGGCGCCGTCGACCCCACAGTGGCCAGCACCGACAGACCGCCTTGTAGACGGTCGCCCACAATATCGATCGCCTGACTGATGGACTGGCTCAACCAGGTATTAAGATCGATCTGCTGCGCCAGCGCGCCTTCGTATTGGCGTTGCGCCACCATACCGGAACGGGCGACATAGCGGAATACGCTGGTTTCGGGCAGATCCCGGCTGGCCACGTCCAGGTTCGACTGATCCGCTTGACGCCAAAAATCGCGCTGCACCAACAGAACCTGACGGCGCATGTTGCGTTGTTCCACCAGTTTGTTCAGCAGGATGTACCAGCTCGCGCCGGACATGATAATCAGAATGATGAGCGTGCTTTTGGAGACAAAATCGCCCTGTTCCCACATGGCTTTGACGCCATAAGGATTTTCAATCTCGACGACCGGCTTCTGCGCGTCAGTCGCCGTAACCGCGGGCGCACTGACCGCGCTCTGCGCTACGGTACTGCCGCCCGGTGCGACGGGAACCGCATTATGGTGCGTCGCACCATCAACTACGGGCTGCGCCATGGCATCAGTTCCCTGAGAGGCAACGGTCTCGTTCTGAATTGGCGTGGCGGCCATCGTGGCACTGACATCCGGCGTGTTAACAGACGGTTGCGCGATGGCACGACCGCCCGGCACAATGGCGAGCAGCGACAGCCCTGCGAGCAGGATGCCGAATAAGAAACGGCGCGGGGTGCGCGGAGCAGAATAGGCGTGGAACATGGTTTCTCCTGATAAATAACGAAACAACAAGTTTATAAGCATCGTTCGGTCATCGTAGACTGAACTCGAAAGGCACTCGGATGCGCACTGGCGCGCTCTGACCGCTGCATCTGAAACGCTGTACCGCTTCGAGGACGGCGTCGTCAAAAACGGCGTTGCTTGAGCTGACGATACGCACGTTTTCCACCTGTCCACGCGAGGACACCGTGAACTCGGCCACCACCGTTCCCTGCACGTTGCGGCGTTTCGCCATGCTCGGGTAAGGCACGCTGTTCCGGACGCTGGCGTGATTGGAACAAACCACGGCGATAGAGGTAACCGGCAGCGCTGCGGGGGCGCTCGGCGCGGTAACTGGCGCGGGAGCGGATACGGGCTGTGTCGTCTCCACCGGTGGTGTCGGAGAGACAGGCGTCGGAGCGGGTTGCTGCGGGCGCGGTTTCGGTTTTGGTTTCGGCGGTTCCGGTTTTGGTTCAGGCTTCGGCGGTTCAGGCTTCGGCGGTTCCGGTTCCGGTTCCGGTTTTGGATCGGGTCTCGGCGGCTCCGGCTGTGGCGCTGGCGGAGATGTGGGAACGGATTTGGGCGTTTCGATCAGACTGACGACCAGCGGCTGTTCGATCACCTTCTCGACCACCTTGCGCGCCAGACCGTTGAGCAGCAGGTATCCGACGACAATATGCAGCAACACCACGACAATAATGCCAGGCAGACGCTGCCGGAGGTTTTTACGGGGTAATTGACGGATCATGGTAAATCTGAGCTCTTACGGTTAGCGTGGCCGCCCGGCGGCACATCGTTCTCGACGATGCGCAGCGAAGTACCGGGAAAATCTTCTATCGTCCAGGGTTCGGCGCGGCCGCCAAGATGACGGGCGAGGAAGCCCTCCACCAATGCGTTGAATGACATCCGGTTGGCCTCGCGCACGAAACCGTGTCCCTCGTCCGGGTACAGCGCATAGGTCACGGGGATGCCGTTGTCTTTCAGCGCCGCAACCATCTGCTCGGATTCGGCCTGACGCACGCGCGGGTCATTGGCTCCCTGGGCGATCAGCAGCGGCGCTCGGATCGCCGCCGCCCGATGCAGCGGCGAACGTTCATGCAGCAGTGCACGGCCTTCCGCAGTTTCCGGATTGCCGATGGCGCGGTATTGCATTGCCCGCATTGCCTCCCAGTATGGCGGGATGGCGGCCAGCAGTGTTTCCAGATTGGACGGACCGACTACATCAATGCCGCAGGCGTAGCGCCCCGGATAACGCGTCAGTGCCGAGAGCACGGCGTAACCGCCATAGCTGCCGCCGAAGATCGCCAGCCGCGCAGGATCGGCGATGCCACGGCCGATGGCCCACTCCACTGCGTCCTCCAGATCCTCGTCCATCCTGCGTCCCCATTCGCCGTTGCCTGCGTCGAGGAAGGCCTTGCCGAAACCGGTGGAGGCGCGGAAGTTGACCGACAGTACCGCATAGCCGCGGTTGGCCAGCCACTGGTGCATCGCGTTATAGCCGAAGCTGTCGCGCGACCAGGGACCGCCGTGCACCAGCAGCACTAGCGGCAGCGGTCGGCTTGCGTGCAATTCGCCGATGTCGGCCTCCGCCGGCACGGTCAGATAGGAAACCAGCTTCAGTCCGTCTCGCGCCGTGATTACGGTAGACTGCATGCGCGCTAACTGCGCGTCGACCAGTTGCGGGCGCACATCCAGCAGTTTGGTCAACGAGCGTGCCCGACGGTCATACAGGTACGACGCGCTGGGGTGCACATCGGAAGACGCGGCGATCAACCACAGATTATCGTTCTCAGTGCGACCGGCCAGGCCCCATTCGCCAATGCTCTGCGCGTTGAGAAATTCGACATCGGCGCGGATCGACTCGTCCAGCACATGCAGGCGGTAACGCTCGTAGGTCACGCCGTAGGCCAGCGGACGGTAGTCGCGGCGATCGCCGATGGTGCCGCCGATGTCGGCGCGCGGATCCTCAGCGAGTACCGTCCACGTTTCGCTTGCCAGGTCGAATGCGACCAGCGCGGCGGTGTCGCGGCCACGGCTGTCGCGGAAATACAGCGTGCGGCCGTCAGCGCTGAAATGGGTAGGCCCGGAACTGTTCGCATCCTCGGCAGGGAAGTGGAGCCACGGTTGCCACCGACCGTCAGCGTCGCGCCGTAGCAGTTCTCTGCCGCCGTCGGCGGTGTTGCGCATCGCCAGGCGTACCCGATAATCGTCGTCGGCCAGATAGGCGGCGAAGCCTGGATTCTCCTCCACCAAGGTCAGTTTTCCGCTGCGCAGATCCAGCCGATACAGGTCTGCGTAGCGCGGATCGCGCTCGTTGACGTTAACCAGTATCTCGTTGCGGTGGATCCGACTGAGCGCGAACACGCCTATGCGAGCGCCGGGCTTGACCGGAACCAGTTCACTCACCTGCGCGTTGGCGATGTCCACGCCGAACAGACGCCAGTTCTCGTCGCCGTCTCGATCCTGAGAAAACAGCAGCAGGTTCGGCACATAACTCCAACTGAACCCACTGATGCCGCGGTGGTGGTCGAAGGTGAGTTGGCGCGCGGCGTCAGGGTTGTCGCGTGGCGCGGCCCAAATATTCATCACCCCACAGTCGTCGGCCAGCCAGGCCAGCCAGTGCCCGTCAGGGCTGATGCTGATGCCAGCGCGCGCCGGATTGGCGAACAGATGTGCGCGCGGTATCAACGGCGGCACCTTTCCTTCAGTCGGCGTCGGACCGCTGGTTTGCCAGGCTGATGAGCCCGCGGCGGGGGAAACGGAATTGGGCACGTAATTCTCCTGATGTTTCATATTGCAGTTTCTGGTTGTTACGTAGGGCGGAACCCCGCCCTCCATTCTCTATGAGGCCGGCGTTATGCCGTCGGCGCAGCTTGCAGCAAGATAGCCAGCTTGACACGTAGACGCGCTTTGTACGGCGCAAGTAGCGCTTCGTACTGGCTGAAAAACGTCTCGTTCAAGCGCATCCAGTCGGCGTGTTCGCCTTCCCACTCGGCGCGGAGTTGCCGCAGTTGCTCCTCGTCCAGATTGCCTTCGGCATCGGGCTTGGCGCGTTCTCTGAGCCAATGGAAACGCATCGCGTCCATGGCGATATCCTCGCTGCTCCAGCCTTGGGCGCTCTGCAGGATGGCGAACGTCAGTTGTCCCCCCTGCATCATGAACACGCTGCTCCATGCGGCCTCGTCGTCTGGGGCAGGCAGCGGACTCATCTGCGCGATCAGACTGGCAAAGGTGTGCTGGATCGTTTTGCGTGGCTCCTGCTTATAGTCCTGCTCCGTCGCTGTCTGACGCAGCGCGTGCCACTGCGACGGTGACACGTTCTCGCCAGCGCGTTCGGCGCGCAGCAGGCGCAGCCACTGTTCGCGTAGGTTCACCAGCGTCGGATCGTGTTCCAGCAGCTTCGGCCAGTCAACAGTCTCGTCGTTCAGCCAGGACTCGAGCAGCGCCGGCGCAACGCCGTCCAGGTTACTGCCGGGACGGATTGCGCCAAACACCTGCTCGATCCCTTCCCTGGTGGTCACATCGGTGAAGTGCAGCGCGCAGCCTAGCGAAAACGGCAGGCCGGTTATGCGTTCAAATATCCGGCCATTCTGATGGTGCACCAATGCGCCCGTCACCGTGCCCTTGCCTTCGTGCCAGTAGGGAAACCGCGAAATGGTCACTTCACCTGCGGCGGCATGGCGCTGTAGGCGCTGTACCAGAAATTCCTTCAGCTCGGTGTCGCCGTAGAAGGCGCCTCCCGGCGACAGCGGCCCCGCCGCATTGTCGCTGGTACTGACGACGGCGGAGGGGGTTATGTCGAAGCGGGCCAGCCATTCGCGCAATTGCGGCAGCGTCAGCAGGCCGCTACGGCGGGCCAGTTCCTGGCCATCTCGGAATAGCAACAACGTAGGCAGATTGCGTACCGCCAGACGGCGGGATGGTTCCTTGTGCTCTTCGACGTTAAGTTTGGCCACGCGCAAGGTGTCGGCGTATTCGTCGGCCAGCTTCTCCAGGAGCGGCGACAGCGCCCGACACGGCGCGCACCAATCGGCCCAGCAGTCGAGCAGTATTGCGCCGCCGGCCTGAATGGTGTCATCAAATGACTCGGTCGTGAGATGCGCGATGGAAGAGGATGACATGGTTAATTCCTTATTTTTGTTAGGTGGATAACGTCGGGTTCTGGCCGGCGTGAGATTCGCCGCCCGCGACATCCTGACCTGATGCCCCGATGTCAAATACATGGTCGTGAAAATCCCGCAGCGATTCCCGGTGTGCCACGCTGACTAGCGTGGCGAGTGGCAGCCGCTCCAGCAACATGTTGTAAAGCAAGCTTTCTGTTTCGGGATCAAGCGCGCTGGTCGCCTCGTCCAGGAACAGGAAATCCGGGGAGTGCAGCAGCGCGCGCGCGATTGCCAGGCGCTGCTGCTCACCACCGGACAGTTTGTGCTGCCAGCGGTCTTCATCGCCGAGCCGTTCAACGATCGCTCCCAGTCTGACTGCGGTCAGCACGTTGCGGCAGGCCTGATCGTCGAATTGACAGACTTCGCCGGGGTAGCACAACGCCGCCTTCAGCGTGCCGTAGGGGATGTAGCTACGCTGAGGCAGAAACATGAGATGCGCGTTTCCCGGCATTGCGACGCGGCCGCTACCGTAGGGCCACATGCCAGCGATTGCGCGCAGCAGGGTGCTCTTGCCCGCGCCGGACACGCCTCGAATCAGCCAGCGTTCGCCAGTACCGATCCGCAATGCGGGAATGGTGGAGATAGTCTCGCCGTCGGGCCGCGTTAGCGTCAGCCCGGTGCTGCAAATGAACGATTCGTCATGGCGCTCCACCGTGATGTTCTCGGGCATCCGCTCGATTCGGTGGATGGCGGCCGACAAGTCGCGCAGGCGATTGGACACCGCGCGCCACTGCGCGAAACCGACGTAGGCCTGGGTGAAAAACGACAGGTTGGCATTGAGCGTGTTGAACGCGCCAGTAAGCCGGGTTACGTCGCCTAAGGTAATCGCGCCCGACAGGTAGCGTGGTAGCGCGCCGAGGGTGGGTACGATCGAGCCGATCTGTACGTACACATCGCGCGCAAACATCATTTTGCAGGTGCAGATCATGATGTCGCGCCAGTTATCCTTGACGTTTCCAAAAGCAGCGAGCAGACGCTGACGCTCGCGTTCGCCGCCATCGTAGAACGCGATTTGCTCGGCATTCTCGCGCAGTTGCATGCCGCGGTAGCGGAAATCGGCCTCGACCGTCTGTTTGCGGTTGAACAGCCCGATGAGAGGACGACCGACGTAGTGCGAAACGAGCAGGCTGCCCAGCACGTAGGCATAAGCCAGATAGACCATGTAGCCCGGGATAGCGAACTCATGCCCGCCCAGGCTGAACTCCAGCGTGCCCGACAGTTTCCACAACACAACGGTGAAGGTCACGCTCGTCACCACGGCATTTATAGTGCTGAGTGACAGCGTCAGGGAGAGCTGGATAAACTCCTCGATATCCTGCGCGATGCGCTGGTCGGCGTTATCCAGACTGCCGTCGCGCTCGATACCGTAATAGGCGCGGTGCCGCGTCCAGGCCGACAAATACCACTCGGTCATCCAGCTACGCCATTGGTATTTGAGCATCTCGTGTCCGAGATAACCCGAGAGCAGCTTGAGCACCACCGTTAGTATGCCGGCCCCGAGCGCCAGCAGGAGAACCTGCCATAGCCCATCCCACTGGCGGGCGACCATGGCGTCGACGACCTGGCCGTCAAGCTGGTTAGCCCACACCATGACGTAGATACCGCCAAACATCAGCACCAGCAATACAGCAAGGAGGATCCAGCCCTTCCAGCTTTCGCGCGACTTCCAGTAGGGCAATAGGATTTGCAGGACGCCAGGGCGTCCGTCCGCAGGAGGGATGAGGGGCTGTGACGCCCCGTCTACTTGCACAGATGACCGCATCGTCGTTAAAAGCTCTTGGTGAAGGTTAGGGTGGCGGTACGTCCCTGCTTAACCGGTACGTAGAGCGTCGTGACGGAGTAGCCGTACAGGTCGCTATCGAACAGGTTCTGCACGCCCAGCCGCAGCGACCAGTCATCGCGCGCATAGGAAGCACCGACATCGACTCGTGCGCCTCCAGGTACCATCGGAGAGCTTCCCGTCGTGCCGAGACGTGATTTGCTGTAAGCCGAGATCCCGCCAGAGAGCCCGAAACCACTCAAGGCACCGGACTGGAAATCATAGGTCGTCCACAGGCTAGCCTGATGGCGCGGCTCCGCGCCGGCCACTTCGGTGGCCTTCTCCCGATCCTTGGACTGGGCATAGGTGTAGTTGAAGATCAGGTTCCAGCCTTCAGTCAGGCGGCCGGAGGATTCGAATTCAAAACCCCGCACGCGTTTCGCGCCGCGCTGGTAGTAGCAACTGCCGGCATTGTCATATTCCAGCCGATTGTTCTGATCCAGTTGGAACACTGCTGAGCTTAGGGCGAAGGCACCATCTGAGGAATTGTGCTTGAATCCTAATTCTTTGTTCACCGTCTCCATCGGATCGTAATTCGTTCCGCCGCCGCAACGGGCGGTTGAAGTGAATTGTGGCGAGAAACCTTCGGAGTAGCTCGTGTACACCGAGGTATTCGCTGTGACGTTATAGACCAGCCCAAGATTAGGCGTCGTCTTGCTCATGGAGTCTTTCGACGTATCGCTGGAAGTGTTGCTCTGTGTATAGTCAGTTGAGTAGGGGCCGCTTTCGTATTTAGTTCTGCGCAATCCGACCAGAACGCTCCAGTCACCGTAACGGAGCAGTTCCTGAGCAAACAGGGCGTATTGCTGCTCGTTACCGGAATAGCGCGAGAACAGGGAGTTGTCGTCACGCGTCAGAGGGATGAAATTGTACTGCGCATTATCATACGCGGATACCGAGAAACTGTTCCCGGAGTAAGTGTCGAGGCTCGTGTGGGTGTTCGTGTGGTTGATACCGGTCGATAGCGTGTGCGAAAGCGGGCCGGTGTCAAAATCGAAACGCAGGTAATGGTCGCCGCTGGTGGTCCGAATGTTGGTGACAGTATTGGTGTTTGAATATCTCAGGATCGTGTCAGCCTCATTAACCGG
Source organism: Pectobacterium artocarpous (assembly GCF_046159765.1). Taxonomy (NCBI): domain Bacteria; kingdom Pseudomonadati; phylum Pseudomonadota; class Gammaproteobacteria; order Enterobacterales; family Pectobacteriaceae; genus Pectobacterium; species Pectobacterium artocarpous. Next base: position 86,549 of record NZ_JBJXVK010000018.1, read on the forward strand.
ATATAGCGGCAGGAAAACGTTGAGATCCTGCATGGTCAGCGAGCGCTGTAAGTGGCTGACAAAAGTGACGTGAGGAGAGAAAGCGTGTTCCAGACTATAGAAAAACGTTCTGCCCCTCAGGTTGACGCCGCTGTCTTTGCTGCCAAACCGCATAGTGGGCGTCGGCTGGATGCCACCGTTAAGCGCGAAGGTATAGCGCCCTTGGGGCGAGAACTGTTCGCCGTAAGAGGCGCCCACTGTGATGTCGGTCGCCTCGTCCTTCCAGCGCAACTGCGACAGCAGGTATTTATCATCGCGGCCTTTGTATCCGCCTTCGTTGTAACTGGCCTTCGCCAGCGATCCGATCAGACGGTAGCTGAGCTTTTTGTCGTCGGTCAGCGCCCCGGCCAGATCCAGCGTGCCGCTGCGATCCTGATGCGAGCCGTATGACAGGGTGACATCGCGCACCGTCTCGGCGGTTGGTTTTTTGGTGACAATATTAACGGCTCCGCCCAGTGAATCGCTCCCGGAAAGGATCGCCTGCGGACCTTTGAGCACTTCGACCCGATCGATGCCGGCGATGTTGGTAAAACTGGAGTACGGATCGGTTATCCCGTTAGAGAGGGTACTGGTCTGAGTAAAGCCACGAATGCTGTAACTGGGTAGACCCTGTGCGCTCTCTCGTGTCACCACGCCCGCGACGTTCTTCAGGACCTCTTGCACGCTCTTGGCCTGTTGGGTTTCAATAACTTTGGCAGTGACGACTGTGACGGCCTGAGGCACGTCCAGCAGGTCGGCACCACTGCGTGTTGCGGTCTCGGAACGTGAGGCTTTGAAACCCGTTTCAGCCTCGCTGCGCTCGGCGGTCACGGTTACTTTATCCAACTCGGGCATGAATACGGCCACGTTGCCGTTAGCCAGTACCGTCATGGTCAGTCCGCTGAGCGAGATTGCCTCCTGAACGGCGGCCACGACGTTACGATGCCCCTGCACGGCCGGTGCCTGGTGATCCTGCACGTCTCGGGTCTCAAAACGGATACCCTGGCCGCTCACCCGGGAAATTTCCCGCAGCGTGGAGGCCAGCGGTCCGGCGGGAATGGCGTAGTCGATCACGGCGTCCACCGCAACGGGGGCCGGTTCCTGAGCCTGTGCGAATGGAATCTCTGCCAGAATAAGCCCGAGAGCCACGCACAAAGCGGTCTTACGCAGAATGGGGGAGGCGGATCGCGCGGCTCCGCTGTTTTCGCGAGATTCTGTTCTGAACACTTATGATCCTCTCTTTTAATGTTGTGCTGTTCTTACGGTCATCTTTTTAAATTGTTTGGTACAGTTTGCCGCTGCTGGTATGTATTAGCAAATACCATTCCAGTATTTGTTTATGCAATTTATTTCTACTTTAATAGCATGAAAAAAAACAGGACTTTCGATTTTGTTGTTGATTTAAATGGATTTTACCCTCACTAAATAAGTGGGGGATATTTATCTGATACAGAGCTTTTTTGGAAAAGTGTTTGTTGCAATATGATGATATTACTATGTCATAGTAACCGCGTTCGGCAGACTTTCCCTTTATTGGTGCTTGCTTTGCATCATAACGGTGCATTCGGTCCCGGCTGGGACAGTTGGCGAATTGCCGTTGCGCAGATGGCCGCCCGTCTGCTACGGTGCGAAAATCCGGCATGACCCATTCCTGACAACTTATTGCCATGTTAAATAGAGAATTATGACTCGCACTCCGAAAAAAAACGCCACCGCAGCGGCGACGATTGACCGCAGTCAAAGTACCTCGCGCACCCATACGCTCGTAGGCCAGCTTTCTGGGGATGTGGTACGCCGCATTCATGACGGCACCCTGGCGGTCGGCGCACGTCTGCCCTCCGTGCGCCGCTATGCCCAGGAACGCGGCGTCAGCAATGAGACTGTGCTGCGTGTCTATGACAAGCTGGTGGCGCTGGGGTATCTGGAAGCGCGCCGCGGGGCCGGCTTTTTCGTCGTGAGCAAACAACCCGCTGCGAAGAAGCGCCATCCTTCCATATCCGGTATCCCGGATGTGAGCCAGATCAAGCAACAACTGCTCTTCAATGAAGGTTGTCATGCAGACCTCGGCGGCGGTTCATTGCCCGATCTATGGCTGCCGCATGAAGCCATTGGGCTGGCTTTGCGGGAGGTATCGTCGGTACCCCTTACTGGTCAGGCCGATCCACGCGGGTATGAACAGTTGCGCCAGCAATTGCGGCTGAAACTGCTTGAACAGGGCATCCAGACACATGCTTCCCAGATCATTACCACCTCTGGGGCGGCCGATGCGCTGCATTTAGCCGTCTGGGCCAATTTCTATCCCGGCGACTATGTGATCGCTGAAGCGCCAGGGCCATTCATCCATATCGATCGCATGATGGCCAGCGGACTCGAGATTGTCAGAATTCCCCGACAGTCGGATGGGCCAGACATTGAGGCGTTGCTGGCGGCTTGCGAGAAATACAGGCCACGGGCGTTATTTTGTAGCTCGGTGTTACAGAATCCCAGTTCGACCAGTATGTCGCCCTATAAGGCCCATCAGATTCTCAAGATCGCGGAGGCCTTTGACATGCTGATCGTCGATGATGACTCCTACGGAGATCTGTTGCCGCCCGCTGCTTCCGGCAACGTGGCGCGACTGGCCGCGCTGGACCAGTTGGAGCGTGTCATTCACATCGGCAGCTTCTCCAAAACGATTTCCCCCAGTTTGCGCTCGGGGTTCCTGGCGGCCAGTCCCGAACAGATCGAACGCATTCTGATGTATCGGGCTGTGGGCGCCGTCCACGGGCCTGTGCTGACCGATCTGTTCATGCATCACTTTCTGGCCCAAGACAGCTATCGGCAGCACTGTGAAATGTTGCGTTCGCAGCTTGATACTCGTCGTAACAGGGTTCGGGAGACACTTTTATCAATGGGCTGTAAGATAAATTCGGCGTCATCCGGCATGTTCCTATGGGCATCGCTTGGCGATGGCGTGGATGCGAAGGAGGTCGCTCAGCAACTGGCCTCGCGCGGCATCCTGACCGCGCCTGGAGGCGTGTTCTCAATGGATCGGGCGTATGCTTCACACATGCGGTTCAATATCGCTCATGCTTCGATGCAGGAGGATGCGCTGAATACGCTGGCCGAGGTGCTCGGAGCGCTTGAACGATAGCGCCTTGCACGGTCAAGTCAGCGAGAGAGTTAAGCAATGGGGGGAAGGTTTAGAGAACGTACCTGTAGTGATGTGATGTCCTATCTTCCTGAAGCAGCCAGTACCATACTTTTACATTGACTGCGCTGACCAGGTGAGTAAATGACATGAATATGATTAAAGCTGTTTCTGCCGAAATGCAGATATATTCTTGTGAACCCTCAGTAAGTATTGTATTCCCCCATCTGCTAAGGCTTTCAGCGTTTGGGACTGACTTAATGAGCAGAGCAAACACATGGAGGCAGCAGCGTTTAGCTTTTGCTAGTGCTAGGGCTTTTCTGCATAAGCTAGCTCATTCCGAGCCTTGCAAGTCGTGCCTTAAAGACCCCGAGGACGTATGATTTTCGCTTCCTAATCTCTCAAGTTTGAAGAGGGGAGAGGCTGAATGAGGAGATCGTATTCACGTCATGAGCGGCGAGTATTCCCGTCATATAGCTGTAGCCTGATTTGTGCCTGGGGCGCGGTACTACGCTCACCAGGCTATGATAAATATCCTTATCGGGGGAGCGGTACTGGGGCTAGCGGTACTGGGGCTGGGGCTGGTATCGGTGCTGGTGGCGGTACGGGAGCCGGAGCGGGGCCGGGTGCACAGCCTGCAACACCCAGGCAAAACAATAGAATAAGCGAAGACGTTTTGAGGCCGCGTGGTCGCCAAGGATTAAACGATTTTAATTGGGGCTGGCATCGCAGCACATCGCCGAATTTTTGTTTTTTCATCTTAAATCTCATCTGAAAGAGGGGGGGATTTTAAGTGAATGTGAATAACACTCTGTTATTTAACGTTATTCTTGGATCCCGGTCCTTATCACCGAGAAGGCATCTACAGGACGCAGACGTATACTGCACGCTCTCGAGGGCATCCATTGAAGTCAGATGCCTACGTAGGTAAAGACAACAGAAACGACGACAAGGTTCACACTGTTGATGTCAGTAACCCGCCATTACTTCCATCGACTTGGGGAGGTTATGGCAGGCATCGACCAGAGCTTCTCGTCTGCTACGTTGTTTCATGATGATACTATCGCATATCTGTGTCTGATGGTGCTGCTTACCGCACGAGCTCAACAGGTAACAATAGCGGGCTGGATGGCAGATAGTTGCCAGCAGACTGCCTGATACACATCCTTAACTTTGCCAAAATCGAAGCCACTTAAAAATAAAGTTATGGGCAACACTGTTTTCTCGCACTATTCTTGCAGCGTTGACTTGGGAGCCCGCTCAACGATACGAAGTTTGAAGCCATTTGAATAGACTATGCAGGATTCATTTCTCAGTCGGCAGTGCTTTCATTGTTCGGGCTCTTACTAAATTAGACGGAACGCTATTCTACGAGGTCAAGTTCCAGTTCTGGATTGGCATTGCCCCTTTTTCCCTTGCATTCATCAGTCCCAGATAAAGCAGATTCAACAGATTGTTCTCATTAGAGAATACGCCTTTTGCTTTCGTCAACGTCCTGAACTGATGATGCACCAATTCGATGGTGTTGGGGGGTAAATCACCTTGCGGATATTTGCCGGATAGCATAAGTTGGCCGACAAATGTTCCCCCCTTTCCGTCGCCGCTTGCCGCTTTGATGGTCTTTTTACCGGAGCTGTGAATCACTAATTGAAATACATCAAGAATATGGGTAACGACTGAATTTAAGCCGCCAAGAGTAACCAGGTCTAAGGAGAGCAGAGGCTCTCCTTTTGACCTTTAGTATGACTCACTAGGGGATAATTTTAATTTTAAAGATTATTCTTTTCGATACTGAATTTATCAACTAAAAATACGCGTCTATCTTCTCCTTTAGATAAATCGCCGGAAACCTGATAGATCTCACCGGTTAACGTATCGCCGCTTATTTTGTATACCGCGAAATTCTGTTCAGAACTGTCACGATAATTTTCGTGCTTGGTCTTAAATCTTTCGGAACGCTGCGGCTGGTAGCCGATTTCAAATAAATTGTTATAATGCTCCACCTGCGGTTGTGTGAGCCATTTGAGCTTGGGACGCACGCTATGAATATGCTCCAATGATTCATTAAAGAGCGAATCATAGGCCTTCGTTCCCCCCGTATTGGGGATGACGAATGTAGTACCCTTGGGCGATTTTAGTATTTTATGGTTATTCTCGTCATAGCTAAAATCCGCATGATCGATTCTAGCGTTCACGAAACTCTCTGCTTTAGGCGCGTACAATAGTGATTTAGTTCTGGAAAAAACATGGTCGTGCCCTTGTAAAGCAAGATCGATATCGAGATCATCGATCGCTTTCATAAAATCATCCCGTACGTTTTGAACGTCAGCATCTTCCAGAGAATGGTATGATTTTGAAAATAACGGCTTATGATAAGTAAGAATGATCCATTTAGCACCTTTCTCTCTTGCTGTTTGTACGTCGGATCTCAACCATTTTAGCTGTTGTTCACCCAATGCCTTTTTATCTTTGTTCTTATAGTCATTGGTATTTAGCACGATGAAATGTGCATTATTGTAGTCGAAAGAATAATAGGAACCACCGTCAATGGGACCGGCATTATCCAAATTGAAATGTTCATTGAATTTTTGAGGAAATAATTCTTTCGCATTCAAGCCGTATTCATCATGATTGCCAGGAACAACAGCCAGACTCATCTGCAAAAAGCCTTTTTGCGACTGATTCATCAGGTCACGCCATTCATCTTCAACCTCGGCTATTTCGACGAAATCGCCGGTATGTAAGATAAAATCAGCGTTTGGCACTATCTTTTGCGCCTGATAAAGCGTATCGGCACCGAATTGTGCTTCATTTCTTTTGTGTTCGTTCCAATAGGCATTTTGTGTATCAGTGTATTGGATGAACGTTACCGTTTTATCAGTACCCTGAGCGGTATTAAATTTCCCAACCTCGCTCAATGCACCATTCTTTTCACCGACCTGATAGTAATAGGCCATGCCTGGTTTTAAACCAACGGCATCCGCATCATAAATAGTCTCTTTTACGACAGTGACATCAATACCGATTTTTTCATCGTTATTCTTAGCTTCATCTTCCGGTTCCCATTTTATCTCTTTTTTATCTTTGTCGGTAAAATAGCCGATCACTTCATCTTTATTATTTACTTTTTTTACCTTTTTATAAATAAAATACCCTTCAGCATCTCGTTGCAGATAATGACTATTGACTTCACGTTTTTGGGCTGGAAACACCAATGCGTTTCTCATATCAGCACTTGTAGAAATCAATACTACTGGATTGTGCATTGCATCAGACGTGAACCAATGAAATGATCTACTGGTATCTGTATTTTTTTTTAACGTAGAGGTGATTCGATTGGGCTGATTACTTTTTTCAATCTCCGCTACGTCAATTTTTTTTATTTTTAGACTATCAGATTCTAATTTCTGAATGGAATCTGTTCTATGCAATAACGTGTTTTCGACCTAGGTGTTTTTTACCACATCACTTGATGTGGTTGCTGCCAGAGTGCTATTAGCGTACAGGCCAAAGAGTGCAAATGAAAGAATGGTTATCTTGGATAATGCGTTTGTCAGTCTATGTTTACTGTTCATGGAGTTCCACCTTAATTTACCTGTCAATGAATAAGGAATAAGCTATATACAATACGGTGCATGACGGGGTTACGGTATATAATTTAATAAAATCAATCAGATAGGTAATTTTCTTCATCACATGTTCTTGTTGTGATGTTATAACATCGAAAAATGACGTAAAGGTGACATATCTATTTATAGGGGAAACTTAAAATTTGCAGGCCTAGAGCCAGATCTGAGTTTATTCCTAAACCCCGACCCAAAATCCTGCGCCATTCAGAAACTGAATTCCGGCATGATAGCAACTCCCTTGAACGTAGGTTATGCGGATGAAAAGTTGCGATTCATCGAAGCGCAGATTGTTTTTGCCTTCAAGCCGGCTGAACTGGGTACTCCTGTGCCGGAAGTCTGAGCAAGCCAGGGATTTCCGATGTCACGTTTACACAGAGCGTAAGAAGTTCGGCAGCATGGAGATTGCGGACGTTAAGCGATTTAAGTCTCTTGAAGATGAGAATGGCAGGCTCAAGAAGTTACTTGCTGAAACTATGCTGGACAAGGAGGCTCTTTAGGCAGCACTGGGTCGAAAGTATTGACGACAGGCCAGAAGCGAGGGAAAGTCGTAGTGCTGATGTGCCGAGTAACAGACCTGTCTCAATGCTGTGTCTGGCATCTGACCGGATTATCTCTGTCTGCCAGCAAAAGCCGCGTAGTGTTTTGTAAGGGAGTTCGATTAAAATACCGATTGATCAACGACCACTGCACTATATATATGATATATGGGGTGTCATGACGATGTATCAGGTACTGAATGTCTGTCGCCTGGTCCAGGCTTATGAATGGCTACATAATCTTGTCTCTGCACGTAATAAAATCAACCAATACCTGATAACGCTCGTATACACCGGTGCTTATTGCAGGGCGATATCTGAAAGCAGGCTATCGGACGCTCTGACTGGGCTTACATTGAGTACACTTGATAAGGCAATGGAAACACTCAAAGGATTACGATTCAGGTACACCAGGAGTTAATGCAACATAATGTGCTCATCCATTTCTTTTGCCAAACTCAATCCAACTATCTTGGTTGATTCTAGTATTGAAAACTTCCTGTACTTGGCGGCATACCATCACGGATTATCGTAAAGCAGGATGTGAGCTTGTTTGCCCATTCATCTATGACCTGGGTTTTAACCAACAGGCAATGGTTTCTTTCATCGCCTCAAGCCGTTTTTCTAGCGCTTGCGGGGCCAAGAGATCAGTTTGATAAAGGATCGAGAGAGTGGCTTGATTTATAAGATAAAAAAAACCTAGTGCCGAGATAGTGATATTAAGCTGCATTGGATCGATATTCTCACGAATTTCTCCTTCTTGCTGCCCGCGCTCAATGAGTTTTTGCGTGATATCAATCCAACTGTGGTTCAAGGGTACAATGCTTTCGGATGTTTTCAGGTGCCTGGCTTTTAGCTGGTTTTCACTATTCAGTAGCTGAATAAATTCAGGGTTTTCCAGATAATAATGCCAAGTGAAATCCACCAGAGTAAGAATACCTTGTATTGCTGGCAGATGATCGAGCTTTAGCGCTGCTTCCTTCTCTCGAATGTCCCGATAGGCAGCCTCAAGAACAAAAGTAAACAGTGTATCCTTGTTACTAAAGTAATAATAAATCAATTGCTTATTTACTTTTGCTACTTTTGCAATTTGATCAACGCGAGCGCCATCATAACCTTTTGAGGCAAATTCCTTACGGGCCGCCTGCAAGATCAAGCTCTGCGTTAGACTTGGATCGTGGCGGCGTTTCGTTGTCTTAATCATTAATCTTCCTATCCCAATGAAAAATAATATTTATCCTATCAGAATTTCTAGAGAATAACCTCTTCCCTACAAAATTTAACCATTTGGTTGATTTGAGATGTGGATCATTTTTTCTTCCTCACAGATATATATACTTTAATCATCATTCAACTAAATGGTTGATATTGAGTTTTAACAATAGAAGGAAGGGGAAAATGGTTCAGTCTCACTCTCCGGTTGCCCTGGTGACAGGATCTACACGCGGTATTGGTAGGCAATGCGCGATTCAACTGGCGCGCGCGGGATTCCATGTAGCGATTAATGGACGTGATACCACCGAAGGAATCGCCAGACAGCAAGAATTGGTTGAAGAGTTGCAATCTTATGGTGTTGATGCACTGGCATGTCCCGGTGACGTTGCCGATCTTGCACAGCAGCAAATTATGCTGGATAACGTGAAGGCGCGTTGGGGACGACTAGATTGTCTGGTCAATAACGCGGGTACGGCGGCAAAAGTACGTGGGGATATGCTGGATATTACACCGGATAATTATGAATATTGTCAGGTTGTAAATACTCGTTCCATGTTTTTTTTCTGCCAGAAAGCGGCGCGCCTCATGATTCAGCAAGGTGAAATAAATAACCAGCACCGCTCCATTATTAATATTACATCTTGCAGCGCTCATATTTTATCTGTTTCACGGGCGGAATACTGCGTTTCCAAAGCGGCAGCCAGCATGGTGACTCAATTGTTTGCTATGCGACTTGCTGAAGAGGGCATCGGCGTTTATGAAATTCGTCCTGGGATTATTGAAACTGATATGACTCAGGCCGTAAAACCTAAATATGACCAATTAATTGGTGAAGGGTTGGTCCCAATGAAACGGTGGGGGCACCCACAGGATATTGCTAAAGCGGTTTATACGTTGGCGCTCGGAAATATCCCTTTTACTGTAGGTCAAATTATTGATGTAGATGGCGGTTTAAGCAAACTTCATTTCTAAGGAGAAGATTATGGCAACGATTCCTGTTGGTATTATTATGCATGGCGTCACCGGTCGAATGGGAAAAAATCAACATCTCATTCGATCTATTATTGCGATTCGGGAACAAGGAGGCGTAGAGCTTTCCAATGGCGATAAGCTATTACCGGATCCGATTATTATTGGTCGTAATGCGGAAAAAATGGAGGCACTGGCAAAGCAATTTAATATTACTCGCTGGGGTACCGATCTTGATGCGGCATTGGCGAATCCGACAGATACTATTTTCTTTGATGCCGCAACCACACAGGCAAGGCCTGCACTATTGAAAAAAGCAATAGCGGCCGGAAAACATGTTTACTGTGAAAAACCGATTGCTATTAGTCTGGTGGAAGCAATGGATCTTTACCATTTTGCAGAACAAAAAGGTGTTCGCCATGGTGTTGTGCAGGACAAGCTGTGGCTGCCAGGACTGCAAAAATTGCAAATGCTCGATCGCTCCGGTTTCTTCGGCAAAGTCCTATCGGTGCGCGGTGAATTTGGCTACTGGGTGTTTGAAGGTGACCTGCAACCTGCTCAGAGACCATCTTGGAACTACCGCAAAGAAGATGGCGGCGGCATTATTCTCGATATGATCTGCCACTGGCGTTATGTCATCGATAATCTGTTTGGTGAGATTAAAAGCCTGAGCTGTGTTGGTGCCACACATATTCCTGAGCGTATTGATGAGCAGGGTAAGCCATACGAGGCAACGGCGGATGACGCGGCCTATGCCACTTTCGAATTACATAATGGCGTAATCGTGCAAATTAACAGTTCATGGTGTGTTCGCGTACGCCGTGATGATCTGGTCACGTTCCAGGTTGATGGCACCAATGGTTCAGCTGTTGCCGGCCTGACCGACTGCCTTACACAGTCCAGAGTTAATACACCTAAGCCAACCTGGAATCCTGATGTTCGCCAAACACATGATTTTTATCAGGACTGGGCATCCGTACCGGATACCGAGCACTATGACAACGCTTTCAAAGTTCAGTGGGAGCTCTTCCTACGTCATGTTTGGGGAGAAGGCGATTTCCGCTGGAACTTGTTGGCCGGTGCCAAAGGCGTTCAATTGGTAGAACTTGCGTTGCAAAGCTGGCGTGAACGCCGCTGGGTCGATGTCCCCTCGCTGGCAGAGTAAGGGTAACCGTCATGGACAAACAACCCAAGAGTGAACAGCTGTCAATCAATACGGCAACTGTGCGCCAACAATGGAAATTGGACCAAATCATTGATGGCTGTGCACGCCATGAAATTCGGGGTATTTCGCCGTGGCGAGATCAGGTTCAGGAATTAGGCCTGAAAGAAACGGCCCGCCGTATTCGAGATAATGGCCTGACGGTAACAGGGTATTGTCGTGGTGGCATGTTTACTGGACAAGATGAAGCGGCGCGCAAGAAAGCGGATGACGACAACCGGCGTGCGGTAGATGAAGCGCTGGAGGTAGGTTCATCTTGTCTGGTGCTGGTCGTAGGTGGCTTGCCCGGCGACTCGAAAGACTTACAGGGGGCGCGTAATCAGGTCAGGGATGGTCTGGCAAATCTACTGGACTATGCCCGGCGTATGTCGATGCCGCTCGCGATTGAGCCATTGCACCCGATGTATGCGGCTGATCGGGCGTGTGTCAACACGATGCGCCAGGCGAATGACTTGTGCGATGAACTTGGCAACGATGGGCTGGGATTGGCCGTTGATTTGTACCATACGTGGTGGGATCCCGAGTTTTTCCCCCAGTTGGAACGAGCCGGGAAGAAACGGATTCTGGCTTTCCATATCTGTGACTGGCTGGTTCCTACCAGAGACCTGCTGCTTGATCGCGGCATGATGGGGGATGGCGTGATTGATATTCGCGCAGCACGTATTGCAGTGGAGAAATTAGGGTACGAAGGATTACATGAGGTTGAAATCTTTTCGCAGCACGACTGGTGGCAGCGCGATCCTGACGACGTATTGATGACTTGCAAACAGCGTCATCTGGATTGCTGTTAAATCCGAATCTGCGGCGTTCAGACGCCCGGCATACCTTAGGGCCGCGCATGCAGGAATAAAATAAATGAACACAGGTGCGGAACAGGCTCTGTGTTCATTATTCATAACCCAGAACGCTTTATCGATTATCGCGGCACGCATAGCATTCGTGCTGCCAATAAATTCCAGAGGTACGCAATGACGACGGAGATCGCACAATCTATCCTTGACAATCTGACGAATGTCACCATGCCGCGTCACATGCCTGTGGCAGAGGCTGAACAGGTGCTTTCCATTGACCAGTGGCAACTGCCTGTGTACCGGAGTCAGGCGCTGGTGATAGGCAGTGGTGCAGCTGGTTTACGAGCTGCGGTGGAACTGCGTCGACAACATGTCGACGTGATGGTTGCAACCCAGACATTATTCTGGGGAACATCGGCGTGTTCTGGTTCTGATAAGCAAACATTGCATACCGCCTCGACGAGCAACCGGGGGGATGACTTTACCCGGCTAGCATCGGCAATTGGCGCGGGCGGTTCAATGGATGCCGATACTGCCTATGTTGAAGCTGTAGGGTCTATCGAGGCGTTTATCGGTCTGAAAACCATCGGGTTGCCGTTACCTGAGGATCGCTACGGTGCGGTATTACGTTATCAAACCGATCATGATGAAGCTGGTCGTGCCACGAGCTGTGGGCCACGTACATCTCGCTTAATGGTCAAAGTTCTTGCCGAAGAAGCCGCTCTCTTGGGCGTACCTTTTGTCGATCATGCTACGGCGATCCGTTTACTGATGGACGGTGAAGGGGAACAGAAACGAGTCGCTGGCGTAGTCGCGGTGGTAAAAGGTGCCGTGAGCACCGATAATCCTTGGGGATTATGTCTGATGCTGAGTCCGTCTGTTGTTCTGGCGGCTGGCGGCCCCGGTGAATTATTTCGTGATAGCGTTTATCCGAAACGTTGTTTTGGTGCGTTAGGATTAGCACTTGAAGCAGGGATCGCCACCGTCAATCTGACAGAACACCAGTTTGGTATAGGCACGCGTCGGGATGATTTTCCTTGGAATCTATCCGGAACCTATGTTCAGAGTATGCCGTATATTTATTCCGTTGACGCGTCGGGGAAAGAGCACAACTTTCTTGCGCAGTATTACCGGACCACTCGCGAGTTGGCTTCTAACATTTTCCGTAAGGGCTACCAGTGGCCGGTTCATGCCTCCCGACTGCTGGATTTTGGCTCCAGTCTGGTTGATCTCGCTATTTTCGTCGAGTCGCAGGCCGGACGAAAAATTTATATGGATTTTAATCGTAACCCTTTGCCTGTAACGGGTGATGCGCCGTTCTCACTACAAGATCTTGATGAGGACGTTCAGCGTTATTTACAAAATAATGATGCTTGTTTAGCGCAGCCGATCGAGCGGTTACGCAAAATGAATCCCCTGGCCATTGAGCTTTATAAGTCGCATGGTTATGACATTACTAAAGCCCCATTGTCATTTAACGTCAATCATCAGCATATGAACGGTGGAATTGCCGTTGATACGTGGGGCCATTCATCCCTTTCTGGCTGTTATGCTATCGGCGAAGCAGCAGGAACACACGGCGTTACCCGTCCCGGTGGCGCGGCATTAAATGCAGGTCAGGTATTTGGCATTCGCTGTGCCAAGCATATTGCTGCAACAGACAGAAACGCTATTACCGGATATTTTCAATCTGAACTTCTGGATATTATTGCTCAGATTCAGCGCAATAGTGAAATAACCCAATCGCGGTCGATTGAGAGCATTAAGGCCGAAATTCAGCAAAGAATGAGCGATAATGCTGGTTTTATTTGTAATGTACAGCAAGTTGAAGGGGCATTGCAGGCCGCACATGCATTGAATCAACAAATAAAGAAAACCGGTATATTTATTCCCCATCCCAATAAAACGGCGCAGAGTTTTCAATGGCGGCATATGGCGTTAGCATCTGAAGCATTATTATTTGCGTTGGATACCTATATTAAACGTGGCGGTGGAAGTAGAGGTGCCAGAGTACTATGCTCTGCCCAAGGAGAGTATGTACCCTATGGCCGTGAAGGCGAACTGACAGATTTCCGTTTTATTGCTGAACAGCAGCAAGATAGAAAAATGCAGTTACAGGTTCGCTGGCTGAACGAAGAGTTCATTATAGAGGAAAGGGAGCTGCGATTAATAGATAATTTGAATGCTATTTTCTTTGAAAAGAACTGGCCGGATTATCTAACGGGGAAAGTATTCCATCTAGAATCATGATTATATTTTAATTTTCTATAAATTATAATTCTGCATATAAGTAGAAGGAAAAGCTATGCGAATCGGTATACCTAAAGAACGATTAATGAATGAAAACCGTATCGCCGCTACGCCAAAAACCGTAGAGCAGTTATTAAAAATGGGGTTTGATGTCGCGGTTGAATACGATGCGGGAAAACGTTCCAGTTTTGATGATCAGGCATTTATTTCTGTCGGCGCAAGTATCGTTGACACTGATGAAGTTTGGCTATCTGATATTATTTTTAAAGTGAATGCGCCGTCGCATGATGAAATCATTCTATTAAGACCACAGACATTATTGATCAGCTTTATTTGGCCGATGCAGCACCCTGAACTGATAGAGAAGCTCGCTGAACGCGATATTACTGTCATGGCTATGGATACAGTTCCGAGGATTTCTCGTGCGCAATCGTTGGATGCGTTGAGTTCAATGGCTAATATTGCTGGTTATCGTGCGGTGGTTGAAGCCGCGCACCAATTCGGCCGTTTTTTCACCGGGCAAATAACGGCTGCGGGAAAAATACCGCCAGCCAAGGTGATGGTCATTGGTGCAGGCGTGGCCGGGCTGGCCGCTATCGGCGCGGCGAATAGCCTTGGGGCAATCGTACGTGCGTTTGATACCCGGCCAGAAGTGAAAGAACAGGTGCAAAGCATGGGCGCCGAATTTCTGGAACTTGATGTTCAGGAAGAAAGCGGCAGAGGCGATGGCTATGCAAAAGTGATGTCCGAGGCCTTCATTAAGGCGGAAATGGCGCTGTTCGCGGAGCAGGCGAAGGATGTGGATATTATCATTACCACTGCACTCATTCCGGGAAAACCGGCACCTAAATTGATCACCAGAGATATGGTCGACAGTATGAAACCCGGCAGTGTTATTGTTGATCTGGCCGCTCAGAACGGCGGTAACTGTGAATACACAGTGGCGAATGAAATCATTGCAACACCGCATGGCGTAAAAATTATCGGCTATACCGATTTGCCTGGGCGCCTGCCGACGCAGTCATCTCAGTTGTATGCAACTAATATCGTCAATTTGCTGAAACTGTTGTGCAAAGAAAAAAATGGCGCTATCACGATTGATTTTGATGATGTCGTCGTGCGAGGAGTTACTGTTGTTCGTGACGGTGAAATTACCTGGCCTGCTCCACCGATTAAAGTTTCTGCACAATCTCAGCCTGTGGCAGAGAAATCAACCACTGTGGCTGACAAAAAAGTGGTCCCTGTTGTCGCACCGTGGCGTAAATATGTCTTTATGCTACTGGCCGTTTTGTTATTCGGGTTGCTGGCTGATGTGGCGCCAAAAGAGTTTCTCGGACATTTTACGGTTTTTTCGCTTGCCTGTGTTGTAGGGTACTACGTCGTTTGGAATGTCAGCCATGCGTTGCATACACCGTTAATGTCGGTCACCAATGCTATTTCTGGGATTATCGTTGTTGGCGCGCTGCTGCAAATTTACGATGGAGGTTGGATAAGTATATTAAGTACGATCGCTATTCTTATTGCCAGCATCAATATCTTCGGTGGTTTTACCGTCACTCAGCGAATGCTGAAAATGTTTAGAAAAAACTGAGGAATAACCTATGTCTGCAGGCGTAGTTATTGCAGCCTATATTGCTGCCGCGTTGCTATTTATTTTTAGTTTGGCCGGTTTATCTAAACATGAGACATCCAAACAGGGCAATCTATTTGGTATCGTGGGGATGGCCCTTGCACTTATTGCGACAATTTTGGGGCCATATTCTGGGCAGATAAGTTGGATTATTGGCGCAATGGTGTTCGGGGGGGCCATCGGGATCTATCTGGCAATTAAAGTCGAGATGACGGAAATGCCGGAACTGGTGGCTGTGTTACATAGTTTTGTTGGACTTGCGGCTGTATTAGTTGGTTTTAATAGTTATTTGCATCATTCGCCGGATGAAATCACTCCCGTTCTGAATAATATTCATTTAACGGAAGTCTTTCTCGGTATATTTATTGGCGCAGTAACCTTTACCGGGTCTGTTGTCGCATTCGCTAAACTACACGGTAAAATGTCATCAAGACCGCTAATGTTACCGCACCGGCATAAGTTAAACCTGCTCGCGCTGGTGATCACATTTGTTCTACTGGTCGTTTTCGTCCAGACAGAAAATGCCATGCAGCAGGTTATTGCTCTGGCACTGATGACGATCATTGCGTTAGCATTTGGCTGGCATCTCGTTGCATCTATTGGCGGTGCCGATATGCCGGTGGTTGTTTCAATGCTGAACTCTTATTCCGGTTGGGCGGCGGCGGCGGCGGGTTTCATGTTAAGTAACGATCTGTTGATTATTACCGGTGCACTGGTGGGATCGTCAGGTGCTATTCTGTCTTATATTATGTGTAAGGCGATGAATCGTTCGTTTATTAGCGTGATCGCTGGAGGATTTGGCACCAACGGTGGTCCGGTCAATAAAGAAGAAACTCTGGGTGAATATCATGAAGTCACTGCAGAAGACACCGCTGAATTACTGAAAAATGCCAGTTCCGTCATTATTACGCCAGGTTATGGCATGGCAGTGGCTCAAGCGCAGTATCCGGTAGCGGAAATCACGGAAACGTTGAAAAAACGGGGAATAAAGGTGCGTTTTGGTATACACCCTGTTGCGGGAAGACTGCCTGGACATATGAATGTATTATTGGCTGAAGCAAAAGTTCCTTATGATATTGTACTGGAAATGGATGAAATCAATGATGATTTTGAGGGTACGGATGTTGTGTTAGTTATTGGCGCAAACGATACGGTAAACCCTGCTGCGCAAGATGATCCTCATAGTCCTATCGCCGGAATGCCAGTGCTGGAAGTGTGGAAATCGCAAAATGTTATCGTATTTAAACGGTCAATGAATACCGGCTATGCTGGCGTGCAAAATCCGCTGTTCTTTAAAGAGAATACCCAGCTTCTATTTGGTGATGCCAAAGAAAGCGTTGATAGTATTCTGAAATTATTATAAGACGGTTTTTATCTAAAAATAATAAAATTCGTGCTGGTCTTTAATGCGATGTTCTTGAATATCAGCACGGTTATCTTAATTTTTATTCATGATAATAATCTATTAATTTTGACATTTATTTCCTTTATACCTGATCGCCTGACAGAATTGTCAACAAGCGTTATTGATTATGCTGTTAAGATTAATGACGAAAGGTAGAGGCTGATTGGTGTCAAATTGGAAGATAAGCGTATAAACCACAGGAAAACATTATGAACCGGTTTATTATCGCCAATGCCCGTGATTGTATTGGATGTCGTGCATGTGAGGTCGCCTGTGTTATGTCCCATAATATGAGTAGTTATCCGGACAAAGCAGAAGATTTTCATCCAAGAATAAAAGTTGTCAAAGGAATAGAGCATACCACAGCAGTGCTCTGTCGTCAGTGTGAAGATGCGCCTTGTGCGAGGGTGTGCCCGACTCATGCTCTGATCAGGCGAGATGACAGTATTCAATTGATCAAAGAACGTTGCATAGGATGCAAGAGCTGTGCTCTAGCCTGTCCGTTCGGTGCCATGGACATCGTTAGCGAAAGTGTGCCGTATAACGCATTTACGCGAGTTTTTGCCAGTAAATGCGATCTCTGTTCAGGCCATGACGAGGGTCAGGCCTGCGTCAACGCTTGTCCAACTCAGGCGCTGCATCTGTTCAATTCAAAGACGCTCACCACAAGCATCGATGACAAGCGGCGTACTACTGCATCACGGGGGACTGAACCGGTTGCGCCATCCCCGAGTGCGGTAAACCGCGTCACGTCCTTACTGGAGACGCTCCCTCGACGGCCGCGTGTTGACGCTGAGAAAACGGCGCTTGAATTACGCAAAACCACCTTTATGGAAACCTATCGACCAGTTTCAACCGAGCAGATGACGATGCAGGCCGATCGCTGCCTGTCCTGTAGCAAGCATGCCGTCTGTGAATGGACCTGTCCGCTACATAACAATATTCCAGAGTTATTGCGATTGGCGAAAACAGGACGGATCCTGGAGGCGGTAGAGCTTTCCCATCGCACCAGTTCGTTGCCTGAAGTGTGTGGACGCGTTTGTCCACAGGACCGATTGTGCGAAGGTTCCTGTACACTGAACGGTAAATATGGTTCGGTCACTGTAGGTAATATCGAACGCTATATTACGGATACGGCGATTGAAATGGGCTGGGTGCCGGATCTATCCCATGTGATTTCCAGCGGAAAACGGGTGGCGGTGATCGGTGCCGGTCCTGCGGGATTAGGTTGCGCAGATATTCTGGCACGCCATGGCGTCCAGACTGTGGTATTCGATCGCCATCCTGAAATCGGTGGACTGCTGACCTTTGGTATTCCTGCTTTTAAACTGGATAAAGATGTTCTCATTACGCGTCGCAGACTGTTTACCCTGATGGGCATTGAATTTCGCCTGAATACCGAAGTAGGTAAGGATATCGCACTACATCAGCTGCTTGATGAATTTGATGCCATTTTTATCGGTGTCGGTACTTACACATCCATGAAAGCCGGTCTGAAGAATGAAGATGCGCCCGGTGTTTTTGATGCCCTGCCTTTCCTTATTGCCAATACCAAACATGAGATGGGACTGCCAGAACTGCCAGACGAACCATACATCAATATGAAAGGTAAGCGCGTAGTGGTGCTTGGCGGTGGGGATACCGCAATGGACTGTCTGCGCACTTCATTACGCCAGGGGGCAGCCAAAGTCACCTGCGCCTATCGGCGCGATGAGGAAAACATGCCGGGCTCTAAAAAGGAAGTGAAAAATTCTCGGGAAGAAGGCGCAGATTTTATGTTTAACGTTCAGCCACAGCATATCCAGCTTAACCCTCAGGGATATGTTACCGGGATCAGCCTGATCCGTACCGTGCTGGGGGAACCCGACGGCAGTGGCCGCCGCAGACCCCGCCCTGTTCCTGGGTCAGAATTTTTGCTGGAAGCGGATGCAGTCATTATGGCTTTTGGTTTTAGTGCGCATGCTATGCCATGGCTTGATGAGGCGGATATTCAACTCAACGACTGGGGGTTAATTAAAGCTTCAGCCAGAAGCCGCTATCCGTATCAAACCAGCCATTCAAAAATTTTTGCCGGAGGTGATGTTGTACGCGGTGCGGACTTAGTTGTAACGGCAATGGCTGATGGGCGTAAAGCCGCTCTGGGTATTATCGACTCGTTGGGCATCAGTGTGCAGAACCAGCAGTTTGTTCAGAGCAGAAACGGAGGGGGCGATGAATCCATTCATACTTGCTGATGCTGACCGCTGTATTGGTTGCCGTACCTGCGAAATTGCCTGCGCGATTGCGCATAACGCAGAGAATACCAGAACGCTATGTGCACAGCATTTTTTCCCGCGGTTGAACGTGATCAAAACTTCTCAGGTCACTGTACCGGTTATCTGTCGTCAGTGTGAAAATGCGCCCTGTGCCAGCGCATGCCCTACCCACGCCGTTGTGAACAGCGGCAATGGCGTACAGGTCAATCAGGCATTGTGCATCGGTTGTAAAAGTTGTTCTGTCGCCTGCCCTTTTGGTGCTATCGAAGTGATGGTTATCCCACAGACTAGCGGAAAGACCCTGGAAAATACCTATTACAGCGAGGCGCATAAATGCGATCTCTGTATTCGTCGAGCCAATGGTCCAGCATGTGTGGAGGTCTGTCCAACTCATGCACTCAAGCTGATCAGTATGGATGCTATCAGCCAGCAAATAATCCAAAAACAGCAGGATACCGCCTGTAATAACGCAGATATTCATTTATTTTAATCCATGCTGGCTACAGGAGCCTTAATATGGAAAAAGTACTGACTGTTTGTCCCTACTGTGGTTCAGGATGCAAACTGAATTTGTTGGTGGAACACGGGAAGGTCATCGGCGCCGAGGGAGCCAACGGCGTGACCAACCAAGGAAAACTGTGCCTGAAAGGGCATTATGGCTGGGACTTTCTCAATGACACCCGTCTGTTAACGCCCCGTCTTACCCAACCGATGATAAGGCTCCAGCGTAGCGGCCCTTTTAAGGCTGTGAAATGGGAAGACGTTATTCAGTTTGTTAGCACCCGTCTTGGCGAGATTAAAGAGCAGCACGGCTCCGAATCGATAATGGTCACGGGCTCTTCCCGTGGTCCGGGTAATGAGACTAACTATGTGATGCAAAAATTTGTTCGCGCGGTTCTTGGCAGCAACAATATCGACTGCTGCGCGCGCGTGTGCCATGGACCATCTGTTGCAGGACTGCAGGTTACTCTGGGCAATGGTGCGATGAGTAATTCGATAGGCGATATTGAACATAGCGATTGCCTTCTTATTTTTGGCTACAACGCCGCAGACTCTCATCCTATCGTCGCGCGTCGGATCCTGAAAGCCCGTGAGAACGGGGCTAAAATAATCGTCTGTGACCCTCGCTTTATAGAAAGCGCACGACAGGCTGATCTGTGGCTCCCATTGAAGAATGGCAGCAATATGGCGCTGGTAAACGCCTTTGCCAACGTATTGATTGAAGAAGGACTTTATGACCAGCAATATGTGGCGCGACATACGGAGGGGTTCGAAGAATACCGGCAGGTTGTCAGCAAATATACCCCTGAATCTGTTGAAGTCATAACCGGCCTCAGGCCCCAGTTGGTTCGCGATGCCATGCGACTGTTTGCCGACGCGGGGAACGCGACCATTCTGTGGGGGATGGGGGTTACCCAGTGGGGACAAGGCGTGGACGTTGTTAAAGGCCTTTCTGGTCTGGCTTTGCTGACGGGAAATTTGGGTCGCCCCGCTGTTGGGGTTGGACCGGTGCGCGGGCAGAATAATGTCCAGGGCGCCTGCGATATGGGAGCATTGCCTAACGTTTTTCCTGGCTATCAATCCGTCACTGATCGTTTAACACGGAACAAGTTTGCCCAGGCATGGGGAGTTAAAAAACTGTCCGGTAAACCAGGCTATGCCATTACCGAAGTACCCCATCGTGTGCTGGAAGGCAAATTGAAAGCATTCTACATTATGGGTGAGGATCCGTTACAGACGGAACCGGATCTGTCCCTGATACGGCAGGCGTTTGAAAAGCTAGAACTGATAATTGTTCAGGATATCTTCATGACCAAAACGGCTGCGATGGCAGATGTTATCCTACCGGCTACGTCCTGGGGGGAGCATGAAGGTGTGTATACCAGCGCAGATCGCGGTTTTCAGCGCTTTGCAAAAGCCGTTGAGCCACAAGGGGATGTTTTGCCTGATTGGCAGATTATCAGCCGTATTTCGGCATCAATGGGCTACCCCATGCACTATAACAACACGCAGGAAATTTGGGATGAACTGCGTGGCCTGTGCCCGCTCTATAAAGGGGTGACTTATGACAAGATGGCGGGATTAGGATATGTCCAGTGGCCTTGTCCCGATGAATCTCATCTGGGTACTCCCTATCTCTATAAAGATAGTGTTTTTTCCCGTCCAGGCGGGAAAGGCTTGTTGTTTGCCTGTGACTGGCGACCACCGCAGGAGCAGACGGACGAACATTATCCTATGAGGCTCTGTACCGTACGTGAAGTCGGGCATTATAGCTGTCGATCTATGACCGGTAACTGTAGTGCATTACAGACATTAGCTGATGAGCCGGGACGTGTACAAATAAATAATGATGATGCTTTAGCTTTGGGAATTGAAGAGGGGCAACTGGTATGGATCAGTTCGCGTCGTGGTAGAATTATCAGCCGTGCACAGCTCAGTAGCAGAATCAACCGTGGGGCAGTATACATGACCTACCAGTGGTGGGTTGGTGCCTGCAATGAGCTGACGCTGGATCATTTGGATCCCATTGCGGGGACACCCGAGTACAAGCACTGTGCTGTTAAGCTTGAACAGATCAGCGATCAGCAATGGGCTGAGAATTACGTTGTTCAGGAATATGACCAATTGAAAGCGCAGTTACACAGTACCGCTAATGTTTGATGACCAATATCTATAGACTATCCAGCCTCAGATGGATAGCACCTTCACGTATTAACCGCAGTCTACATTATATTAACAACCATTAATGTGGTAATTCTTGATGCGAAAAGCTATCAGATTTTCCGTTCTTTGAGGAAGACAAGGGCTTTGTTGAATAAATCGAACTTTTGCTCAATCTCAGGATCAGATCACGCA